>NZ_JBEXUD010000047.1:0-98813 GCF_040614215.1 Dactylosporangium sp. NPDC006015
CGTGTCCCTCCCCGTCGTCATCGGCTTCACCATCCTCCAGCGCTATCTGGTCGCCGGCCTCACCGCCGGCGCCGTGAAGGGCTGAACACCCCGCCCAGTCCAGGAGATCCACATGTCTCTGTCCCGCCGCACCATGCTCAAGATCGGCGGTCTCGGCGCCCTCGGGACGACCCTCGCCGCCTGCGCCCCCGCCACGAACACCCCCGCACCCGCCGGCACCGAAGGCCTCAAGGACGACGGCGTCAAAGAGTTCCCCCTGACCAGCTGGTCGTTCAACGAGGCGGTCACCAAGGAACCGATCCAGGCCCAGATCGACAAGTACACGGCCGCCAACGCCGGGACGAAGATCAGCACGCCGTCGTACCCGTACAACGACTACCTCAACCAGCTGCTGCTGCAGGTGCAGGGCGGGCAGCTGACCGGCGCCGTCCAGCTCGACGTCGCCTGGCTCGCCACCCTCGCCGCCACCGGCAAGCTCCTGGACCTCAAGAGCGTCGCCGGCGGCCTCGACTACTCCCCGGCGGCCCTGGCGCTCGGGCAGTCCGGCGGGGTGCAGTACGGCCTGCCGTGGACCTTCGCCGGCATCGGCCTCATCAGCAACAACGAGCTGCTGACGAAGGCCGGGGTGACCAGCCCGCCGAAGACGGTCGCCGAGTTCGAGGCGGCGCTCACCGCCGTCAAGGGCCTCGGCGGTGGGGTCGTGCCGTGGGCGGGCATGACGAAGGTCGACCAGTTGAAGGACATCATCCCGTGGATGTGGGAGTTCGGCTCCCCGATCGTGGAGAACAACAAGGTCGTCATCGGCGACGACGGCAGCGTCGAGGCGCTCACCTGGTACAAGAAGCTCTACGACCAGAAGCTCATCGCCCCCGACGTCAACCGCGTCGACGCCCGCGCCCTCATGTCCCAGGGCAAGACCGCCTTCTACGAGGACGCCATCGGCGGCCGCGCCGCCGTCACGAAATCCTCGCCCGACAAGGACCTCGGCACGAAGATGGTCCCCGTCGCCCGGCCCGTTCTCAAGCAAGGCGACAAACCGCGGCACCTCGCCTGGGGGCAAGTGATCGCCGTGATGAACGGTGCCGGCGCCGCCGCAGCCGCGAACTACGCCAGGACCGTCACCACCGACCCCGGGTACAACGTCGACTGGTTCAAGAAGACGGGCCTGCCGCCGACCACCAATGCCGGCCTCGCCGACTCCGCCGTCAAGAACGACAAGTTCGCCACCGACTTCACCAGCCAGATCGGCGCCAACTCCAGCGCCAGCCCGTTCTGGGTCTACCCGCAGTTCTCCCAGATGGAGAAGGTCCTGGCCGAGGAGGTCCAGTCGATCCTCATCGGCAAGAAGTCGCCGAAGGACGCGCTCATGTCCGCCCGCGACCGGATGAACGCCCTCATCAAATGAGCTTCGACGACCTGCTCCGCGGCCGCCCACTGGTGGCGATCCTGCGTGGTGTACCGGTTGCGCGGGCCCTCGAGATCGCCCGCGCCGTGTGGGACAGCGGCCTCGGCGTGGTCGAGGTCCCGATCCAGACCCCCGAGGCGGTCGAGTGCCTGCGCGCGCTCGCCGCCGAGGGGCACCCCGTCGGCGCCGGCACCGTCCGCAGCGCGGCGCAGGTCGAGGCCGCCGCCGAGGCGGGCGCGGTGTTCACCGTCGCGCCCGGCCTGGACCTCGACGTGGTGCGGGCCAGCCAGGCGGCCGGCCTGCCGCACCTGCCGGGCGTCGCCACTCCGTCCGAGGTCCACCACGCGCTGCAAGCGGGTTGCGAGTGGCTCAAGGCGTTCCCCGCCGGAGCGCTCGGCCCCGCCTGGCTGCGCGAGCTGCGCGGCCCGTTCCCCGAGGCGAAGTTCGTCGCCACCGGCGGCATCGGCGCCCACAACGCACCCGAATACCTGGCCGCCGGCGCCCGCGCGCTGGGGGTCGGCGGCGCCGTCACCACCGACGGCGGCCTGCCACCGCTCCTGGAGGTCCTCCGCCGAACCTGACCGACCCACGCTCCGAGGCGCCGCCGCGGACCAGCCACACCTCCGAGGCACGGCCGCACCGCACCCGGTGCTCTGCGCCGCAAGCGGTGCGCCGCGTCGCACGCAGCGATGCGTTGCGCCACAGACGGTGCGCCACGCCGCACACGGCGGTGCGTTACGCCGCAAGCGGTGTGCTGCGCCGCCGATGGTGCGCCGTGCCGCACGCGGTGGTGTGCCTGGCCGCGCCGGCGCCACGTGAGCAAGCCCCGAGGAAGAGGCCCATGCACAGAGCCGCCCTGGTCGCCGCCACCGCCATGGCGACGGCCCTCGTCACCGTGCCCGCAACCGCCGTGCACGCCGCCCCCGCCACCGTCACCCTGGTGCCGTACGGCATCGACAGCTCCAACCAGGCCGCCTGGTGGTCGCCGCTGGACACGTACACCCCCGGCAACGACTACGCGTATCTGGCGTTCAACGAGCCCGGCTCCACCGCCGGCACGCACCGCGTCGCCATCGCCCGCCGCGACACCGCCGGCGGCTGGACGAGGCTGCCCGTCATGAACGGCGCCGCCCAGGCCGAGTACGCCGACGACATCGGGCACAACCAGCCGTCGGTCGCGCGCGACGGCAGCGGCCGGCTGCACGTGTTCGCCAGCATGCACAACAACGCCTGGCGCTACTTCCGCTCCGACACCGTCGGCGGCGCGCCCACCAACCACGCCGCGGACCTGCCGGACCAGGGGATCGGCGTCACGTACCCGGTGCTGACCACCGCGCCGAACGGCGACCTGTACCTCATCGCGCGGCTCGACGGGAGCACCGCCCGCTCCGGCCGGCTGTACCGGTGGAACAACGCCGCCGCGACGTGGACCCGGGTGGCCGTCTTCGCCGAGTCCGCCAACCGCGCCGTCTACCCAGACGACCTGCAGTTCGACACCGCCGGCAACCTCCACGTCCTGTGGGAGTGGGGGCTGTACCCGGCGACCGCGTTCCGCCACCAGCTCAGCTACCTGCTGTACAAGCCCGCGACCGGCACGTTCGCCGACCACACCGGTGCCGCGGTCGCCGTGCCCGTCAGCACCGCCACCGCCGACGTCATCCAGCCGGTCGAGGCCGGCGAGGTGTACCAGGGCAACGACGGCACGGGACCGGCCGTGCAGAGCGCGAAGCTCACGGTCGACGGCACCAGCCCGAAGGTCGCGTACCGCTACCGGAGCGCGACGAACTTCATGGTCCGCTACGCGTACGTCTCAGGCACCACCTGGGTCCGGGACACGGTGTACTCCGCCGCGCAGACCAGCGCCGCCATCGACATCACCTGGCACCCGACGGAGCAGAAGCGCGTCTACTACACCACCGCGGCCGGCGTGATGTACGTGGCGACCAAGCCCGGCACCGCGTGGACCGCCGCCGCCGTCGCGCCCGGGATCCCCGTGCAGCGCTTCGCGGTCGAACGCACCACCGCCGGCGTCGACGTGCTCTATCTCGTCGACCTCACCAACCTTCGCCTGTACTACGGGAGGAACTGATGCGCCGCCTGCTTGCAATCGTGTTGCTGGTGCCTGTCGCCGTCGGCCTGGGAACCGCCACGGCCGCCCACGCCGACCCCGCCGGCACCGGCTACACCCTCGTCTTCGAGGACCAGTTCAACGGCACCGCGGTCGACACCGCGAAGTGGAACTACCGCACCGACTCCAAGGCGTACAGCACCCAGCGCCCGCAGAACGTGTCCGTCAGCGGGGGAGCGCTGAACATCGCCCTGAAGAAGGAGACGTACGGCGGCAAGGACTACACCGGCGGCGGCGTGGTCAGCAAGCAGACGCTGCGCTACGGCTACTACGAGACCCGGGCGAAGCTCAACGACGGCGCCGGCTGGCACAGCTCGTTCTGGCTCATGTCCGGCGACGGCTCGACGACCTTCCCGGCGTCGCAGCGCACCGAGATCGACGGCTTCGAGATCGACTCGATCAGCCCGACCCGGATCCACCACGGCGTGCTGACCTGGAAGGGCAACGGCGTGTCCGCCGGGAAGTCGTACGGCACCACGTACACCAGCGACACGATCGACTCGAGGGACTGGCACGTCTACGGCATCGACTGGTCCGAGACCAGCACGAAGTTCTACGTCGACGGCGTGCTCAAGTACACCGCGCCCTACCTGCCGACGGACTGGACGCACGACTACACGAGCATCTGGCTCACCAGCATCGCCTACGGCAGCGTCCCCGACGCGAGCAAACTGCCGTCGGCCGTGCAGTTCGACTACGTGCGCTACTGGCAGAAGGACTACTACGTCGACGACGACGGGCCGGCCGCGTACGGCTACAGCGAGACCGGCACCTGGTCGCCGTCGACGCTGACCGGCTGGACGACCGGCTCGCCGACCCGCTACGCGGCCTGCAGCTCGGGTGGGAACACCGCGACCTGGCGCCCCAACCTCCGTGCGGCGGGCACCTACAAGGTCTCCTACTACAAGGTGACGGCCGCCAACAGCGACCCTGCCGCGAAGCTCGCCGTCGCCGGCACCCAGACGACGGTCAACGGCACCTCGGGCCCGTCCGGCTGGGTCGACCTGGGCACCTTCGCCCTGCCCGCCGGCACCGGCACCGCGGTCATTCTGACCAGCTCGGGCACTGGCTGCGCCCGCGCCGACGCGGTCAGGTTCGTCCGGGTGTGAGCCGCCGCGCCGGTCGCCCACCGGGCCACGCCGCAGGCCCGCGAGCGACCGGCGCGGCCACGTCGCGGGCCCCGGAGCGGAGATTGTTGACTTGCGGAATACTTGCTCGGCAAGTACCGTTGCAGCAGGCGACAAACCCGCTCAGCCCTGGAGGCACAAGATGCCCGCGATCACCGTCGAAAACGTCCTTGCGCTGCCGCGCGTGTCCACCCCGGACCCTGTGTCGGCGCGCCCCCGCCCGGTGGTGTCGGTGACGACGGCGCCGAAGGGATTCGAGGGCGAAGGCTTCCCCGTCCGGCGCGCGTTCGCCGGCGTCGACCTGCGCACCCTCGACCCGTTCATCCACATGGACCAGATGGGCGAGGTCGAATACGCCCCGGGCGAGCCGAAGGGCACCCCGTGGCACCCGCACCGGGGGTTCGAGACCGTCACGTACATCATCGACGGCGAGTTCGTGCACAACGACTCGCACGGTGGTGGCGGCGTCATCCGTGACGGCGACACGCAGTGGATGACCGCCGGAAGCGGCTTGTTGCACATCGAGACCCCGCCCGAGCATCTCGTCGTCAGCGGCGGTCTCTTCCACGGCTTCCAGCTGTGGGTCAACCTGCCGCGCGCCGACAAGTTCGCCGCCCCGCGCTACCAGGACATCCGTGGTGGCCAGGTGGCGCTGCTCAGCTCGCCCGACGGCGGCTCGCTGCTGCGGGTCATCGCCGGTGAGCTCGACGGCCACGCCGGCCCCGGCAACACCTACACGCCGATCACGATGATCCACGCGACGATCTCGCCCGGGGCGTCGCTGACGCTGCCGTGGCGCAAGGACTTCAACGCGCTCGCCTACACCCTCGCGGGCAAGGGCAGCGTGGGCACGAAGGGCCGGCCGGTGGAGCTGGGCCAGCTCGCGGTCTTCGGCGAAGGTGACAGCATCACCGTCACCGCCGACGCGAAGCAGGACCCGCGCCACCCCACGATGGACGTGCTGTTCCTCGGTGGAAAGCCGATCCGCGAGCCCGTCGTGGCGTATGGTCCGTTCGTCATGAACACCAAGGCCGAGGTGGTCCAGGCGTTCGAGGACTACCAGGCCGGCCGGCTCGGCACGATCCCGGCCGCGCACGCCGCAGTGCAAGGAGAGGCGTCCTAAGTGGACATCGAGGTCGTCGACGACCCGCAGCAGCACCGCTTCGAGCTGCGGGTCGACGGAGCGCACGCGGGTGCGGCCTACTACCGGCTGCACCCGGGTGAGATCGTCTTCACCCACACCGAGGTCGACAAGGAGTACGAGGGCAAGGGCCTGGGCAGCAAGCTCGCCGCCGGCGCCCTGAACGCGGCGAAGGAGCGGGCACTGCGTGTCGTCCCGCAGTGCCCCTTCATCGCCGCCTACCTCAAGCGGCACCCAGAGCTCAGCTGAGCGGCTGCAGCCCGATCGGGTTCGGGTGCCGCAGCAGCGCCGACGCCTGCACGGCGATCGGGCGCAGCAGTTCGGCACAGCGCGCCGTGGCGGTCTCCCCGAGGGCCCGCCACGGCGCCGCGGCCAGGGCATCCGTCGTGCGTTCGACGGAGGTGTACGCCTCCCGCGCCCGGCCGGTCGCCTTCCCCTCCGCGTCCAGCCACCCACGGCCGCGCAGCCGGTCGATCGCCGCGGCCCACTCCTCGTCGGTCCAGCCGCGGGCGGGCTGGTAGAACTCCCGGCCGGCGCCGTCGAGCAGCGCGACCCGCCACACGTTGCACTCGGCCCCGTCCAGGCCCTCGACGAGCAGCGCCGCGAGGTGCCCGTCGCCGCGGTGCTCCCGCAGCACCGTCGCCGCCTGCCACAGCACGCCGGCCGGGTCCTCCGGCCACGGCAGCATCGCGTTGGCCGCGCCCAGCACCCGGCCGTGCAGGTCGGCCGCCTCCGCCGCCGCCCGCAACAGGCTTGCGACCTCCGTCAGGTCCCCGTCCACCGTGAGCAGGACCCGCCGCGACCCTTCCAGCCGCGCGGCGAGGGCCGCCTCCGGCGTGATCCGCGTCCACACGTCCGGCAGCGCCCGGGTCACCATCCGGGGCGCGAACCCGTAGAACGCCGCGATCACCGGCCCGGCCGGCACCGCGCCGAGCGGGGCGCTGCGGCCGGCGAAGTACCCCCGCCAGAACCCGCGCAGGCCCGCCTCCTCGAACGCGGCCAGGGCGTCCGGGGCGAAGTAGGTGACCGCGTGGACCGGCTCGAACAGGCTCCACATGCGACGTTCGGTCGACAACTCTGTCATGGACCTGACGGTATACGCGAACACGCCCGGCGGAGCGGGGGACTTTTTCACACCAGGCATTCCCGGAAACGGCTGTGACGTCGTTCACGGGGGTGAGGTGTACGGAACCGTTTCGTACTCTCCCGGGCCGGGAGTAGGGTTCGTGTACGAAACGGTTCCGTACACCTGCGATCCAGGACTTGCGGAACCCGGCCCTCGCACCTTAGGAAGTGGTCATGTCTCCCGCGCCGAAGCCCGAACGCCGTGAAGCGATCTGCGAAGCGGTCTTCGAGCTGCTCGGCGAGGTCGGATACGACCGCATGTCGATGGATGCCGTGGCGGCGCGGGCCCGCGCCAGCAAGGCGACCATCTACCGGGGCTGGCCCAACAAGCCCGACCTGGTGATGGACGCCTTCGAGCACCGGTTCGGCGGCTCGTACGAGCCGCAGGACACCGGGACGCTGCGCGGCGACCTGATGGCGCTGCTCACCGCGGCGTGCGAGGTGGCGAACAGTCCCGACGGCGACGTCATGACCGGTCTGCTGACCGCGGTCACCCGGAACCCGGAGCTGGCCGAGACGTTCCGCCGCTGCGTCTACGAGGCGAAGCGCTCCGCGTACGACACCATCGTGCGACGCGCGGTGGACCGTGGCGAGCTGCCCGCCGGAGCCACCTCCGACCTGCTGCAAGAAGTCCTGCACGCGCTGGTGCTCAACCGGACCATGTGGCACGAGGGGCCGCTCGACGAGGCGTTCGCCACGCGGGTCGTCGACCGGGTGCTGCTGCCCGTCCTGCGCCAGCCTGCCTGACCCGTATTCCTGCCTGTTGAAGGCCCGCCCGCCGGCCGGGTGCGGTCGCGATCAACCATGCCTTGGGAGGCACAAGCTCATGTCGAACCAATCGGGGGACTCGGCCGTCGCGGTCAACCCCAAACGCGCGACCGGTGAGGCCACGGCCGACCCCAAACGCTGGCTCGCCCTGTCGGTCATCGCCGTCGCGCAGCTCATGGTGGTCCTCGACGCCACCGTCGTGAACATCGCCCTGCCGTCGGCGCAGGAGGCCCTGCACATCTCCACCGCCGACCGTCAGTGGATCGTCACCGCGTACACCCTGGCCTTCGGCGGCCTGCTCCTCCTCGGCGGCAGGATCGCCGACTTCTTCGGCCGCCGCCGGACCTTCCTCATCGGCCTCCTCGGCTTCGCCGGCGCCTCCGCGCTCGGTGGCGCCGCGGTCAACGCCGAGACCCTCTACGCCGCCCGCGGCCTGCAGGGTGCCTTCGGCGCGCTCCTCGCGCCCGCCGCCCTGTCGCTGATCACGGTCACCTTCACCGAGGCGAAGGAGCGGGCCAAGGCGTTCGGCGTCTTCGGCGCGATCTCCGGCGGCGGCGCCGCCATCGGCCTCATCTCCGGCGGCCTGCTCACCCAGTACGCGAACTGGCGCTGGACCCTGCTGGTGAACATCCCGATCGCGATCATCGCCTTCGTGGCGGCGCTGCCGGTCGTGCGGGAGAGCAAGGCCACCGGCGACACGAAGTACGACATCCCGGGAGCGGTCCTCGCCACCCTCGGCCAGGTCGCGCTCGTGTACGGCTTCACGAAGGCCGCGACCGACGGCTGGAGCTCCGGCGTGACCATCGGCTGGCTCGTCGCCGCCGGCGTCCTGCTCGCCGCGTTCGTCGTGTGGGAGTCGCGGGCGAAGCACCCGCTGCTGCCGCTGCGCGTTCTGTGGGACCGCAACCGCGGCACCTCGTTCGTCGTGTCGGTCCTCGTCGGCGCGGGCATGCTCGGCATGTTCCTGTTCATGACGTTCTACCTGCAGCAGACGATGGGCTACTCGGCCCTCAAGAGCGGCGTCGCCTACCTGCCGTTCTCCGCCGGCATCATCGTCGCCGCCACCCTCGCGGCGCGCTTCCTGCCCCGCGTCGGCCCGCGCGTGATCATGTCGATCGGCGGGGTCATGGGCACCGCCGCGATGATCTGGCTGACCCGTCTCGACCTGCACTCCGACTACGTGGTGGACATCCTGCCCGCGTTCATCGCGATGAGCGTCGGCATGGGCCTCGTCTTCGTCCCGCTGAGCAGCGTCGCCCTCACCGGCGTCGCCAACCACGACGCCGGCGTGGCGAGCGCCCTGGTCAACACCACCCAGCAGGTCGGCGGCTCCCTCGGGACCGCGCTGCTCAACACCATCTTCACCACGGCCGTCACCGGCTACCTCACCACCCACGGCGCGGAGCCGCTCCAGCAGGCCGAGGCGGCGATCCACGGGTACAACGTGGCCTTCACCGCCAGCGCGGTCCTTCTCGGCGTCGCCGCCGTGCTGGTGATCCTGTTCATCCGGCGCACCCCTGCCGACGCCAGCACCGCCACCGACCAGGAGCAGGTGCCGGTCCTGGTGCATTGACGTCGCCTGTACGACAAGCCATAACCCTTTCGGGCACAACGCCCGGGCCCTGGCATCACCTCAGGTCGCCAGGTCCCGGGCGGGTCGTGCGCCGTCCGGTCAGCCGGACGGCGCTCGCGCGTGTCCCGGCGCCGGTCGCCTCAGTCGGGCGGGCGGCGCTCGGGCGTCTGCGGCGCCGGCCGCTTCGCCTGGGCCGGACGGCGCTCGGGCGAGGTGTGGCGCCGGCCGCTTCAGCTGGGTGGGGCGGTGCTCTCGCGGACGATGAGGTCGGCCGGGACGAGGATCTGCTCGGCGGTCGGTTCGGTGCCGGCGCGGGTCTCCGCGATCGCCCGGGTGAGCGCGGCCGCGGCCGCCCGGCCCTTCGCGAGGACGTCCTGGCGCACGGTGGTCAGCCCCGGCCGCATCCGGGCGGCGAGCGGGCTGTCGTCGAACCCGACCACCGACAGGTCCTCGGGCACCCGCAGGCCCAGGTCGTGCGCGGCCTGGACGACGCCCTGGGCGATCGCGTCGGAGAAGCAGAGGATCGCGGTGGGGCGCGGGTCCTGCGTGAGGAGGACCTTGGCGCCGTCGTAGCCGTCCTCGGGCTGGCCGTGCGCGAGCCGCACGACCGGCGGGGTGATGCCGGCCGGGGTCAGCGCGTCGAGCCAGCCGAGGATGCGCTGCTGGGCGACGTACCCGTCGATGACCGCCGCGTCCTCGTCGACCGCGGCGCCCGGGATGACGGAGCCGGCCGGCAGCAGGCCGTGGGCGCCGCGCACGCCGCTGGTGACGAAGGCGACGCGGCGGTGACCGAGGTCGACGAGGTGCTGGGCGGCGGCGCGGGCGCCGGGGCGGTCGGCGACGTTGACGCAGGGGATGCCGTCGGCGGGCACCTGGTCGATGAAGACGAGCGGGATCCTGCGCCGGATGAGCCAGTCCACGGCCGTGGACGCCGGGTCGCACGAGTAGACCATCGCGCCGTCCATGGCGACGTCCCTGGCGGGCACCACGTCGTCGCGGGCGGCGGCGGTCAGCAGCGTCAGGGCCAGGCCCGTCGGGGCCAGCTCCTCCGCGATCGCGCCGAGGAACGTGGTGGCCACCTCGTCGTTGAACGCATACCGCAGCGACTCGGTCAGCAGGACGCCGACGGCGCCGGTCGTGCCGCGGGCCAGGGCGCGGGCCGCGGGGTCGGGGCCCACATAGCCGAGCTCCGAGGCGACCGCCAGGATCTTGTCGCGCAGGGTGGGGGAGAGCTGGTCCGGCCGGGAGAAGGCATTGGAGACGGTCATCCGGCTCACACCGACCTGGTCGGCGATCGTCTGCAAGGTGACCCTCGCCATGCGCACCTCCCGGCTGTCGTCGCGGGGCCCCGTCAGGGGGACCCGCCGACGATATCCTGTCTCAGTTCGCGGGGCTGCACGCGGCGGCCGGGGCGACCGCGTCGGCGGCCCGGTGCAGGGTCGCCGCGAGTGCCGCGCGGACCCGGCGCGACCTGTCCGCCCGGCCGCCGATGAGCGGCGCGGCGGGCGCGACCACGGGCGCCTGGGGCAGTGCGCTGCGGACCTCGTGGGCCATCGCGTTCTGAGACTCGATCATCGCGAACGGGAACACGGCCGACCTCCTCGGACCAGGCCTGCCCGGTACTGTACCGGTCCAGTGCCTATACCGGTACAGTACCGACTGGCACTGTACCGGTCAAGCGAATTCGGGTCGTCGGAGGCAGCGACGCACGTCACTTGCGGCGCGGGGTCGTCCTCCGGGAGGAGGGCCTGCGCTTCGCGGTCGCCGCCGACCGCCGGTGGAACAGCCACGCGGCGACGCCGGCGAGCGCCGCGACGCCCAGCACGTACCAGACCCAGGTGTACGACGTCCGTGGTGCCGGCGCCGGAGGTGGTGCCGCCGCGGCCGGGGGCGGCGCGCAGACGATGTCCTGCGGCGCGCCGCCGGGAGCCACGTGCAGCACGCCCTGGCAGCGGCCGATCGCCGGCGTGCCCATCTCGGCCACGACCGTCCAGTCGCCGGTGGCGAGCGTGCCGGCGAACGTGAGCGCGTCACCGTTGCGGCGCAGGCCGGCGGGGCCCTCACGGCGCCCGTCGGCGGTCGTGGCCAGCAGTGTGATGCCGACGGCCTCGGTGACCGGGTGGCCGTCCTGCCAGGTCGCCGTCACCCACACCGAGCCGCGGCCGTCGCCGTGCAGGGTGAGGATGACGCCGTCATGGGCGGCGGCCGGCTTCGCGGTGCCGAGCACCGTGCCGGAGGCGAGGGCCAGGGCCGCCGCCACGCAGGCCGCGGCCCGGCGCCACAGGGGCGCCGGGCCGCGATCGGTTGAGGACCGGTTCACGCGCGCTGCGGGAGCCAGCTCTGGTACTTGGCGCCGCTCGGCTTCTGCAGGACGAGCAGCCGGCTGCCGAAGTACTGGTTGTTGCCGACGCCGACGACCAGGCCGCTCGCGGACTGCACCGAGACACCGAACTCCGTCTTGGTGATCGTCCACTGCAAGGCCTTCGCGCAGTCGCCCTGGACCAGGGTCGCACCGGCGACGTCCTTGTCACCCGTGGTGGTGATGCAGGCGTTCGTCGCCTTCGAGCGGACCACGTACTTGCCGCCGGCCACCTGCTCCAGCTTCCACTGCTGGTTCGCCCCGCCGTGCTGGCGGTAGATGATGATCGGCGTGCCGGCCGCGCTGCGGGCGCCGAACACGTCGGCCACCCCGCCGGTCAGGCTGTTGCCGAACACCATCCACGCGCCGGCCGTCGGCGCCGGGGCCGCCGCGGTGTGGACCTTCACGGTCGTCGTCCACGGGGTCAGGGCGCCGTTCTGCGCGAGCGAAATCCCGATCTGGTAGTCGGTGTCGGGGCGCATGCCGACGATCCGGACGTTGGTCGAGCCGACCTGGCCGATGGAGCGTCCATTGAGGACGACCGCGTAGCGGCTGCCGGCCGCGGCCGCGTCCCAGGACAGGCGCACCGAGTTGGCGGTGGTGTCACTGACCCGCAGCTCCTTGAGTCCCGTCGGCGGCTTCGTCGGAGTCGGAGTCGGCGACGCGGTCTTCGTGGGTGTCGGCGAGACCGACTTCGACGGCGAGGGCGACGTGGTCTTCGTGGGCGTCGGCGTCGGCGAGGCGGTCTTCGTCGGGGTGGGGGACGCCGTCGGCGACGGCGGGGGCGGCGTGGTGCCGCCGGGGCCCGCGATCAGGAACTGGTTGTTGGCCACGTTCCAGTTGTTCGCGAGGTAGCTGCCCGGGCTCGGGTTGGTGTTGTAGTAGTCGTCGTGGTTGCAGTCCATCCGGTTCTCACCGGCCTTGTCGGTGCAACCGGCCCGGACGGACGTCTTCAGGCCACCCGAGTCGTTGTAGCACATGATGTCGTACTCATCGAGGCAGTGCCCGGCCTTGCTGGAGTTCGGCGCGTTGTTGTTCACGGCGCCGAGGTTGTGCCCCAGCTCGTGCGCGGCGACGCTCGCCGTCCAGCAGCCGGAGTCGCTGCGGCCGTAGCCGGGGCCGCCGTTGCTGCGGTTGTTCACGCCCGGCTGGGTGTCGCCGTTGAAGGTGCCGATGCCGCAGTAGACCTTCGACTCGCCGAAGATCATGTACTTGCGGTCGGTCCGGTTGTACCCGAGGGCCTTGAGTCCCTGGATCGTCGCGTCGAAGGTGGCGAGGCCACCCGCGGGCAGCTCGACCTCGCGGACGTCGACCTTGCAGTCGGCGGTCGTCACGAAGCGGACGTGCCGCTCGCCGCCGGTCTCCTTGGCGCTGGTGTTGTAGATCGCGTCGACGCCGGCGCTCCAGGTGCGGAAGCTCTCCAGGTACTGGTTGAACCGGCTCGCCGTGCTGGCGTCGCGCACGTACAGCACCTGCACGCGCTTGCCGGCCACGCCGTCGCCGTCGCACGCCACGCCGGAGGCGCCGATCGTGTAGCCCAGCGCGGTGTCGGCGCCGGCCTCCGGGACCAGAGCGAAACCGCCCTCGGAGGCGACTGAGCCGTCCTCGGCGGTGACCGTCTGCTCCAGCGGGGCGGCCGCCGTGTCCGTCTCGGGGACGACCTGCGTGGGGCCGGCCGCGGTGATCGGGGCGATCGTGCCCCGCACGGTCAGGCCGGACGGCGGGACGTCAGGGCCGTGGCTGCACTGGCCGCGCTCGGTGAGCTGGTACCCGCCGACGCACGGCTGGCCCTTCTTCGCCGGCGTCAGACCCGCGTACACCAGGCCGAGCTCAGGGTTGTCGGCCGGCACGCGACTGATCGCGGCCGGACCTTTCTCGTTGAACAGGTCGTCGATCGCACCTGGTCCGGCGATCGCCGCACCCGTGCCGACCACCGCGACCGCCACGGTCACAGCCACGCGGCGCAAGACTCGAGACACGCTCGGTTCCTCCGGAGGGGAAAAAGGGGGCGCGGCGGGGACGGGCACAGGGCAGAGGTACCCGTCCCCGCCGCGCGCGGGACGGCCGGCCTTCGAGGGTGGCAAGGCGGGTGAGTGCCGGTCCGTCCACGTGGGAACGGGCTGACCATAGCGATCCGTCAACGTGCCGTTCCAGCCCGAACGACCCAATTAAGGGACTCATAACCGAGACTTGTGGCAGTCCTACGTTGCCGCTTCGCCAGATGGCGTTTCACGTCCCGCGGTCCCGACCGGCGGCGAACAGGCAGGCGTCCTACCTGTTCGCGGCGGGTGTGCGCCCGCTCCCTTTGTGTCGTCGGAGCAGCACAGAGTCTTCCGGATCAGCTCGATCGGAGGTCCGGAGGTGGGAGGCGGGCTCAGGCGGACTTGCCGCGGCGGCGGCGTTCGTTTGGCTCCCTGGAGAGGCGGCCGACGAGGCCGAACCGGCTCTGCGGCGGCTGCTCCTTCGGGGCCGGGTCGGCGTCGGCCATGACGATGACCACGCTGGCGCCGCCGAGCGTGGCGGACGTGCCGATGTTGACGGTGCCGTTGCCCTCGATCGCGACCCGCCGCACGATGTCCAGGCCCAGCCCGGTCGAGCCCTGGCCGCTCTCGCCGCGCTGCAGCGCCAGCTCCGGGTCCGGGATGCCGGGGCCGCCGTCCTCCACCCGCAGCACGACGTAGCCGTCGTCGCGCCGGGTGACCGCGACCTCGAAGGGCACGCCCTGCGGTGTGTACCGGATGACGTTGCCGATCAGCGCGTCCAGCGCGGCGGCGAGCTCGCTCTTCGCGACGTGGACCGGCGCCGGCCCCTCGGTGCCGATCGCCTTGCAGTCGCGCTCCTGGTCACCGGCGACCGCCGACCAGAACATCATCCGGTCCCGGACGACCTCGGCGACGTCGCAGCCCTGCTCGCCGGTCGACGCGGCGGCGCCGTCGCTGCGCTCGCCGCGGTCGGGAGTGGGGGAGTGCGCGTCGATCGGCTCCCGCATCGCGCGGATGAGCTTGTCGATCTCGACCTCGAGCGCGGCGATCGCGTCGCGGATCCGCTCGGCGTCCTGGCTGTCGTCGAGCGTCTCGGCGTCCAGCCGCAGCGCGGTCAGCGGCGTGCGCAGCCGGTGCGACAGGTCCGCGACCAGCTCGCGTTCGTTGGTCAGCAGCGCCATGATGCGGTCGGCCATCACGTTGAGCGCGAAGCTCGCCTCGGCCAGCTCCCGCGGCCCCGACGGGTCGAGGCGCACGTCGAGGTATCCCTCGCTCAGCGCCCCCGCGGCGCCCGCGAGCTGGCGGGCCGACGCGGTGACCTTCGCGGCGAGGCGGTCGCCGACCCAGACGGAGGCGATGACGAGCCCCAGCGCGACGGCGGTCAGCGCCCACCAGGCGCCGCTCACCCCGTTGGACAGCTCGTCGGAAGGGATGAAGACCTCCACAACCGCCGTGCGGCCCGACCCGACGTCCACCGGCTCCAGGTAGGACACCCCGCCGGTGACGGTCGCCGTGACCGGGGCCGCCTGGTCGGCGGCGCGCGCGAGGTCCTTCGGGGCGGCGTGCCCCGTGCCGATCTCGAGGCCTTCCTCGCCCAGGTTGTGCACCGAGACGCGGCTGACCGCCGGGCCGCCGGTGCTGGCGATGGCCCGTTCGATCGCCAGGGGGTCGGTGGTCACGGTGAGGACCGCCACGACCACGGCGGTCTGGCGTTCGGCGTCGGCGAAGGCGCGCTCGCGGGCGAGCTGCTGCACGACCAGCCCGAGGGGGATCAGGAACGCCAGGGCCACCATCGTGGTGACCGCGGCGCAGACGTAGGCGAGGGTCCGCCTCAGTCCGGCGCCGCGAACCTGAAGCCCACGCCCCGCACGGTGTGCAGGTATCTGGGCGCCGAGGCGCTCTCGCCAAGTTTCCGGCGTAGCCAGTACAGATGCACGTCGATCGTCTGGTCCTCGCCCACTGAGGGTTGCCGCCATACCTCCTCCAACAGCTCACGGCGTGAGACCACCCGTCCGGGCCGGGCGGCGAGGTACGCCAGCAGGTCGAACTCTTTGCGGGTCAGCGTCAGCGGCTCACCGTGCAAGTGTGCCTGCCGTTGTCCGATGTCGACACGCAAGCCTCCCACCTCGATGGCGGTGGGTTCCTCGCGGCTCGCCCGTCCGGTGCGGCGCAGCACGGAGGTCATCCGGGCGTCGAGGTGGGCGGAGGTGAACGGTTTGATCATGTAGTCGTCGGCGCCGGCCTTGAGCAGCCGCACGATCTCCGCCTCGTCGTCGCGCGCGGTGGCGATGATGATCGGCGTGTCGGCGATGCCGCGCAGCATCCGCAGCGCGTCGGCGCCGTCGAGGTCGGGCAGCCCGAGGTCGAGCACCACCAGGTCCGGCGTCTCGGCGGCGAACCGCCGCAGCGCCTCCAGCGCGGTGCCGACCGCGTGCACCGTGTGACCCCGGTCGGTCAACGAGCGCAGCAGGGCGCCCCGCACGACATGGTCGTCCTCAACCAGCAGCACCGTGGCCATGCGAAGAACATACGTCCTGGCGCAAGTGCCAGCTCTCGCGGTCGATGGACGAATCCGACATGTCCGGGTTTTTCGGAGGCGGTCATCCTCCGTTCGCCGGGACTTCCGTTCGTACGGGTACCTGTGGGTAACCGGGTGCCGTACAACTGCCGAGCATGACTGTCGATGCATTGACGCGCCGCGCCCTGCTGGTGACCGGCGGCGCGACCGCGGTCGCCGTGGTCACGGCCGCCGGCGCGCACGCCGCGACCCCGGTCTTCCTGCACGGCGTGGCCTCCGGCGACCCGCTGCCTGACGGCGTCCTGCTCTGGACCCGGGTGACCCCCACGCCGTCGGCCACCCCCGGCTCGGGTGCCGGGCCGTCGGTCGCGGTGACCTGGCAGATCGCCACCGACCCCGGGTTCGCCGACGTGGTCGCCGGCGGCACCGTCACCACCGGGCCCGAGCGCGACCACACCGTCAAGGTCGACGCCCGCGGCCTGGCCCCCGCGACGACCTACCACTACCGCTTCGGCGTCGCCGGGGTCTGGTCGCCGGCCGGCCGCACCCGGACCGCGCCCGCCGCCGACGCCGACCTGGCCCTGCTGCGCTTCGGCGTCGTCTCCTGCTCCAACTGGGAGGCCGGTTACTTCGCGGCGTACCGGCACCTGGCCGCCCGCGGCGACCTCGACGCGGTCGTCCACCTCGGGGACTACATCTACGAGTACGCGACGGGAGGCTTCACCGCCGGCGGCACCACGGTGCGTCGCACCGAACCGGCCCACGAGATCGTCAGCCTCGCCGACTACCGCATCCGGCACGCGCAGTACAAGACCGATCCCGACGCACAGGCGTTGCACGCCGCCGTCCCGTGGGTTATCACCTGGGACGACCACGAGGTCGCCAACGACATGTGGGCCGGCGGCGCGGAGAACCACGACCCCGCGACATCCACACGTCGTGGGCCAACGAGCTGGTCACGAGGTCCACGGTCGGCTCGCCGACCGCCGTCGAGTTCGTCGTGCCGTCCGTGACGAGCGACAACGTCAACGACTTCCTCGGCGTCCCGCCCGGCTTCGTCGGCCCGGTCGCCGCGTCGCTGGTGCAGGCGGCCAACGGGCACGTGAAGTGGGCCGAGCTGGAAGGGCACGGCTACGGCGTGCTGGAGATCCGCCCCGACGCGTGCCGGATGGAGTGGTTCCACGTCCGGGAGCGCACCGACCGCGACACCACCGCCCGCCGGGTCAAGGCCTACGCGGTGCGCAGCGGCGCGTCACGGCTGGTCGTCCAGTAGCCGCCCGATCACCTGCAACGCCTGCTCGACGTCCGGTTCGCCGTCGGCGATCGCGTCCGCGTAGAGGAAGCTCTCGCCGATGCGGACCAGGACGAAGGCCAGGGTCCGCGCGTCCATCCTCGGGGTGAACGCGCCGGCCGCGATCTCCTCCTGCAGGAGGCCCTCCAGGTGCGCGCGGACCCCCGGCTGGACGACACCGTGCTTCGACGTGAGGATGCGCAGCGCCGCCTCGGGCTCGGCGGCGAGGAAGTGCCGCAGGCTCGGCTGCTCGATGACGCCGGCAAGGAAGTTGCCGATCACCGCGACGATCCGGTCGGCGCCGCGGCGGCCCTCGGCGTGCTTCACGGCCCGTTGGAGGCTGCGCTGGGTGAGCTGCCACAGCACCGCGCCGAGCAGTTGGTCGCGGCCGCCGGCGCGCCGGTACAGCGTGGCGCGGCCCATGCCCAGCTCGGCCGCGAGCGAGCGCATGTCGACCCGGCGCTGCTCCAGGAACCGCCGCATGGCCGCATCGAAGATCTCGTCGGGCGGCATGCCAGGCAGGTTACACGCCTTGAGACAGATCCTGAACTGTCTCAGCGGGCGCCTCGGCGATGTCGGACGGGTCGGTGTTCGCCCCGCAGAGCACCACCGCCACCCGACCCGCGTCGCCGAGCCGCCCGAGCCCCGCGTAGGCGGCGGCCGCGCCGAGCTCGACCACGATCCGGTGCTCCGCCCACAGGCGTTTGCGGGCCTGGACGATCGCATCGTCGTCCACGAGCACGCTCCGCACCCCGTGCCGGACGGCCGACTCGAGCGCGATCGTCCCCACGCGCCGCGCACCGAGCGAGTCCGCGGCGACGCTGTCCACGACCACGTCCACGGGACGACCCGCGGCGAGGGCCGCGTGCAAGGTCGGTGCACCCGCTGGCTCGACGGCGACGACCCGCGCCCGGTCACCGACCGCCGCCGCGACGCCACCGACGAGCCCCCCGCCGCCGGTGGCGACCAGGACGGTGTCGACCTCGGGCAGCTCGAGCGCGAGCGTGCCCTGCCCGGCGACGATCTCCGGCTGGTCGTACGCGTGCACGAACAGCGCCCCGGTCTCCGCCACCCGGATCGTCGAGGCCGCGTAGGCCTCCGCGTACTCCCGCCCGTGCTGGTGCACGACGGCGCCGAGCTGCCGCAGCTTGCGGACCTTCACCGCCGGCGCGACCTCTGGCACGAACACCTCCGCCGGGATGCCGAGCCGTGCCGCCGCGAACGCCACCGCCAGCCCCGCGTTGCCACCCGACGCCGCGACGACCCCCGCGGCCGGCAGCTCACCGTCCTCCCGCGCGGCGAGGATCCGGTTGAACGCACCGCGCGCCTTGAACGAGCCGCTGTGCTGCAGGAGCTCCAGCTTGAACCACAGCCCGGGCGCCACCTCGACCGATGGGGTGCGCCGCACATGCCCTTCGATCCGCCGCGCCGCCGCCTCCACCGCGTCCCTGTCGACCATGCGCCCACCCTACGTCCACGCCCCCCGCACCCACCGTCGATCCGCCGCCCACCACCACCCCGCAGAGGCTGGCCAATACCCGAATTTGTGGCTTTGTTCGGCAAGTGTCGGTGCGGGTCAGAGGCCGGCTGGGCGGCCGCCGCGGCCCTCGCCGGAAGCGAACCTGGCGGCGCCGCCCGTGGCACCCGCGTGGAGCGAGGCGACGCCGAGACGGTGCTCGATCGCGAGGGCGTCTTCGAGGGGGCGGCCCAGCGAGTCGTACACCGAACGGCGGTCATTGCGCAGGCACTCCTGCGGCAGGTCGGCGAGCGTCGCGGCCAGGGCCTCCGCCGCGCGCCTGGCCTCGCCGGGCGGCACGACACGGTCCGCGAGGCCGATGCGGTGCGCTTCCGCCGCGTCGACGGGCCGGCCGGTCAGGATCAGGTCGAGGGCGCGGCCGACCCCGATCAGCTGCGGCAGCCGGACCGTTCCGCCGTCGATCAGCGGCACGCCCCAGCGCCTGCAGTACACGCCGAACGTCGCCGTCTCCTCGACGACCCGCAGGTCGCACCAGATCGCCAGCTCCAGGCCGCCCGCGACAGCATGCCCGGCGACCGCCGCGATCACGGGCTTGGTGAGCCGCATCCGGGTCGGGCCGAGCGGGCCGTCGCCGTCGGGCTCGACGCGGTTGCCGGTGCCCGCCGCGACGGCCTTCAGGTCGGCACCGGAGCAGAACGTGCCGCTGGCGCCCCACAGTACTGCGACCGCGGCGGTGTCGTCGGCGTCGAACTCGCGGAACGCCGCCGCGAGCCGCTCCGCCGTGTCCCGGTCGACGGCGTTGCGGGTCTCCGGCCGGTCCAGCACGACCGTCCACACGGGTCCCGACCGTTCGATGCGCACACTCATACCGGCCAGTGTCGCCGGAATGGACGACGGCCGCGCCCGGACCCCGTTCCCGGGTCGGACGCGGCCGTGCAAGGCCCGTGCGGCGAGCACGCTCAGCGGCGCCGCCGGCGGTAGCTTCCGTAGCGGGTGTGCCAGGTGCCCGCGCCGGCGAGGTGCAGGGCGACGCACAGGAACCCGGCCAGGCTCAGGGTCCCCACGTCGAGCACCGGCCCGGCGTCGGCCCCGAACAGGTCCATCAGCAGCGCGACAGCGAACAGGATCGCGGCGATCACAGCGAACACAACGGCCTCCTTCGTAGTGATCGCTGAGTACCCAACGCCCGCGAAACCTAATCGACGCCGTCGATGCCGAGCAGGTCGGCGAGGGCGACCCGGCCGTCCGGCGTGACCCGCACGGCCCGTCCCGACCCGATCCGCGCGACCCAGCCGCGGGCCAGGAAGCGTTCGCACAGCCGTGCCCCGGCGACCCCGGCGAGGTGCGGGCGCCGCTCCGTCCAGTCGAGGCAGGCGCGGGCCACCGGCCGCTTGCCGCCGTCGAGCCGCAGGCCCTGGCCGGCCATCCAGCGCAGGCCCGCCTCCGTCAGCGCGAAACCTCCCGACTGGTCCAGCAGCCCCCGCGCCGTCAGCGCGTCCGTGACCGCGACGCCGAGCCGCCCGGCGAGGTGGTCGTAGCAGGTCCGCCCGCGTGCGAGCGCCGCCGAGGCCGTCGCCGCGCGCAGCCCGGTGGGCCGCGTCGCGTCCGGCGCCAGCCGCGCCGACATGTCCTCCAGCAGCGCGGCGACGGAGGCGTCGGCGAGCCGGACGTACCGGTGCCGCCCCTGCCGCTCCTCGGCCAGCAGCCCGCCGGCCGTCAGCCGGTGCAGGTGCTCGGTCGCGGTGGACCGCGCGACCCCGGCGTGCCGGGCCAGCTCGCCTGCGGTCCATGCCCGGCCGTCGAGCAGCGCCAGGCACATCGCGGCCCGGGTCTCGTCGGCGAGGAGCGCGGCGAGCTGCGCGAGCGAGGACGGTGCGGTCATACCCCCGATTGTCCGCGCAGGTCAGTTCGTCCCGGGCCGAACGGTCGCGGTCCTACCGTCGGACCATGCAGACGATCGACGACCCGGGCGCCGCCCTCGCCGTGCTCGACGACCCGGCGTTCGTGGTCCCGCCGGTGCCCGCCGCCACCCACGGCATCGCCTGGCTGCGATCCGCCGTCGGCCGGTTCAGCGACGGCGACGCGTACACCCGCCGCCGTGCCCTCAGCGAGTCCCTGCTGTCCACAGTGGACCCTGCAGCGCTCCGGGACGCCGCCGCGTCATCCCCGCACCTTCACCCCGTGCAACTCCTGTGCACCGCCCTCGGCCTGCCCTCCTCCTCACGGACGACCCTCGCCACGGTCCGCGTCGTCGCTGCCGCGTACCACCCGGGCACCGGCGACGAGCCCGCCGCCGACGAGGCGGTGCGCGCGCTGGTGGACCTGTGCGGCGGGGTACCGGACGAGACCACCGCCGCGCGGATCGGCCTGCTGGTCCAGGCCTGCGACGCGACGGCCGCCCTGATCGCCCGGGCCCGGGCCGCGGGCCTGGAAGCGGCGCTCCGCGACACCCCACCGGTCCCGGCCACGAAGCGCATGGCCACCCGGCCGGTCACCCTCACAGCCGGCCACCCCGACTTGGTCGACCCCTCCGGCACCCACGCCGAACCAGGCAACCGAACGGCCGCCGCCGACCCGGCCGACCGTGACCGCCCCGAGGTCCGTGTCGAGCCGGGTGGCCGCCCTGGAGTCCGCGTCGGTCCGGACGGGCGTCCCGGAGTCCACGTTGAGCCGGGCGAGCGTTCCGGGACCCGGGACGAGGCGGGCCGCATCCGGGTCGAGGCGGGCGAGGTGGTGCGCGTCAGTCTTCAGGGCATCCCGTTCGGTGCGGGTCCGCGGCGTTGTCCGGGCCGTGCCCACGCGATCGCGATCGCCGAAGGGGTCGTCAGCGCCTCGGTGGCGGAGACCCGGGAGGTGGGCGGTGAGTGACTTCCGGTCCCTGCATCGCCCGGGTGCGCCGCTCGTCCTGCCGAACGTCTGGGACGTCGCGTCGGCCAGGATGCTGGTGCGGGCGGGGTTCGTGGCGGTCGGGACGACGAGCCTCGGAGTCGCCGCGGCGAACGGCGTGCCCGACGGGGAAGGTGCCACCGACGCGGACGCGCTGCGGCTCGTCCGGAGAATCGCCGGGCTGCCCTGCCACGTGACGGTCGACATCGAGCGTGGCTCGGTGGGCCTGGCGGTCGCGGTCGCCGCCGCGGGGGCCGCCGGGGTCAACGTCGAGGACGCGATGGGGCCGGTCGAGACGCAGGTGCGCCTCATCAGGGCGGTGAAGCGGGAGGTGCCCGAGCTGTTCGTCAACGCGCGCACCGACACGCACTGGCAGCGGGCCGGTGACCTGGGCGAGGCGGTGCGGCGGGTGCGGGCGTACGCGGACGCCGGAGCCGACGGGGTGTTCGTCCCGGGGCTGCGGGAACCGGGCGACATCGATGCCGTCGTCCGTGCGGTGGACGTGCCGGTCAACGTCCTGCACGACCCTTGCGGGCCCACCCTCGCGGAGCTGACGGCGCTGGGCGTGCGGCGGGTGAGCACCGGGTCGCTGCTGTTCCGGGCGGCGCTCGCCGCGACCGTGGAGGCCGCCCGCGCGGTCCGCGACGGCACCCCGGTGCGCACCGCAGGCCTGCCGACGTACGCGGACATCGCCGCCACGGGCTGACAAAGCCAACACAACAGGGCCAGGCCGCCGTCAAGAAGCGACACGAGCCAGGCCGCCCCCAAGGGGCGGCAAGGACCAGAACAGCGTCAGGTGGCCAGCGGGGCCGAGGACTCGCGGTGCACCAGGGTGGCGGCGGCCGGCTCCACGCGGGGCGTCCGCGCCCGGTCCTCCAGCGCCAGGGTCATCGCCCGCGCCCCCATCTCCGTCAGCGGCAGCCGGACCGTAGTCAGCGCCGGCGTCACGTCCCGGGCGATCGGCATGTCGTCGAACCCGACCACGCTCATCTGCGACGGCACCGCGATCCCCCGCTCGCGCAGCACGCTGAGCGTGCCGACGGCCATGGAGTCGTTCAGGGCGACGATCGCCGTCAGGTCGGGGGAGTCGTCCAGCAGCCGGCGGGTGGCGTCGGCGCCGCTGTCGCGGTCGAAGTCGGCGAAGACGATCCGGCGCGGCGGCAGCGTCCGCCCGTACTGCTTGGCCGCCCGGCGCAGCCCCGCGAGCCGGTCGGTGGTCGTGGTCAGAACCTTCGGGCCGGCGATGACCCCGACCTTGCGGTGCCCGCCGCCGAACACCTCCACCCCGGCGAGGTGCCCGCCGTCGGCGTTGGCGGGCATGACGGCGTCGCCGGGCAGCTCGTGCCGGCCGATGACGCTGACCCTGCCGCCGGTGCGGGTGTAGGCGGCGAGCTTGCCGGTCAGCGCCTTCGTGAACGCCGGGTCGTGGTAGCCGGAGCCGGCCAGGATGATCGCGGCGACCTGCTGGGCCCGCAGCAGCTCCACGTACTCCAGCTCGCGCGACGGGTCGCGGTAGCTGTTGCAGATGATGACGAGCCGCCCGTTCGCCGTGGCGACCTGTTGCAGCCCCCGGGTGATCTCGGCGAAGTACGGGTCGGAGACGTCGTGCACGATCACGCCGACCGCGGTCCGCTGCGCGCGGGCGAGGAACTGCGCGTGCGCGTTCGGCACGTACTGCAGCTCGTCCACGGCGCGCAGCACCCGCTCGCGCAGCTCGTCGGTGACGAGCTTCGTGCTGCCGCTGATGATCCGCGAGGCGGTCGCGGGAGACACCCCGGCACGGCGGGCCACGTCGGCGAGCGTCGCCATCATCCGCCCCCTTCCATTGACTCGTTCGCAGCATACGGGTTAGCGTCGACATCACCAGAGGAAAGCGTTTTCCTGGAGGATCGAAGATGGACCAGCTGCCCGGTGCGGTCGGAATCTCCCGGCTGTCCGTCTACGACTCGCTCGCCCCCGACGGGCTGCTCGGCGGGACCCCGCACATGCACCTCACCTGCTCGGAGGGGTACGTGGTGACCGCCGGCGAAGGGCTCGTGCAGACGCTGTCCAGCGGCGGCTACCGCGAGACGCGACTCGAGCCCGGCACCGTCGCCTGGTTCCCGCCCGGCACGATCCACCGCCTCGTCAACCAGGGCGGCCTGCAGATCGTCGTGGTGATGCAGAACAGCGGCCTGCCCGAGGCCGGCGACGCGGTCCTGACGTTCCCACCGGACGTCCTCGCCGACCCTGACGCCTACGCGGAGGCCGCGCGGCTGCCCGAGGGCGGCGTGCCGGGCACCGACCTGAGCGCTGCCTTCCGCCGCCGCGACCTGGCCGTCACCGGCTTCCTCATCCTGCGCGACAAGGGCCCCGACGCGCTCGGCGAGTTCCACGCGGCCGCCGCCCGGCTGATCGCCCCGAAGCTGCCCGCCTGGCGCGAGAAGTGGGAGCGCGGCGCGCTCCAGGCCGCGCTGGAGACGGGGAAGCAGATCGACGCGCTCGCCGCCGGCGACGCGAGTCACCTCGGCCACGGCGGCATCAGCGTGCTGCCGCAGCCGAGCGAACACGGCCGGCACGGCATGTGCGGCCTGCTCGACACCTACCACGCCACCGCCGCCTGAGGAGTCCTGTGTCCCGCATCCCGATCGGTATCGTGCTCAACGGCGTCACCGGCCGCATGGGGTACCGCCAGCATCTGGTCCGCTCGCTGCTCGCGATCCGCGAAGAGGGTGGCCTGCCGTCCCGCGACGGCTCGCTGATCTGGCCGGAGCTCGTCCTGGTCGGGCGCAACGCCGACAAGCTGGAGCAGCTGGCCCAGCGGCACGGCCTGACCGAGTGGACGACCGACCTCGACGCCGCGCTGGCCCGCCCCGACGTGCAGATCTACTTCGACGCGCAGGTGACCCAGCAGCGGGAGAAGGCGATCCGCGCCGCCATCGACGCCGGCAAGCACGTCTACACCGAGAAGCCACTGGCGGAGGACACCGACGCCGCCGTCGCGCTGTGCCGCGCCGCGCGGGCCGCCGGCATCAAGCACGGCGTCGTGCAGGACAAGCTGTTCCTGCCGGGCCTGCGCAAGCTGAAGCGCCTCATCGACGGCGGCTTCTTCGGCCGGATCCTGTCGGTGCGCGGCGAGTTCGGCTACTGGGTCTTCGAGGGCGACTGGCAGGCCGCGCAGCGCCCGTCGTGGAACTACCGCGCCGCCGACGGCGGGGGCATCGTGGTGGACATGTTCCCGCACTGGCAGTACGTGCTGGAGCAGCTCTTCGCCCCGATCCGCTCCGTGCAGGCGACCATCGCAACCCACATCCCGACCCGGGTGGACGAGGTCGGCCAGGAGTATGAGGCGACCGCCGACGACGCGGCCTACGGCACGTTCGAGCTGGAGGGCGGCATCGTCGCGCAGATCAACTCCTCGTGGGCGGTCCGCGTCCGCCGCGACGAGCTGGTCGAGTTCCAGGTCGACGGCACGCACGGCAGTGCCGTCGCGGGGCTGCGCGAGTGCCACGTCCAGCACCGCGGCACCACCCCGAAGCCGGTGTGGAACCCGGACCTGCCGGTCACCGAGCCGTTCCGCGCGCAGTGGCAGTCCGTGCCGGACAACGAGCCGTTCGACAACGGCTTCAAGGCGCAGTGGGAGCTGTTCCTGCGGCACGTCGTCGACGGCCCGGAGAACGGCGCGGCGTTCCCGTGGGACTTCGCCGCCGGCGCCCGCGGCGTCCAGCTCGCCGAGCTCGGCCTCCAGTCCGCCCGCGAGGGCCGCCGCCTCGACATCCCGGCCCTCGACCTGTGAGCACCCGGCAGCTCGAACGGTTCTCGCTGAACCAGGCCACCACCAAGCGCTGGCCCGTCGACGAGACGATCGCCGGCTGCGTCAAGCAGGGAGTGACGCAGATCGGGCTGTGGCGCGACCAGGTGGACACGTTCGGCCTCGAACGGACCGCCGCCCTGGTCCGCGCCGCCGGCATGCGCGTCACGACCCTGTGCCGCGGCGGCTTCTTCACCACGCCGGGCTGGTTCGACGACAACCGCCGCGCGATCGACGAGGCCGCGGTCCTCGGCGCGCCGGTGCTGGTCCTGGTCAGCGGCGGTCTCCCCGACGGCAGCCGCGATCTGGACGCGGCCCGCCGGAGCGTCGGCGACGCGATCGGTGAGCTGGTCCCGCATGCGGTCGCGGCAGGTGTACGACTGGCGATCGAGCCTCTGCACCCGATGTTCGCCTCGGACCGCTGCGTCGTGTCCACCCTGTCGAACGCCCTGGACCTCGCGTCGCCGTTCCCCGCCGCGGCGGTGGGGGTGGCCGTCGACACCTACCACCTGTGGTGGGACGACCAGGTCTGGACCCAGCTGGCCAGGGCGGGCGCCGAGTCGCGCATCGCGTGTTTCCAGGTCGCCGACTGGATCACGCCGCTGCCGGAGGGCGTGCTGCTCGGCCGCGGCCTGCCGGGCACCGGCTGCGTCGAGCTGCGCCGGTTCCGCGAGGCGGTGGACGCCACCGGGTACACCGGCCCGATCGAGGTCGAGGTCTTCCACGACACCGTGTGGTCGCGCCCCGGCGCCGACGTGCTGGCCGAGTCGATCGAGGGTTACCTCACGCACGTGCTGTGACCACCCGCGCGGGGCGGCGTCCGGGTTCTCCCGGCGTCGCCCCGGCCGTGTGTCGCCCCCGGGCTGTGCGCTGTCCGGGCTGTGCGCTGTCCGGGCTGTGCGCTGTCCGGGCCGGGTCAGCCGCGGTTGCCCTCGGCGGCCGGCGGGTCCGAGACCGGGTCGGAGGTCGGCGGCGTGGTGGTGGGCGGCGTCGTCGGCGGCGTGGTGGTCGGGTCGGTCGTCGGGTCCGGCGTCGGCGTCGTCACCGTCGTCGTGGGCACGGCGGTCGACGTGGCCGACACGACCCCGGACGCGGTCGGGGGCACCAGTGGGCCGTTGGTCGGGTTGCCCCCGCCGGCCGTGGCGCCCGGGTTGGGCCGCTGCACGGCGGTCACCTGCGGGTTCGGCGCCGGCGACAGGTTGGTGCCGACCTGGTCGCCGGTGGTGCTGCCGCGGTGCGTGCCGGAGTCGGACTTGCCGCCCATCATGTCGGTCGTGGTCTCCGCGGCGGCGAAGACGAGCGCCAGCGCCATCGGCACCGCGATCGCCATCGACGTCACCCGGCGGCGCGACATCTGGGTCGTGCCCCGCAGCCAGCGCTTCTGCGTCGGCAGCGGCGCGACGTCGAGGTCGTCCACGGCGAGGCCGAGCAGCAGCTGCCGTGCGTCGGGCCGGTCCAGCGGGTCGCGGCTGAGCGCGGCCGCGACGAGGTCCCGCACCGGGTCGGGGATGCCGTTGAGGTCGGGCTCGCCCTCGAGGATCTTCCAGGCGCGGGCCGCGGCCTCTTCGCCACCGTACGGGTGGCGCCCCGTCGCCGCGAACGCGACCAGGCAGCCCCAGCCGAAGATGTCCATGGCGGCCGACGGCTCCTCGGCGCGCAGCTGCTCGGGGGAAGCCCAGCCGAGGCTGCCGACGATGTTGCCGGTGCCGGTGATGTCGCTCGCGGCGTCCATCGCGCGGGCGATGCCGAAGTCGATGATCCGGACACCACCGAGCGTGACCATGAGGTTGCTCGGCTTCAGGTCGCGGTGGACCAGGCCGACGTTGTGGATCGCGGCGAGCGCGGCCGCGACGCCGAGCGCCACGCTGTGCAGCATCGCCGGGTCGAGCGGGCCGTCGTCGGCGACGAGCCGCGACAGCGGGATGCCCTCGAGGTACTCGGTGACCAGGTACGGCCGGTCCTCGTGCATGCCGGAGTCGAGCACGCGGGCGGTGCAGAAGCCGGGGACCCGCTGGGCGGCCCGGACCTCGCCGGCGAACCGCACCCGGAACCTCGGGTCGCGCGCGAGGTGCGCGTGCACCAGCTTCACCGCGACGCGGGAGCCGTCGGAGGACTGCGCCAGGTAGACGGTGCCCATGCCACCGACGCCCAGCTGACCGATCAGCCGGTAGTCGTCGATGCGGATCGGGTCGTTGGCCGTGAGGTCGCCGATGGTGGCACGGCGTGCCGGGGCGGCCGAGCGCAGCGGCAGGTCCGGCGTGCCGGACTCACCGGCGCCGTCGTGCGTGCCAGCCTCGGTCATCGGGGTCCTTCCAGCCACTCGGCACAGGTTCCATGCAGTCTGGTCCGTCCACCGCGAGATGAAAAGACCACCCTGGATGCAACCCTCGTGCCCGTTCGGGCAGATTTCGCCCATGCGGCATCCGCGCATGGTGCCTCGACATTAGTCGAGATCCGCGCGGACGTCCGCGCCGGAGGTCACACCTTCGACCCCCAGCGTTCAACGAATGACGCCCGATGAGATGACGCGGCCCGCGCTGAGATCAGCGTGGTCGCTCCAGGTGAGCGATCA
This sequence comes from Dactylosporangium sp. NPDC006015, assembly GCF_040614215.1. Taxonomy (NCBI): domain Bacteria; kingdom Bacillati; phylum Actinomycetota; class Actinomycetes; order Micromonosporales; family Micromonosporaceae; genus Dactylosporangium; species Dactylosporangium sp. NPDC006015. The sequence continues at coordinate 28,143 of NZ_JBEXUD010000047.1, forward strand.
TTCCACGCAGCGCAGTCGTGACGACCGCGAGCTGGGCCGGCTCCAGGTACGACAGAGCGAACACCTCCGCGCTCTGCGACTCCGGCAGCAGCTCGCGGATGAGGCGCTGGCCCTTGCGGGTCAGCTGCAGCACCACGAGCCTGCCGTCGTCGGGATGCGGGCTGCGGCGCACCAGCCCACGGCCGGACAGCGTGTCGACGACGCCGGTCAGCGTCGCCTTGGAGATGCCCGCCTGCTCGGCGACGTGCCTGGTCTCCATCCTGCGCGCGGCCCACACGGTGCGCAGGACCACGAACCCCGTCCACGTCAGCTGCCGCGGACGCAGCACCACCTGCTCGACGTGCTGCCTGACGGCGTTGGCCGCCCGGTGCAGGTGCAGCACGGTCTCCGTCGCCGTCGAGTCAGCGGCGACGTCCTGCGTAGCGGTCACCTGTCGTCACGCAACCGCTCATGTCTCGACACGACACCTCGCATGCCCATGTGGGCGGCCCCCCTCCGGTCCCCATAGAACACACAGAATATCGAAAACATAGCGGTTCCGTTGCCCCGTCATCACCCACAGCAATTCCATGAACGCGAAACGTAGACCGTCTTCGTGCTGTTTGCCCGCTTTGTCGTCACAATTTATCGGCTATCAGATGAATTGAAACTTCTGAAGTGCCCGACTGTACCGATCCAGGCGTCCATCGACGACACTGGAACCATGCGGGTCGCACTGCTGGCCGTCACGACGCTGCTCGGCCTCACCGTGAGCGGCGGGGCGGCCGCGTGCGGCGGGCCCGCCGAGCCTACGCAGCAGCACCAGACCGCCTCGCCGTGGCAGCGCCTGCCGGACGCGCCGTCGGAGCGCACCGAGGTCGCCGCCGCCGTCACCGGCGCGAAGATCGTGGTCGCCGGCGGGTACCAGCGCGACGGCGGCAGCGTCAGCACCGTCGAGATCTACGACACCGCCGCCCGCGCCTGGACGGCCGGCCCGCCGCTGCCGCTCGCCGTCAACCACGCGATGGCCGCCGCGGCCGGAGGGGCCGTCTACGTGTTCGGCGGGTTCCTCGCCGACGGCACCCCGAGCGCCGCGGCGTTCCGCCTGCCCGCCGGCGCGCAGCGCTGGGAGTCGGTCGCGGACCTGCCGGAGGCGCGCGGCGCCGGCGCCAGTGCCGCACTGGGCACGTCGATCTTCGTGGCCGGCGGGATCGGCCCCGGCAAGGACCTCCTGGCCGCGTCGATGCTCGTGTACGACACCGTGGCCGACCGGTGGCGCTCCGCACCCGGACCGCCCACACCGCGTGAGCACCTCGGCGGCGCGGCCGCGGGCGGCCGGTTCTACACCGTCGGCGGCCGCGTCGGCGGGCAGCTCCGGGCGGCCGTCGAGTCCTTCGACCCGGCCACCGGCGCGTGGACGAAGCGCCCCGACCTGCCGACCGCGCGCGGCGGCCTGGCCGCGACCGGCACCTGCCACGGCTGGGTCATCGCCGCCGGCGGCGAGGGCAAGGAGACGTTTCCGCAGGTCGAGCTCTACGACCCGGCCGCCGACCGGTGGCGCGCCCTGCCGCCGATGCCCAACCCGCGGCACGGCCTGGCGGTGGTGACCGTCGGCAGCACGCTGTTCACGCTGCCGGGCGGCCCGAAGCCGGGCCTCTTCGTCGCCGCCACCACCGAGTCCCTCGACCTGGACCCCTGCTGACCGCGCTCCCTCGGCCGGCGCCGACGGGCCTCGCCGCGGTCGGAGGCTGTTCGGTCCCGGTCGCGGGTGTCGCTGATCAGTCCTGGTCGCGGTGGCCGCGCCGCAGCAGCCGGTTGCGCTGCCAGATCAGGAACGCGAACAACGCGATCAACAGCATGATCACGCACAGGAACTTGGCCATCGCGACAGCGTACGGCGGCCCCCGCCCTCACCCTGCCTCCGGCTCCCTGCTTCCGGCCACCGTCCTTCGGCCTGCGTCCTTGGCGCCGGTGTGCGTCCCTGCTCGGGCAGGGGTGATTCAGCGTCCGTGGCCGGCCAGATCTCCGGCCCGGGTGGTGTCCTGACCCCTGCGCCTGGCCAGGTGGGCGAACGTGACCGCGTCCTCGACGGCGGCACCGCCCGGGTCGTTGTTGAAGTAGACGTACGAGTCCGCGCAGGAGTCCGCCAGGCGGCCGGCCCAGGTGTCGAGGGCGGACCGGCCGTACCGTGGCCACGGCGCCGCTCGGCCCTCGTGCAGCCGCAGGTAGCACCAGCCGCCGGTCGTCCACAGCGGGGTCACCGGCCGGCTGTGGCGGTCCGCCCAGCACAGCGCCGCCCCGCGGGCGTCGAGGACCTGCCGCACCTCGTCCACCCACCAGGTCTCGTGCCGCGGCTCGACCGCCACCCGTACGCCGGCCGGAAACGCGGCCAGCGTCGCGTCCAGCGCCGCCACGTCGAGCCTCATCGTCGGCGGCAGCTGTAGGAGCACCGGGCCGAGCTTGCCACCGAGCCCGCCGGCCCGGTCCATGAGCCGCCGCACCGGCTCCTCCGGGTCGCGCAGCCGGCGTACGTGCGTCAGGTACCGGCTGGCCTTCACCGCGACCACGAAGTCGTCCGGTGTCCGCTCCCGCCACGCCTCGAACGTCGACCGCTCGGGCAGCCGGTAGAACGCGTTGTTGACCTCCACCGTGCCGAACGTGGTCGCGTAGTGCTCCAGCCAGCACCGTTGCGGCAGGTCGGCCGGGTACAAGCGGCCCTTCCAGTCGCGGTACTGCCAGCCCGACGTGCCGATGAGCATCATGCCGACCGGTTACCCAGAAACCCGGGGCACTGTCGCCTACGTGTACGTACGTCGGTCGCCCGGCCGACTACGTATGTCGCCCGGAGGCGTTTAGGTAAGTGTTACCGATGTTGCGCGGACCTTACCGCGCGAGGATGGTGTCACAACGATCCAGAGGAGCCCGCAGTGAACGTCCACCCGATCCTTCTGACCGAGCTCGTCCGCCAGCGCCAGCTGCACATGCTCGACGAGGCCAAACACTGGTCAAGCCGAGTGAAGCTCCGCCGGAGAGCGGACCGCTCCGGCACCGCGGCCTGACCGGCCCGCACCGCCGTAACCCAGCAGCCCCGGACCTCGGCGTCCCGGCCACCCAATCCCTCCGGGTGGCGCGGACGTCGACCGGTCCGGGGCTGCCGTGCGTCCACCACCCCCGGCGGCGGACCTGAGCCATGAACTTCTTCCTCATGCGTAGCAGGTGACTACGTGCGTCCGGCCCGGCTAGGTATCGCGGCGGCGCCCAAGATACGTAACAGGTACAGATGGAAACGGCTCCTTACACGACCAGGATGGAGACATCACCGAGCCAAGGAGTCGGCCATGATGCACCCAGTGTTCCTCTTCGTCCAGGTCCAGCACCGTCAGGAGAGCCTGCTCGGCCTGGGCCGGCGCCGGCGGCTGGCCGGTGAGGACGACCGGCCGTGGTGGCGCAGGTCGCGTGCGTCACAGCCGACGCACAGGCCGCCCGCCGGTAGGCTGGTTGCGTGCGGGCCAGCCGTAGCGGAGTGAGCCAGGTGATGGTCGGCCGCGACGACGAGCTGCGCAGGTTGCGCCGGCTTCTCGACGGGTCCGAGCCTTCCATCGCCATGCTCGGCGGCGAGCCGGGCATCGGCAAGAGCCGTCTGGTGCAGGAGCTGATCACGGGATTGCCCGAGACGGTGCCGGTGCTCGACGGGCAGGCCGATCCCGGCACGCTCAGCCGGCCGTTCGAGGTGCTGCTCGACGCGATCGACAGCGGCCACCGCTCGGCCGGGCTCGACCCGGAGCTGCTCGTGACGGTCACCGACGCGTCGCGGTCCATGATCGACCGGATTCAGGCCGGGCTGGAGATCGTGCGGCAGCTGACGACGTCGGGACCGTCTGTGGTGGTGTTCGAGGACCTGCACTGGGCCGACTCGGAGAGCGTGGCGCTGTTCGAGCGGATCGCGGACCTGCCCGGCACCAGGCTGCTCGTCGGCACGTACCGGCCCGACGAGGTCACCCGCCGGCACCCGCTCGCCGACCTGCTGACCCGCCTCGAACGGCGGTACATGGTGACCAACGTGCGGCTGGAGCGGCTCAACCTCGCCGAGACGTCGCAGTTCCTCAAGTCCGTCACCGGGCGGCCTCCGGCGTACAGGACCGCGCTGTCGCTGCACAACCGCACCGGCGGCAACCCGTTCTTCCTCGAAGAGCTGATCAAGGCCAACGGCGACGAGGACCTCGACACGCTGTGTGACCGGCCGCTGCCGTGGAACGTCGCGGAGGCCCTGCGCAGGCAGCTCGACGACCTCGACCCGACCGAGAAGCGGATCGTCGAGGCCGCCGCCGTGCTCGGCCGCAAGGTGCCGTTCGACCTGCTCGCGGCCGTGACGAGCCACAGCGAGCCGGAGCTCATCGACGCCCTGCGCGACCTGGTGCGGCGCGGGCTGATGGTGGAGACCGGCGACGACGAGTTCAGCTTCCGGCACGCGCTGACCCGGGAGGCGCTCGCCGACGAGCTGCTCGCCCGGCAGCGCCGCCGCCTGCACGAGCTGGCCCTGGAGACGCTGCTGTCGACCGGCAGCAAGGACTACGCCCTGGTGGCGCACCACGCCCGGGGCGCCGGCCGCTACCTCGACATGGTCGAGGCCGCCCGGCGCGGGCTCTCCAAGTACCTGGCGATGGGCTCGCCCTACCAGGCGCTGCAGCTGGCCGAGATGGGCCTCGACGAGCTGCCCGACGACGTGGAGCTGCTGTCGTGCGGCGCCCGCGCCGCCTGGCTCGCCGGGCTCCTCGACGACGCGCAGCAGCTCGGCCGGCGCTGGCTCGCCGCGGCCGGCACCGGCGACGAGCGCGCCGACGCGCTGCGCCTGCTCGTGCGGCTCAGCTGGGAGGTCGGCAGCAGCGGCAGCATGCAGGAGCGCGCCGAGGAGCTGCGGGCCGAGATCGAGCACCTCGGCGACGGGCCGTCGAAGGCGTACGCATACGCGGCGATCGCGCAGGCGTACATGCTGATGGACAACACCGAGTGCGCCATCGAATGGGCCGACAAGGCGATCGGCCTCGGCGAGCGGCTCGGGCTGCCCGGCGTCTGGCTCGCCGGCAAGGTCGAGAAGGGCTCCGCGCTGGTCAACTTCGCCGCCGGCGTCGACGACGGCATCAAGCTGCTCAACGAGGCGGCCCAGGAAGCGGAGCAGGCGGGGGAGTGGCTGCTCGCCGCGCGGTCGCTCAACAACCTGTACAGCCTCCTGCCCGGCGGCCCCGCCGACTGGGCCGCGGCGCTGGAGCGCATGCGCACCTTCGCGGAGCGGGCCGGCTTCGACTCCCTCGCCGTCGCCGCGTACTTCCAGGGCCGCGCCCGGCTCGCCGTGCAGGAGGGCAACCTCGGCGGCGCCCTCGCCGAGCTGGAGTCCGCCCGCCGCCGCGACCGCGGCCTGCTGCGCACCCGCAACGGCATCGACTACCACGGCGTCTTCTTCGCCGGCCTGCTCCTGGAGGCCGGCGAGCTCGACCGCGCCGACGCCGTCATCCGCGGCATGGTCGAGGCCACCGACACGTACACGATGCTGACCCAGACGTCGGTGCCCGGCCTGCAGTTCCACCTGACGGCCCGCCGCGGCCAGACCGAACAGGCCCGCGAGCTGCTCCGCGCGGTCCTCGACGCCGTCCGCGCCACCGGCGTCACCGGCCGCGACTTCGCCCACGACCTCATCTCCGCCGGCCTCGTCGGTGGCCTCGCCGTCGACGAGCTGCGCCCGGTCGCCGCCGCCATCGACGACCCGTTCTTCGACGACGCGTGGCGTTGGCTCGCCGACGCCCAGATCGCCGAGGCCGCGGGCGACCACAAGGCCGCGCTCGCCGGGTACCGCCGCGCCGTCGCCGAGCCGTCCATGCTCCTGCCCGCCACCAAAGGCTCCGGGCACGTCGGCGCCGCCCGCTGCCTGCTCGCCCTCGGCGACCTCGAAGCCGCCCGCCAGCACGTCCGCGTCGCCGAGCCCCTCCTGGCCCGCTGGTCCGGCTGGCGCGTCGCGGAGCTCTCCGCCCTCCGCGGCCGGCTGGGCCTCGCCGCCCCCGTCGCCGGCGACCAGGCGCTGACACCCCGCGAGCGCGAGGTCGCGGTGCTGCTCGCGGAAGGCCTGACCAACGCCGAGCTCGCCCGCCGCCTCTACATCTCCCCCCGCACCGCCGCCGTGCACGTCTCCAACATCTTGAGCAAGCTCAACCTGGAGTCCCGCACGCAGATCGCCGCCTGGGTCCGCGCCGGCAGCTGACTCCTGCCTCGTCCTGCCGCCGGCGTACGCCGCCCGCCCATCTCCGTTCTCCGCGCCGCAGCTGTTCTTTGCAGGTTGATCGCGCGACGTCTATCCGTGCTGCTGAAGCTGGGCGGCTGGGCGCCGTATGGTGGGCGGGTGCTGGTCGTCACGAACGAGCTCGCCGGCCGGACCGAGGCCGAGGCGGTCGAATCCGTCCTCGGCGTCCTGCGCGAAACCGGCGACGTCGAGACCATGACCTGCGGCCATGCGGGCGACGTCGACAGAATCCTCGACGCCCGGCGCGGCCGGCGGCTGGTGGTCGTCGGAGGCGACGGTTCGCTGCACACGATGGTCGGCGCCCTGCTGCGCCGCGGCGAGGCCGCCACCTGCGAGGTCGCCCTCATCCCCCTCGGCACCGGCAACGACTTCGCCCGCGGCGTCGGCATCCCCGTCGACGACCTGCACGCCGCCGCCCGGATCGCCGCCGCCGGCATCGCCGGCCCGATCGACCTGATCGTCGCCGACGGCGACGGCGTCGTCATCAACGCGGTCCACGTCGGCGCCGGCGCCGAGGCGGCCCTGAAGGCCCGCCCCCTCAAGAAGCATCTGAAGATCGCCGCGTTCCCGATCGGCGCGGTCCTCGCCGGGTTCACCGCCAGCGGCTGGCGCCTGCGCGTCACCGTCGACGGCACGGTGGTGTCCCGCGGCCGCCGCCGCGTCCTGATGGCAGGCCTGTCCAACGCGCCGACCATCGCCGGCGGCACCGGCGAGCTGGCCCCCGACGCGGACCCGACGGACGGCCTGGCCGACATCACGGTGTCGTTCGCCGTCGGCCCGCTCGCCCGGGTCGGCTACGCCCTCGCCCTGCGCAAGGGCCGCCACCCGGGCCGCGACGACGTCATCCACCGCCGCGGCCGCGACATCCACATCGAAGGCGACCCGTTCCACGTCAACGCCGACGGCGAGCTCACCGGCCCCTTCCGAAGCCGCCGCTGGACGGTCGCCCAGGGCGCCTGGCTCCTCGTCCGCTGACCGCCGGCCCTTCGAGAGGTGGACGACCGAGTCGTGGGTACCGCTCGACCCGGTCGTCCACCAAGCCGCCGGAGCGGTCAGGCCAGGCCGGCCAGGCGCAGCAACAGGCCCTTCACCTCCGTCGCGTCGACCGAGTCCAGGGACAGCGACGGGTCGCCGCACATCCAGACCGGGCCGTCTTCGACGGTTGAGGGGAGGAGGCCGTGGGAGCCCTTGACCGCCTTGGCGCCGGCGTCGAGGCCGACCACGTTCATCATGTACCGCAGCCCCAGCTTCTTGCGGGCCAGTGCGACCCCCGCACGGGCCTTCGCCGCGCCGGGGGCGGCGGGGTCGAAGAGGAGCTCGGCCGGGTCGTACCCGGGCTTGCGGTGGATCTCGACGAGCTGGGCGAAGTCGGGGCGGCGGGCGTCGTCGAGCCAGTAGTAGTACGTGAACCAAGCGTCGGGCTCGGCGAGCAGGACCAGCTCGCCGGCGCGCTCGTGGTCGAGCCCGGTCCGTGCCTTGCCGGCGGCGTCGAGGACCTCACCGACGCCGGGCAGGGCCGCGCACAACTTCTGCACCGCCGGCAGGTCCGCCTCGTCGCGCACGTAGACGTGGGCGATCTGGTGGTCGGCGACGGCGAACGCCCGCGAGGTCCACGGGTCCAGGTACTCCATGCCGTCCTGGGTGTAGACGTTGAGCAGGCCCTCGGCGCGCAGGAGGCGGTTGACGTCGACGGGCCGGCTGGCCTCGGTGATGCCGTACTCGGACAGGACGACGACGGTCACGTCCCGGGCTGCCGCGGCGGCCAGCAGGGGAGCGACGACGTTGTCCAGCGCCGTGGCGGCCGCGGCGGCCTCCGGCGAGGACGGGCCGAAGCGCTGCAGGTCGTAGTCGAGGTGCGGCAGGTACACCAGGGTCAGGTCCGGCGACTTCTCGACCATGATCTGCTCGGCCGCCCTGGCGATCCACTCCGAGGACGGGATGCCGGCGCCGGGACCCCAGTAGGTGAAGAGCGGGAACTCACCCAGCCGGGTGGTGAGCTCGTCGTGCAGCGCCGGCGGGTACGTGTAGCAGTCCGGCTCCTTGCGACCGTCGGAGTAGTAGATGGGGCGCGGGGTGACGGTCCAGTCGACGTCGGCGCCCATCGCGTACCACCAGCAGACGTTCGCGACCGTGTAGCCGGGTTCGGCCCGGCGGGCCGCGTGCCACAGCTTGTCGCCGCCGACGAGCGCGTTGTGCTGCCGCCACAGGAAGATCTCGCCGAGGTCGCGGAAGTACCAGCCGTTGCCGACGACACCGTGGTCGGAGGGCATCGCCCCGGTGAGGAACGTCGATTGCACCGAGCAGGTGACCGCGGGCAGGACCGGGCGCAGCGGCACGGCGGCGCCGACGGCGGACAGGTGCGGCATGTGCGGCAGCAGCCTGGGCGTCAGCCCGACCACGTCGAGGACCAGCAGGGGCTTGCTCATCGAGGCTCCAACGTTTTGAGACCGAGGTCGTGCAGGATGTCGCGGGCGTAGGCGAGCTCGGCGGCCATCCCCGCGGCGAGCTGCTCGGGGCCGGTGGGCCGCTGGGACTCCGGCAGCACGCCCCACGTGTAGGTCTCGACCTCGAGGTGGTCGCAGCCGGCGACCGGCCCGCCGAGCAGCGCCGCGAGGCCGGCCCGCAGCACGTCGGTGGTCGCCTGCAGCGGCGGCTCCGGCGAGGCGTGCAGCGGCACGTGGTAGTGCACCCGCCACGGGCCGCCGTCGCCGCTGGCGAGGGCCTCGTCGAGGTCGTCGAAGGACGCCGCGCAGCCACGGGAGCGGGTCTGGTGCATGAAGCGTGGCTCGACGTAGTCGGCGAGCGCGGGCACGGACGGGTCGTCGACCGCGAGCGCCGCCGACACCTGCACCTTCACGACCGGCAGGCCGGTCCGGGCGAGCCGCTGCACCGCGGTGACCGGGTCCTCCCATGCGCAGGCCAGGTGCGCGAGGTCCAGGCAGACCCCGAGGTACCTGGGGTCGATCCGGGCCAGGTGCACCGTCGCCTGGAGGGTGTTCTCGATGACGCACCCCGGCTCCGGCTCGAACGCGACCCGGATCGGCCGGTCCAGGAACGACAGCCCGTACGCGAGCTGGTCCAGGGCCCGCTGGACGGCGGCGACCTGCGGGCCGTCCCACGGGTCGCGCCAGCCGAGCGGCAGCGTCGAGATCGAGCCGCGCTCCGCGTCGTCGGGCAGCAGGTCGACGAGGACCCGGGCGAGGTCCATCGTGTACCGCAGCCGCCGCGGGTCGGCCCAGTCCGGCAGGTACACCGCCTTCTTCACCACCGGCGCCTGGAACGCCTCGTACGGGAACCCGTTCAGGGTCACCACCTCGAGCCCGCGGACGTCCAGCTCGTGGCGCAGCTGCCGGCGCAGCGAGGCGTCACCGGCGAGGGCGGCGGCCACCGGAGCGGCGAGCCACAGGCCGAGGCCGAGCACCGGCGTGTCGAGGCACGACCTGACCCGCGCCGCGTAGACATCGAGTTGCGTCAGGATCCCGGGCAGGTCCTCCGCGGGGTGGACGTTGGTCCCGTAGGCCAGGTGGACCACCTGGCCGTCGGGGTGCCGCAGCCGCATCACGACCCGCCGCGGAGGATCGAGTTCCCCTCGAAGGTGGCGTCGGCGGAAGCGAGGTCCGAGACGTCGAGGCGTTTGGACTGCCCGTAGAACTCGACCGGGTTGCGCCACAGCACCCGGTCGACGTCGTCGTCGCTGAACCCGGCGGCCAGCATCGCCTCGCCGGTCCGCAGCGTCAGCAGCGGGTCGGATCGGCCCCAGTCGGCCGCCGAGTTGACCAGGACCCGGTCCATGCCGTGCTCCTGCAGGATCGACACCATCCGCGACGGCGTCATCTTCGTGTCCGGGTAGATGGAGAACCCCATCCAGCAGCCGCTCTCGGCGACCCGCGCGACGGTGACCTCGTTGAGGTGGTCGACGACGACCCGGCCCGGGTCGATCCCCGACTCACGGACCACGGCGATGGTCCGGTCGGTGCCGCGGGCCTTGTCGCGGTGCGGGGTGTGCACCATCGCCGGCAGGTCGTGCTCGACAGCGAGGGCGAGCTGCGCGGCGAACACCTCGTCCTCCTCCGGCGTCATCGAGTCGTAGCCGATCTCGCCGACCGCGACGACGCCGTCCTTCTCCAGGTACCGCGGCAGCACCGACAGCACGTCCCGGCAGCGCGGGTCGTTGGCCTCCTTCGGGTTGAGCGCGATCGTGCAGTGGTGCCGGATGCCGAACTGCGAGGCCCGGAAGGGCTCCCACCCGACGAGGGAGTCGAAGTAGTCGGTGAACGAGCCGACGTTGGTGCGCGGCTGCCCGAGCCAGAACGCCGGCTCCACCAGCGCCCGGACGCCGGCGGCGGCCATCCGCTCGTAGTCGTCGGTGGTGCGGGACGTCATGTGGATGTGCGGGTCGAAGATGCGCATCACGAGACCTTTTCCTGGAGGCGGTGCAGCAGCGCGGTGGCGTCGTCGGCGACGGCGCGGCCGGCGGCGTGCCGCTCCTCGACGAGCCCCGCGAGCATGGTGGCGAGCTCCGCGTCGGCGCGGGTGTCGAGGTCGGCGACGTCGGCGAGGGGCAGGCCCATGAAGACGGCCTTCAGCACACCCTGCCGCCACGCGGCGGCGGGCAGGCACGCGGCGGCCGGCCCGAGCGCGGCGGAGACGAGCCTGGTGTCGTTGGTGCGCAACGCGTCGAGCAGGAGCCCCGGGAACGAGTCCTGCACCGGCAGCAGCGGCAGCGCCCGCAGCACCGCGCGCTTCTCGGCGGCGTCACCGAACCGGTAGAGCGGCTCCAGCTCGGTCTGCAAGGCGCTTTCGGGCAGCCGGGTCAACAGGAGGACCCGGGCGGCGTCGTCGACCGTCCATCCGGGCAGCCCGCCTGCGCCGTTCAGGGCCCACCGGCCGCAGCGGCGGCCCGCGGCGGGGAACAGCCGGCCGATCGCCGACGGCTGGCGGGCCACGGTCTCCAGGGCCGTGTCGAGCCACACCGTGTCCGTCAGCTCGGCGGTGAGGGAGTCGTACAGGTTCATGGCACCTCCTGGAATCGGTCCAGTGACTGCGCTTCGGCGGCGCGCAGGAAGGCGAGGGAGTCACGGGCCACCGCGGGCGCGGCATGGCTGTGGCGGGGGAGCTCGACGGCGACGAGGCCGCCGTAGTCGGTGTCGTTGAGGGCGCGCAGCACCGCCGGGAAGTCGACCTCGCCGGTGCCGAACTCGAGATGCTCGTGCACGCCGCGAACCATGTCGTCGATCTGCACGTTGACGAGCGACCCGGCGACCCGGCGCACGCAGTCCTCGGCGGAGATCGGCTCCAGGCAGCGGCAGTGGCCGATGTCGAGGGTCAGTCCGAAGTGGACGGGCGCGCCGAGGTCGGCCCGCAGCCGCTCCCAGTCGTCGATCGACTCGACCAGCATGCCCGGCTCGGGCTCGAAGCCGAGCATCATCTCCACGCCCTCGGCGGCGGCGAGGACCTCGGCGCTGCCGGTGACGAGCCGCCGCCACGCGAGGTCCGGCGCCACCCCGGGCGGGCGGACGCCGGCCCAGAAGCTGACCGCCTCCGCGCCGAGGTCCGAGCCGATCCGCACGGCCCGGCTCAGGAAGTCGATCCGCGCCTCGGGCTCGTCGTCCAGCAGCGTCGGCGCGTGCTTGTGCCACGGGTCGAGCAGGAACCGGGCACCGGTCTCGATGACGACACCGAGGCCGAGCTCGGTGAGGCGGTGGCCGAGCGCGCGGACGTGCCGCCAGAGGTTGGCGTCGTACGGGTCCAGATGATGGTGGTCGAGGGTCAGCGCCACGCCCGTGTAGCCGAGCCCGGCGATGACGGTCAACGCGTCGTCGAGCCGGTGGTTGCTGAAACCGTTGGTGCCGTACCCGAATCGGAGACTCATGTCGGCGACAGCCGCTTCGCGAGGTGCCGGCCGAGCGGCGCGGCGGCCGCGACGGCGATCCCGGCGAGGGGCGCGCCGGCCCGGGCGGTGAGCGCGCCCTGCAGCGTCGGCAGGTTCACGATGCCGGCGCCGACGGACGCGCGGATGTTGCCCGCCGTCGGCTTCTCCAGCGCCTTCAGCTGCGCCTCGCCGTAGCGTTTCGCGTACCAGCCCGACAGCGCGGCGGGAATCCAGGACCACCGGCCGACGGGTCGCGCCGGCAGCGCCGCCGCGGCGGCGACCGCGGCGGATCCGGCGAGCGTGGCCGCGGGCAACGCCGGCGTGGAGCCGTGGACCTCCGCTGTGGACAGTGCGGTCACGGTGTACGTGTGGGCGAAGACCGTCGCCGCGGGGTACACGGCGGAGCGCAGCCGCCCACCGCTCGCACCGAGCAGCACGTCGAGGGCGCGGCAGGCGGCCATCGCGGCGGGGCCGGCCGGGGTGTTCTTCAGCTTCAGGTCGTAGGCCCAGACCGCGCCGGCGAGCGGCACGGCCACGGCGAGGGCGCGGCGGCCGCCGGCGAGCCCGGCGAGGGCCACCCCGGCGGCGGTCAGTCCGGCGGCGACGCCGAACGCGGTCCCGGGGGTGATGCGCCCCGAGGGGATCGGCCGCTCGGGGCGTTCGGTGGCGTCCAGGTCCCGGTCGGCCCAGTCGTTGGCCGCCATGCCCGCCCAGTACAGCAGGACCGACGATCCGGCGAGGACCGGCGTGCGTGGCCCGAGCGTGCCCGCGGCGGCCGCGCCGGCGACGACGTCACCGGGCACGCTCAGCGCCGCGGGGGCGCGGACCAGCTCGGCCAGGGTCCGCCAGTCGGGTCGGGCGGGGTTCACAGCGACCGCACGAACGCGGCGAGGGCCTCGAACTGGGCGCCGAGGGCGTGGTCGACCTCGCCGAGCGGGTCCTTGAAGAAGAACGCCAGCTCGGTCAGCGGCCCGGCCCGGCCGGCGGCGTGGGCGGCCGCGGCGAGCCGGGCGAGGTCCAGGACGAGGGGCGCGGCGAGCGCGGAGTCGCAGCCGTGCCAGGTGAACTCCATCCGCATCGGCGTGCCGAGGAAGCCGGCGAACGTGATGAGGTCCCAGGCGGTCTTGAAGTCGCCGATGTCCGGCACGTACTCGATGCGGGTGTGGCCGTCGGGCTGGTACCCGAGGGTCTCGCTGAGCACGCGCTGCTTGCTGGCGGACTTGGCCGCGTTGGCGGCCGGCTCGGCGAGGGTCGCGCCGTCGCCGCCGCCCAGCAGGTTGGTGCCGGACCAGGACTTCACCCGCAGGTTGCGCATCGCGAACATCGGCGCCAGCACCGACTTGATCAGCGTCTCGCCGGTCTTGCCGTCGTGGCCCGCGTACACGACGTTGCGGGCCTGCGCCAGCTCGTGCAGCGCGGGCAGGCGGGCGCCCGTCGACGGGGTGAAGTCGACGAACGAGCAGCCGGCCTCGAACGCGGCGTACGCCATCAGCGAGCTCGGTGGCAGCGTGTCCAGCGCGTCGCGCAGCGAGTCCAGCGAGGCGTGCGCAGGGTGCGGCGTGACGGCGGCCTCGGTCGAGGCGACGTTGACGACCACCACGCGGGCCAGGTTGTGCCGCCGCTGGAAGTCCAGCAGGTCGGCGGTGACGGCGGCGGCGACCTCGGCCGCGGTGCCGTGCGGCAGCGGACGGATCTCCTCGTCCACCGCCGACAGCTCCGAGTGCAGCGTCGCGACCAGCCTGGCGGGCACGACCCCGGCCTCGGCCAGGGCCTCCGCCTTCTTCACCACGCAGATGGTGGCGATGTCGTGCCCGCCGAAGACGATTTCGCCGAACCCCGGCAGCGCGTCGCTGCGCAGCACGGGATGCTCGGTGACACAACCGATCGGCTCGGTGAGCCCGGCGCGCACTGCTGCGGCACCGACGATGCTGGTGACGGCGACAGAGCCGCGCGCGCCTACCAGCCACACACCCGTTTGCACCGGGCCCTCCAAAGGCGGTTGGAATTGTGTGACGATCTTGGGGGCGACATCGCCGATTGTCGCTGATTTGGCAGCGTAGAACGCGTGTCCGCCTTCCGCTAGTGGCAACCGAACTTTTATACAAACGAAAAAAACTTCGCACGTGTACGTGCAAAAGGCCGCCGGTCTCAACGCCGGGCGACGGCCCGCTCGACGGCCGTCCAGACCCCCGACGTGACCAGGTAGATCCCGGCCGCGACGGGTGTGATCACGGAAAACGCCACAGTCCCGAACGACAGCAGGCGGACCAGTACGGGCGAGCCTTCAGGCAACTGGCGCACGTTCCAGATGGCGATGGCGGTGAGCGCGGCGGCGATCAGCCATCCGGCGGCGATCGCCGGATGGTCGAGCAGCCGGGCGGTCAGGTCGGCGCCGAGCAGGGTGTGCCCGCGGACAGCGTCGCCGGTGAACTCGCGGTACAGCAGCCAGATGAACGGCGCCTGAGCCAGCATCGGCAGCAGGCCGGCGAGCGGCCCGGACCCCTCCGCCCGCATGAGCTCGGTGGTCTTCTCGGCGAGGACGACAGGATCCTTGCCGTGCCGCTCCCGCAGCTTCGCCAGCTGCGGCGCGAGCTTGGCCCGGACCTTCTCGGCGCGGTACGCGCGGAGACTCAGCGGCAGGAGCGCGGCCCGGACGGCGAGAGTGGCGATGACGATGGCGGCGGCGACGGACCCGGTGGAGGTGGCGAGCAGGGTGAGGACATGGTGCAGCACGGTGGGAGCCCTTCGGCTTGGACGCGCGCACGCACGCGCCGGCCGCCGCACGGGTCGTCGGCAGGGCAGGAGGGCGCGCGGGAGGTGGACGAACGGAGTCGGACTCGGAGTCGGACTACCGCTGTCCGGGCGCGCGTGGCCGGGGCCGGCCGGCCGCGTCGGGGTCCATGGCCCGGGTGGGCTGCGCCCGCCGGGACCGGGCCCGGGCGGGGACGGGCATCACCCGCCGCGCCGCCATGGGCGCGCCGGTGAGCAGTCGTGCCGCGAGGACGATCGCGAGCGCCGTGAGCACCGCCGTCGCCACGGCGACAGCGTCGGCCGGCGAGGTCACCGAGGACCACGCGGCGAGCAGAGTGGTCAGCGACCACGACACGCCCCGAGAATACGACACGGCACCACCCCCGCGCCGCCCTCGACGGTGCTGTCACACCCCCCGGTCACGCCGGCCGGGACCGCTCCGGCACGCCCGCCGGGACGGACACGTCACGATCGGTGTGGGGTGGACTGCGGAGCGCGAGATGTCGGAGATCGATTTTTCCAGCGTGTGTAGAGTGCCAGTAGAACTGCCGGGCACGCACCTCGCAGTGGCCTGATGCGTCCGACGTCGTCAGGCGGCGTGCATGGCGGGGACGGGGTGGAGGCGGCGGGTCGCCTTCTCGCGGTACATGCCGGCGTCGGCCGCGCGTAGCAGGGCGTCGAGGGTGGTGTCGGTGTCCGTCGCGGCGCCGATGCTTGCGGCGATGTGGACCGGCCGGCCGTCGATGGTGATCGGGTCGAGCAGCGCGGCGCGCAGCCTGGCCGCGACCTCGTCCGCCGCCGCGGCCGGGGTGTCCGGCAGCAGCACCACGAACTCGTCGCCGCCGAGGCGGGTGACCAGGTCGCCCTCGCGGGCGTGGGTGCGCAGGCGGGCGGCCACGATCCGCAGCAGCTCGTCGCCGGCCGCGTGGCCGAGGGTGTCGTTGACGGCCTTGAAGCCGTCGAGGTCCAGGACCAGCACCGACGCGGGGGTGCCGGGGGTGAGCGCGGTGCGGGTGTGCTCGTCGAGCAGGTTGCGGTTGCCCAGGCCGGTCAGCGGGTCGTGGAGTGCCAGGTGGCGCAGCTTCGCGCGGGCCTCGCCGAGCTGCCGGAGCTGGTTGCGGTGTCCCCGGGCCAGCAGGCCGGCGAGGACGGCGACGACCAGGTGCAGCGCGGGCGCCATCGTGACGAGGTCGGCGGGCATGGGCCGGCCGGCGATCTGGTCGGCCCAGACGTAGAGGGCGACCCCACCGGCGGCGGTCGCGAGCCAGGTCAGCAGGGCGCCGGCGAGCTGGCAGCGGAAGGCGCCGATGACGATGGAGATGACGAAGATCGGCCAGAGGCCGACGTCGGAGGCCCAGCGGCTGGTCGCCAGGACCGCGCCGACGCACGTGGCCGTGTCCAGCGCGACCAGCAGCGGGTTGAGCGTGCGGTACCGGGGGTGAGCGACGCTGCGCAGCGCGTACACGGCGACGAGGTTGGTGAGGATCAGCGGGAGCACCCAGATGGTCGTCAGGGGCGGCAGCGACATCACCGCGATGGACACGACGATCCACAGCACCGAGACCGACCGGCTGATCAGGCCGGCCCACTCGATGCTGCGCCGGACGCGGTGCAGGGGCAGATCCACGCTCTGACGTCGACCGCCAGTAACCGGATCTGAGGAGGACCGGGGACCGAAACCTGAGAAGGATCTGAGCGAAGCTGAGGAGAATCTCAGGTTGAACCCCTAGGTGGCGGCTTTCAGGTGCGTTCCGGATAGTCCTCAGGGTTCACGGTCCGTAAGGTCGGCGTCGTGGCACTCATCGAGACGCGTGCGCTGACGAAGCGCTACGGGGGTGGCGTCACCGCCCTTTCGGAACTTTCCCTGGCGGTGGAGCCCGGGATCATCGGTCTGGTCGGCGCGAACGGCGCCGGCAAGTCGACCTTCATCAAGATCATGCTCGGCCTGCTTCAGCCGTCCGGGGGTGAGCTGCGGGTCCTCGGGCTCGACCCGGCGACGCAGTCGGTGGAGGTGCGGCAGCGCGTCGGGTACATGCCCGAGCACGACTGCCTGCCGAGCGAGACCTCGGCCGCCGAGTACGTGACCCACCTGGCGCGGATGAGCGGCCTGCCCGCCAACGCGGCCCGGGAGCGGGCCTCCGAGGCGCTGCGGCACGTCGGGCTCTACGAGGAGCGGTACCGCCAGATCGGCGGCTACTCCACCGGCATGAAGCAGCGGGTCAAGCTGGCGCAGGCGCTCGCGCACGACCCGGACCTGCTGCTGCTGGACGAGCCGACCAACGGCCTCGACCCGGCCGGCCGCGACGCGATGCTGGAGCTGGTGCACCGCATCGGCACCGAGTTCGGCATCTCGATCGTCGTGTGCTCGCACCTGCTCGGCGAGGTCGAGCGGATCTGCACGTCGCTGATCGCGATCGACGGTGGCAAGCTGCTGCGTTCCGCGACGGTGTCGGACATGACGACCAGCCGCGACGTGCTCACCGTCGAGGTGAGCGAGGGCGTCGAGCAGCTCGTCGCCCGGCTCAGCGAGCAGGGCCTGCCGGTGTCCCGGGACGGCGCTTCGCTCATGGTGCCGATGGACAGCGACGACGTGTACGACCGCATCCTCGTCGCGGTCGCCGAGCTGGACCTGCCGCTGCACCGTCTCGACCAGCGCCGCCACCGCGTCGCTGAGCTCTTCCAAACCCCGTCCGTGACCGGGCCGACCGGACCGGCAGCACAGGAGGTCGGCCATGGCGCAGCCAACTAGCGTCATCCACGACATCGGCTACCAGCGCTACACGGGCCCGAGGCTCGGTCGCTGGTACGCCAACCGTTCCCTCTACGAGCAGAGCCTGCGCACCGCGTTCGGCATCGGCCGGGGCGCCAAGGCGAAGATCTTCCCGTGGCTGGTGATCGGCATCGCGCTCAGCGTCGCCGTCATCGCGATCGCGGTCCGGTCGCTGACCGGCGAGCCGCTCATGAGCTACCGGTCGTACGCCGCCAACATCACGTTCCCGGTGATGCTGTTCCTGGCGATCGTCGCGCCGGAGCTGGTCTCCCGTGACCTGCGGGACCGGACGCTGCCGCTGTACTTCAGCCGGCCGCTCAGCCGCTCCGACTACGCGCTGACGAAGTACGCGGCCCTGGCGACGGTCGTGCTGGTGCTGCTCGCCGTGCCGCAGCTGCTCATCTACATCGGGGCGGTGTTCACCCGCACCGACGGGTTCTCCGGCGCCATGAAGGAGCTCGGCGACATGGGTCCGGGCCTCGCCGGCGCGGTCATCCGGGCGCTGGTCCTCGCGTCGATCGCGCTGCTGGTCGCGTCGCTCACCGGCCGGCGGGCGTTCGCGGCGGCGTTCATCGTGGGCGTGTTCATCATCACCGCGCCGATGGTCGGCATCCTCAACGTCATCGGTGGTCAGGGCAGCGCGCTGAGCTACCTCGCGTTCCTGGTCAACCCGATGACCCTCCTGCTCGGCCTCGAGCAGTGGATCTTCGGCAAGGTGCCCGAAGGCGTCCCGGTCGGCGACTACGGTCCCGCGTACGGCGTCGGCACCGCCGTCGTGCTCGCCGGCTGTGTCAGCCTGCTGCTGCTTCGTTACCGGAAGGTGGCCGCCTGATGGGCACCGTCGATCTTCAGCACGTGTCCCGCTGGTACGGCAACGTCGTCGCCGTCAACGACGTGACGATGACCCTCGGGGCGGGCGTCACGGGCCTGTTGGGCCCGAACGGCGCCGGCAAGACCACGCTGCTGCACATGATGTCGGGCTTCCTGGCCCCGTCGAAGGGCACGCTGACCGTCGACGGCGCGCCGTCGTGGCGCAACCCCGACGTGTACCGCACGCTCGGCCTCGTCAGCGAGCGGGAGGCGGTGCACGGCTTCCTCACCGGCAAGGAGTTCGTCGTCGCCAGCGCGAGGCTGTTCCGCCTGGCGAACCCGGAGGAGGCCGCCCGCCGCGCCCTGGCGATGGTGGAGATGGAGCCGGCCCAGGACCGGCGGATCGACACGTACAGCAAGGGCATGCGCCAGCGGATCCGGGTCGCGGCCGCGCTCGTGCACGACCCGGGCGTGCTGCTGCTGGACGAGCCGTTCAACGGCATGGACCCGCGCCAGCGCTTCCACATGATGGACCTGCTGCACAAGATGGGCGACGACGGCCGCACCGTGCTGTTCTCCTCGCACATCCTGGAGGAGGTCGAGCAGGTGTCCGGCACCGTGCAGGTCATGGTCGCCGGCCGGCTCGCCGCCTCCGGCGACTTCCGCACCATCCGCCGGCTGATGACCAACCGGCCGCACGTGTTCTCCATCCGCTCCAGCGACGACCGCCGCCTCGCGGTGGCGCTCATCGGCGAGGCGTCCGTCGCGGGTGTCGACATCGACGCAACGGGCCTGCAGGTCCGCGCGTCCGACTACGGCACCTTCACCCGGGCGCTGCCCCGCATCGCGCTCAAGGAGGGCGTGCGGGTGCGGCAGCTGCTGCCCGCCGACGAGTCCCTGGAAAGCGTCTTCTCCTACCTGGTGGGTGCCTGATGAATCCGACCATCGCCCGCATCACGCTGCGCGGCCTGCTCGGCCGCCGCCGGATCTGGCTGCTGGTGCCGCTGCCGGTCATCCTCGCCGGCTTCGCAGCGGCGGCCCGGGCCTTCGGGGAGCCGCCGGCCGAATGGGGTGAGCCGGTCATCGTCGGCCTCGGCTTCGCCGCCGTGCTGCCGGTGATCGCGCTCATCGTCGGCACCGGCGTGCTCGGCTCCGAGATCGACGACGGCACGATCACCCACATCCTGTCCAAGCCGATCCCGCGCTCGGAGATCGTGTTCACCAAGCTGGCCGTGGCGGTCGGGGTGACCGGCGGGTTCGCCGCCGTGCCGCTGTTCATCGTCGGGCTGCTCGCCGAGTCCACACCGCTCGCGTTCGCCCTCGTCGTCGGCGCGTTCGTCGGGGCCCTCGCCTATTGCGCGCTGTTCCTGGCGATCAGCGTGATCACCCGCCGGCCGGTGCTGCTCGGCCTGGTCTACGTGGTGCTGTGGGAGGGCCTGCTGGGCAACCTGCTGTCCGGCACGGCGAAGCTGAGCATCCAGCAGTACGTGAAGACGATCGTCGACTGGCTCGCCCCGACCGACGTGCTCGCGGGGTCCGTGTCGGTGCCGGTGAGCTTCGTCATGGCGGGCGTGTTCACCGTCGGGATGACGGCGCTCGCGGTGCAGAAGTTGCGCACGTTCGCGGTCGCCGGCGAGACGGGCTGACGTCGCCCTGACGTCGCCGCAGCCGGCGCGACGGGTTACCGTCCGCGGGTGAGTTTCCACCGCGTCTACAGCGTCGCCGTCTTCATCGTGCTGGCGTCGCTGGACAACGTGGCGATCAGCCTGGTGCCGCCGCTCTACTCGCCGATCAGCCGCTCCCTCGGCGTCGGCGAGGGAGCGCTCGGCGTGGTGACCGCGGTCGGGTACCTCGTGACCGCGGTCGCCGCCGTCGGCTGGGCGTACACCGGCGACCGGACCGACCGGAAGCCGGTGCTCATGGCGGGCACCCTGATCTGGGCCGGCGGCACGGTCGCCACGGTCCTCGCCGGCGGCTACTGGACGTTCTTCGCCGCGCAGATGGTCGCGGCGGTCGGCCTCGGCGCGGTCGGCTCCGTCGGGTTCTCCGTCGTCAGCGACCTGATCTCGCCCCGCCGCCGCGGCCTCGTGATGAGCCTGTGGGGGCTGTCGCAGGGCGTCGGCACCCTCGCCGGCGTCCTCGTCGCGAGCCAGCTCGGCGGCGCGGACTGGCGGCGGCCGTTCTACGTCCTCGCGGTGCTCGGGGTGCTCGCGTCCGCCGCGTACTTCACGACCGCCGACATCCGTCGGGGGCAGAGCGAACCGGACCTCGCCGCGGTGTTCGCCGCCGGTGAGGAGTACGAGCACCGGATCTCCCGCGCCGACCTGCCCGGCATCGTCGCCCGCCGCACCAACGTGTGGCTGATCCTGCAGGGGCTGACCGCGCAGGCCGCGTTCGGGTCCCTCGTCTGGCTGCCGCGGCTGTTCCAGGCGAAGGCGGAGGCGCAGGGCTACGACGAGCAGCAGGCCATCGCGATCGGTGGCGTCCTGGCGATCCTCTTCCAGCTCGGCGGCGTGCTGTCCGTCGTGGGTGGGATGATCGGCGACCGCTGGCAGCGGCGCGACCAGGGCGGCCGGGCGAAGGTCGCCGCGATCGGGATCCTCGCCGGGGTGCCGCTGTACGTGCTGCTGTTCTTCGCCCCGCTGACGCTGCCCGCGCCGGACGGGCGGCCGGCGACGACGCTGGTGCTCGAGGCGCTGTTCACGACGCCGAGCCTGCTGGCGGCGTTCCTGTGCGCGCTGCTGGCGCTCGCGCTGACGTCGGCGAACTCGCCGAACTGGTTCGCGCTGATCGCCGACGTGAACCCGCCGGAGCACCGCGGCACCGTGTACTCGCTGGGCAACCTCGTCAACGGGGTCGGGCGGGCCGCCGGGAACGGGCTCGTCGGGGCGGTGTTCGCCGCGCTCGCGCGCAGCTTCCCGCCGCCGACGAACCTCGCCGTCGGGCTCGCCGCGTTCCAGGTCTTCTTCGTGCCCACCGGCGTCATGTACTGGCTGGCGTCGCGCACCGCCCCGGCGGACATCGAGGCGGTGCACGAGCTGCTGCGGGCGCGCGCTACAGCGTCCGCAGATGAAAGCCCCCGTCCACGTCGATGACCTGGCCGGTGGAGAACGGCAGCAGGTCCGTGGCGACGGCGACGACGGCGCGGCCGACGTCCTCGGGGGTGCCCCAGCGCCGGATCGGCGTGATGCCGTCGGCGAGGATGAGCTTGTCGTACTTCTCCTTCACCGCGCCGGTCATGTCGGTGGCGATGATGCCGGGCCGCACCTCGAACACGGTGATGCCGTGCTCGGCGAGCCGGGCCGCGAACAGCTTCGTCATCATGCCCAGCCCGGCCTTCGTCACGCAGTAATCGCCGCGGTTGACGCTCGCGGTGTAGGCGCTCATCGACGAGATCGTGACGATCTTGCCGCGGACGCCGGCGTCGATCATCCGGAGGGCGACCTGCTGGGTGAGGAAGTAGGGGCCCTTGAGGTTGATGCCGACGAGCCGGTCGAACGACTCCTCGGTCGCCTCCAGCAGGTCGGCGCGGACGTTCGGGGCCACGCCCGCGTTGTTCACCAGGAGGTCGAGGCCGCCGAAAGCGTCGTGCGCCTCCTGCACGAGCCTTGCACGGTCCTCGGCGTCGCCGACGTCCGCACGGACGAGGGCGGCCCGGGCGCCGAGCTTCTCGATGTCGGCGGCGGTGTCCTCGGCGGCGGCGAGGTTCGACGCGTAGTTCACCACCACGTCGAAGCCGGCGCCGGCGAGGGCGAGGGCGATGCCCCGGCCGATCCCGCGGGACGCCCCGGTGACGAGCGCCGCGCTCACCGCCGCACCCCGTCGCCGAAGAACGTGTAGTACGGCCCGTCGACCAGCCGGCCGATGTACAGCGCCAGCTCCCGCAGGTGGTAGTCGCCCCACATGCTCGACTCGCCGTTGGGCACCGACTGGCCCGGCGCGACGTGGTCCCAGCCGTTCGGGCGGTGGTACACCGAGTGCAGCAGCAGCCCCTCGTGCCGCGGGTCCGTCGACAGGTAGGGCTCCTGCAGCAACGTCCTCGCGACCGTGAGCCCCGCCTGGGTGTACCGGTCGTCGCCGATCGCGCGACCGAGGCGGAGCAGGCCCTGCGCGGCGATCGCGGCGGCGCTGGAGTCGACCGGCTCGTGGGCGTTGTACGGGTCGGCGGGCGCGTCGACGTCGAGGTGCACGAGGCCCGGCGCGCCCGTGTCCCAGTACGGGATCCCGTCGGCGGGGGAGTGCTCGATGTAGAAGTCGCACGTGGCTTGCGCGGCGGTGCGGAACAGGTCGGACTCGTGGAACTCCAGCAGCTCGGCGAAGCCGAGCATCGCCCAGGCCAGGCCGCGGGTCCAGGTGGAGAACGGCGAGTAGCCCTGCTGGGTGCTCGGCGCCCGGAACCGGCCGTCGTTGACGTTGAACAGCGCCTCGTGCACCGTCCGGCCCCGGACGTCGTACACGTCGCGGCCCTCGCCGAAGTAGACGTTGTAGCGGGCGGTGCTCGCCGCGTGCTGCGTCAGCCGCTCGAGCAGGTCGATCCGCTCGTCGTGCTCGCCCATCAGCACGTGCCCGAGGGAGTGGGCGACGGCGAGCGACCGGCACGAGCGGATGGTGTCGACGAACAGCGACTGCGGCCCGTTGAACGAGTAGATGTAGCCGCCGCCGTCCGCGGTCCGGCTCCAGCGGGCGGCCTGCACGGCGCCGCTGACCTTCAGCGCCAGCTCGGCGAAGGCGAGGTCCCCGGCGTCGGCGCGGCCCTCCAGGATGAGGCGGCGCAGCGTCCCGTACGTGCTGACGTTGTTGAACCCGTGGTCGTGCACGCCGATGTGGCTGACGTGCGCCGCCATCACGCCGAACGTGTGCCGGCGGCCCTGCTCCAGGAAGTGCGGGTCGCCGGTCGCGTCGAACTGCAGCAGCGCCGAGCCCACCTGGAACCCCTGCGTCCACTCGGTCCAGCCGCGCGCCGTGTACCGCCCCTCGACGGTGAACACGGGCGCTCCCTGGCTGCCGCCCGGGGGGCAGGACGCGTCGATCGCGTCGATCTTCCCGGCGGACAGCTCCCACATCCGCCCGGTCGCGGCCAGCAGATCCTTGGGCGCGAGCCCGTCATCGATGCGCAACATGCCCCCGAGGATAAGGGGAAAGCGCTTTCCTGAGAACCCCGGGGTGCCGGGGGTTTGCCGCATGGCAGGATGGCGCGTGATGGACGCGACGGCTGTTGAGGAAGTCACCGATCGCTGGGTCGCCGCCTGGACCACCGGCCGCACCAGCACCCTGTTCACGCTGCTGGCCGCCGGCGCCCGGGTCGAGTCCAACCTCGACCCCGACGGCGACTTCATCGAGAAGCTCACCGGCTTCGCCGCCGCGCTGACCTCGGTGTCGGTCTTCACCCGCACCGTCATCGACCAGCGCGTCGCGCTCGTGTACGACTGCGTGGTCGACGCCGAGCAGTTCCGCCTCGCCGAGTTCCTGGTGGTGACGCCGACCGGCCTGATCGCCGAGGTCCGCCGGGTCTACGACCTCTACGCCGTCGAACGCCTGATGCCCGAGCTCCTCCTGGAGACGTAGGGCGGCCGCACCGCGCCTGCAACGCGGTTGCTCCGGGCCGCCACCCCCACCCGGGGCGCCTGCGCCGTACCGTTGTGCAGGCGAGGGGAGAAGCCAGAAGCCGGGCCCCCGAAGGGACCCGGCCGTTGACAACTCAATACTTCAGGACATCGCGGCGGCGGAGACGAACGTGTAGCCGAGGCCCTGGATGCCCTCCACGGTCTGCTTCAGGTAGGCCGTGCCGAGGTACGGGTGGTAGAAGAAGCTCGCCACGCCGTCGCGGACCGCCAGGTTGGTCTTCGCGTTCGCGATCAGGTCGGCGGGCAGGACCGCCGGGTGCTGGTTGAACGGCTCGGGCTCGATGTTGCCGATGTTCTCGGGGATGACGGTCGAGCCGTAGACGTCGCGGACGGTGTAGGGGAAGAACTGCCCGACCATGCGCGCCGTGCTGTTGTCGACGGTGCCGCCGGACAGGACGCCGGGGAAGTACAGGCCGCGCTCGTAGCGGACGCCGACCAGGGTGTTGATCGTCTTGTAGTCCAGTGCGCTCGCCGCGTAGTGCGGGAACTCGAAGATGGTCGGCTGCTTCAGGCCGGCGAGGGCCCAGTCGGAGCGGGAGGCCAGGACCCGGGCGGTGACGTTGAGCGCCGAGTCGTTCTTCACCGGGCCGTCGTAGATGACCGCGTCGTTGGCGTCGACGTGCGCCCTGAAGAACTCGAAGTCGTTGGCGCTGACGCCGTCGTACGGGTTGTTGAGCGCGTCGAGCTGGTGCGTGTAGCCGTGCTGGAGCAGGGTGCCGCCCTTGCTCTGCATGTACTTCAGGGCGCTGACCACCAGTGGCCGCTGGCGCAGCGTGTAGTCCTCGGCCTTGCCATTGTTGTTCACACCTTTCGGGTCGCGGTACCGGCTGTAGACGGCGACGGTGAAGGGGACGTTCTTCGAGGACAGGTAGTCGGCGATGGCGCGCAGCTCCGCCGGGTCGGCGTCGGGGCCGACGTCCTCGATGCGGACCAGGGCGCGGTGACGGGCGGCGGTCTGCGGCGCGAGCACCGAGTAGAGCAGGTCCGAGAACGCCAGGTAGCGGTCGTTGGAGGTGATGTACGACAGCGGGATCTCACCCAGGTAGGTGAGGTTGCCGGACTTGATGCCCCACGGGAACGTGGTGCCGTCGGCGCGCACCGCGGTGCCGACGGAGACGGCCTTCGCGGGGTCGGAGACGACGTAGTCCATGATGCCGCCGGCGTTGCGCACGTCCCGGGTCATCGTGGTGCCGTTGTAGACGACCTGCGACACGGGTGAGGTGTCGTAGCCCTTCCAGGTGTACCCGTACTTGGCGACGAAGTCCGCGGAGCGGGCGGTCAGCTGCCAGATGTTGTTGTACATCCAGACGACCGGCTTGGTGCCCGCGAGGGTGTCGTCGAGGAACGCGGTGGGCAGCGGCTCGTCGTAGGTGGAGCCGACGTAGACGACCGCCGAGTACGCCGCCATCTCGCCGGCCTTGTAGCTGCCGACCGGGTGCGCGGTCCAGGACCCGAAGTGCGAGACGAGGTTCGTCGCCATCGTCCCGTAGTCCTCGCCGAGCCACGAGTACGGGCCGGTGTTGTCGTAGAGGACGAGCGTCTTCGTCGCGGCGTTGGAGCCGGGGGCGCCGGCGCCGGAGCGGGTCGCGGTGGGGGCGGCGGCGAACGCCGGGGTCGAGGGCACGGCCAGGGCGAGCGACGCGGCGACGGCAACCGCCGCGACAGAGCTGAGCAGCTTACGCATGTCGGACAAGTTCCTTCGAATTCAGGCGGCGACGGTGGACGGCATGGGAGCGGGGTGCGCGGCGAGGCCCAGGAGCGCGGCGACGGCCTGCTCGGTGCGGTGCGAGGCGAGCCCGTCACCGTAGGGGTTGCCGTTGGCGGTCATGGAGTCACGCAGGGCCGGGTCGTCGAGCAGCCGGGCCGCCTCGGCGACGATCAGGTCCTCGTCCGTGCCGACGAGCTTGGCGCAACCGGCGTGCAGCGACTCGACGCGCTCGGTGACCTCACGCAGGACCAGCGCCGGCACCTTGAACGACGGCGCCTCCTCCTGGATGCCGCCCGAGTCGGTGAGCGTCAGGTAGGCGTTGGACAGCAGCCGGGCGAGCGCCGGGTAGGGCAGCGGGTCGGTGATCGTGACCCGCGGCACCCCGGCGAGGCCGGCCTCGACCTGGGCGCGCACGGCGGGGTTGGCGTGCGCCGGCAGGACGACCCGGATGTCGGGGTAGGCCTCGACCAGGCGCCGCACGGCCGAGAGGATCCGGTCCAGCGGCTCGCCCCACGACTCGCGGCGGTGCGCGGTGACGAGGACCAGCCGGGCCTCGCCGTGCGCGGCGGCGTCGACCGCCGCGGCGATCCGGGAGTCCTCGAACGGCATCTCACGAGCGGCGATTTCCAGGGCCGCGTCCACGACCGTGTTGCCGGTGATGAGGACGCTGGCCGGGGCGACGCTTTCGTCGAGCAGGTTCGTCGCGGCGAGGGCCGTCGGCGCCAGGTGCAGCGCGGCGAGCTGGCCGACGAGCTTGCGGTTGGCCTCCTCCGGGAACGGCGAGTCCAGGTCGCCGGAGCGCAGCCCCGCCTCCAGGTGCACGACCGGGATGCGCCGCCAGAACGCGGCCATGGCGCCGGCGAGCGTCGTGGTGGTGTCGCCCTGCACGATGACCGCGGCCGGCTTGCGCTCCTCCAGGAGCGCGTCGAGGGAGGAGATCATCGCGGTGAGGAGCTCGGGCTGGCTGCCGGTGACCCGCTGCAGCGGCAGCGTCACGTCGGCCTGGACGTCGAACGCGTCGAGCGCCTGGGTCACCATCGTCGGGTGCTGACCGCTGGCGACCAGCACCGGGGTGAGCCGGCCGCCGGCGCGCATCGCGGCGGCGACGGGCGCCAGCTTGATGGCCTCGGGACGGGTACCGGCGATGAGGAAGACTTCGGGAGACATGTGCGTGACGTCCTTTACGAGAGAACCGGCTCTTCGACCAGGCGTTCGGTCTTCGCCCAGGCCTGTCGCCGGCTGATCTGCCGGCCGATCGCCCGCCAGGTCGAGACCAGGCCGAGCAGGAGGAAGAAGGGGTAGGCGACGGCGGCGACCAGCAGCCGCCAGAGCTTCTCGTCGCCGAGCTGGAGGCGGTGGACCGTGGCCCAGACGAGGCCCGGGACGGTCATGCCGAGCGCCCAGAACAGTGCGACCTGCCCCATCTGCGCCCACGAGTGGATGACGACGGTGTCGCCGTGGCCGGGGATGAGCCGCCACATCGCGAAGCCCCAGAGGCCGAACACGCCGGCCGTGCCGAAGGCGTTCATCCACGGTGCGAGCAGGTAGTAGAGCATCTCCAGCAGAGCGTGGTTACGGATCTGCCGGGAGGCGACCAGCTTCGGCACGTAGCCGACGCACTGCAGGTTGCCCTGCGCCCACCGGGTGCGTTGCCGCAGCAGCCGCTTCACGTCGACGAGGCCCTGCTGGTTGACGTTGGCCATGGAGGTGTACCGGATGCGCTCGCCGTTGAGGTGCATGCGCAGCCCGAGCTCCAGGTCCTCGACGAGGCAGTGCGACCAGGGCGCGTCGCCGAGCCGCATCAGCGACGACAGCCGGGCGAACTGCCCGTTGCCGCCCAGCCCGACCGTCCCCGCGGCGTTGCGGAGCAGCTGGCTGGCGTTGGCGATGGCGGCGAACTCGAGGTCCTGCACGGCGCCGAGGACGCGGTTGCGGTTGTGGATGCGCACCCGGGTCTGCACCGCGCCGACCCGCGGGTCGCGCATCTGGCGGGACACCTCGGTCAGGATGTTGGCGCTGCCCCGGCCGTCACCGTCGATGACGCCGACCGCGACCAGCGCCGGGTCCTCGCCGTGCAGCAGGGACAGGTCCCGGATCGCCCGGAACGCGGCGTTGAGCGCCTCGCCCTTGCCCTTGCGGGCGTTGGGGAAGTCCCGGCGCAGCACCGTCAGATCCGGGTGGTCGATGGCGGCGAGGACGTCGGGGGTGCCGTCGTCCGAACCGTCATCGACCACCATCACCCTGGTGCGCGTGCCTGCCGGGCCCTGCAGCGCCAGCGCGGCGCCGACGGTCCGGCCGACAACCCGTTCCTCGTTGAGGGCGGGCACGACGATCCAGAAGGTCAGCGGCTCGTGCTCGTTCGGCGCGATGGCATCGCGCCGGCGACGACGACCGGCGGTGGCCGAGTCGCGGGTGGTGAGGGCCACCAGCGCCAGGTTGTACGCCGGCCAGAGCGTCAGGAGCGCGAAGCCGACCAGAAGGATCGCCGTCATGCGTCAGGCGGCGCTGCGGTTGAAGCGGGACGCCCGCACCATCAGGACACCGGTGACGACGAGCGCGACACCTGCGGCGACGATGGCGAAGACGGGGCTTCCGGTGACGGGCAGCGAAGCGGCGGTGGATCCGCCGGCCCCGATGACGCCGATGACCTTCGTACCTGACATGACAGCTTCCCCTCGGCTATCTCTCCGGCGGTGCCCGGCGGCTCCTTGCTGGCAACCGTCGTGCACCTTGTCCTCCAGAAGCTTGGAGGCGCCGAGGGGCAATCACAATGGGTGAGCATGGTCGGATGCGCTCGCGCGGACCAAGTCCGCCCAACGACCTGACAGAGCGTTTACGCAGGAAAAACTCGACCGCTACGCAGAGTGGTCGGACCGTGTGCGGTAGCTCTCAGTGAAGGAGGCGGGGTGTTGCCAGTCGGTTGCGAACTCCGCCCAGAGGGACAGAGCGACGCTGGCGCTCTCGGGCCGGTCGGCCGGCCGCTTGGCCATGCACTGGCGGCACAGCTCCGCTACGGAGCGTGGCAGGCCGGGTGCGAGCAGGACCGGGGTGGCGACCGGCTGCAGCAGCCTGGCGCCCGGTGCGTGCGGCGAGCGGCCGGTCAGCATCTGGTACAGCAGGACGCCCAGCGCGTAGACGTCCCATGCCGGCGCGTGCTCGACGCGTGAGGCCGCGGGGTGCGCGAACGGCACCGCCAGCCCGAAGTCGATGATTTTGACTCCGGCGGTGGTCAGCATGACGTTGTCGGCGGTCAGGTCGCGGTGCGCGATGCCACGGCGGTGCGCGACGGCGAGGAGCTCGGCGACCGACGCGGCGATCTCGACCGCGTGCTGCCACGGCAGTGGCCCCTCGGCGAGGCGTTTCGTCAGCGGGACGCCGTTGAGCAGCTCCATCGCGACACAGGGCACCGTCGCCCGGCCGGTGTCGAGCTCGCCGTACCCGAAGATCTTCGGCACCGTGGGGTGCCGCATCCGCTGCATGAGCAGCGGCTCCCGGCGGGCCGAGTGCACGGCCCGGCCGTTGTTGGCGAACGCCGGCGCGAGGACCTTCACGGCGGCGGGGCGCAGCTGCTCCAGGTCGACGGCCTCGTAGACGAGCGACATGCCGCCGCGGGCGATCGGGCGGACCAGCAGGAAGCGCTCCAGCACCCTGCGGCCAAGCTCGATCTCCGACACAATCGCCGACTATTCCCTAAAAGCTGCCGATCACGGAAGCCCCAGCGATGATTACCACAGCCCGTGTCGATGTGATAAGTCCGGATATGTCGGGCGTACCAAAGGAACCGCACAGCCGATCGAAACCCATAGTTGACATCCGGGTAACCGTGGCTGACGCTGGCCGCAGGAATCGCTCCCACAGGAGACGGGATGACTGACGAGCCATCGCCACCAACCGTCACCGAGGTCGCCGCCGCCGCGGGGGTCTCCGCGGCAACCGTGTCCCGAGTCCTCACCGGCCGGGTCAGGGTCAGCACCTCGGCCCGGGTGTCGGTGCACGACGCCATCGCCCAGCTCGGCTACGTCCGCCACCGCGGGCCGCGCCGGCCCGACCGGCTGCCGCAGCGGCTCCCCGTCGCCGCGCTCTTCTTCGAGCCCACGGCCCGGCTGTTCCACGACACCTTCTCCGCCAAGCTGCTCGCCGGCGCCGAGGAGGAGCTGACCCGCCACGGCATCCCGCTGCTGACGATGTCCGCGACCCGGGGCACGATCGCGTCGGCGACCCAGTTCCTGACGACCGGCGGCGTCGGCGGCGTCCTGCTGCTCGGCGGGCACAGCAGCCACCCCCTCGCGGTCTCCCTCGCCGCGTCCCGGGTGCCGCTGCGGGCCACCGGCCGCCCCGCCGACGGCCTCGACATCCCGTTCGTCGACGTCGACAACCGCGACGGCGCCCGGCAGGCCGTCGAGCACCTCATCCTGCGCCACCGCCGGGCCATCGCCGCGATCGCCGGGCCGCCCGACTCGCCCGCCGCCGTGGACCGCCTCGACGGCTATCGCCGCGCGATGGAGGCGGCCGGTAGGGTGCCCCACGTGGCGTACGGCGACTTCACCACCGCATCCGGCGGCCACGCCGCCGCCTGGCTGCTGGACCGCATGCCGCGCCTCGACGCGCTCTTCGTCGCCTCCGACGCGATGGCCGCCGGCGCGCTGCAGGCCCTGCGCAAGGCCGGCCGCCGGGTCCCCGAGGACGTCGCCGTCGTCGGCTTCGACGACGCGCCCCTCGCCTCCTACACCACGCCGCCGCTCACGACCGTGCGCCAGCCGGTCTCCGAGCTCGGCGCGGTCGCCGTCGCGCTGCTCCTGAGCGGTTCCGAGGGCGAGCAGGACTGCCCGGTGCTGCCGACCGAGCTCGTCGTCCGGGCATCAAGCTAGGGACGTGATGCACGACGGTCAGCTCCGGGAGGGCGATGTCCTGGCCCGCCGGTACATCCTGAAACAACCGGTCGGCGCAGGCGGCATGTCCGTCGTCTGGCGCGCGTGGGACAGCACCCTGGAGCGCACCGTCGCGGTCAAGGTCCTCGACGGTCCCATCGGCACCGACGTCGGCCAGCGCGACCGGATCCGACGCGAGGCCCGCGCCGCCGCGCGGATCGAGCACCCCAACGCGATCGGCGTCTACGACTACGGCGAGACCGTCACCACGCACGGCCGGATCGCCGCGTACGTCGTCATGCAGCTCCTCGACGGCACCTCCCTCGCCGGCCGGCTCGCCGAGGGCCCGCTGCCGTGGACGGACGCGATCGCG
Organism: Dactylosporangium sp. NPDC006015; assembly: GCF_040614215.1. Classification (NCBI taxonomy): domain Bacteria; kingdom Bacillati; phylum Actinomycetota; class Actinomycetes; order Micromonosporales; family Micromonosporaceae; genus Dactylosporangium; species Dactylosporangium sp. NPDC006015. The sequence goes on from NZ_JBEXUD010000047.1 coordinate 59,187, forward strand.
GTCGCCGCCACCGTCGCCGACGTGCTGCACGCCGCCCACCGCCGCGGCGTCGTGCACCGCGACGTCACCCCCGAGAACGTCATGCTCACCACCGACGGCGTCAAGCTGCTCGACTTCGGCATCGCCGCCGACGTCGGCCAGCGCGACACGCTGACCTTCGGCACCCCGCCGTACGTCGCGCCGGAGCGGCTGGTCGGCGCGCCCGCCAGCGGCTCCACCGACGTCTACGCCCTCGGCGTCCTGCTGTTCGAGATGCTCACCGGGCACCCGCCCCTGCGGGCCGCCACGTGGGAGGAGCTCGAGCGCGCCGTCGCCGCCGACCACCGCCCCGCCCTCAACGTGCACGGGCTGCCACCCGCGGTCGCCGCCGTCTGCCTGCGCTGCCTCAACACCGACCCCACCGAGCGCCCCACCGCCGCCGAGGTCGCCGCGACCCTGGAGTCGTCGTCGCAGCGGCACGGACGCCGTTGGGTGCCGGTCCTCGCCGTGTCGTTGGCGGCGTTGGTACTGGTGGGCCTCACCTATGTGTGGCGCAACCGCGACGACGGGCAGACCGCGTCGCCGACCCCGACGGTCAGCATCTTCGTCTCCATCCTCCCGCCCGTCACGGTCCAGCCCCCACCGGCGGCGACCCGCACCGCCACGCAGGCGGCCCCGCAAGGCCGCCCGTCGTCCGGGGCGCCCGCGGCGTCGCCGTCGCCGAACCCGACCCCGGCGCCGTCCCGGCTCACCCCGCAGCAGGCCGGGCAGGCGGTCCTCGACGTCGTCGACCGCCGTTCCGCCGCCGGGGAGCTCCGCTCCGACGTGGTGGACGACATCAGGAATCAGGTCAACAACATCATGATCAACCCGGTCGGCGCCGCGCCCCGCATCGACCGGCTGCGCAACCAGCTGGTGGACCGCCGGCGCGAGGGCTCCATCACCACCGCCGCCGCATACCAGGAGCTCGACGCCGCCGTGGGCGTGCTCGCCGCGTCGCTCACCTGACCGGCCAGGTGGCGTGTCACCCGGCCCCGCCGGGCGGGGCGGCGCGCCGCGTCGGCGGCCTGACCGCACCGGGCGGCCGTGCCCGCCGCGGCGCCGAGCCGGTCCTCAGCTGGGTGTGACGACGCGGTGGCGGACCGCCCACATCGCGGCCTCGGTGCGGGACGCGGCACCGGTCTTGCGCAGCAGGTTGGACACGTGCACCGTGACGGTCCGGACCGAGATGCCCAGGGAGCTGGCCACCTGCTGGTTGGACATGCCGGCGGCGAGACAGCCGAGCACCTCGATCTCCCGCGCGGTCAGGTCGCCGCCGGCCCGCAGGCTGTGCAGCAGCGTCTCCGCCTCGGTGAGCCGCCAGCCGGGCCAGTGCACGAGCAGCGCCACCGCCCGCTCCGCGTGCTGCCGCGCGTCGCCGGCCCGGCCGAGCCGCAGCAGCGCGTGCGCGACGGCCGTGTGGACCGCGGCGTCGTACGGCGCCGCCTCCACCACCTCGACATCCGCGCCACCTCGTCGAGCGTCGCCGCGGTCCGCGACCGTCGCACCGCTGCCGTGGTGCGACACGCCCGGATCGCCGTGCTGCGTGGTGTTCCGGGTGGCCGCGCCGCCGGCCTGCGGAGCGGTCACGGTGCCGGGCTGCTGGGTGGTCATGGTGCCGGGGCGCGCAGCGGCCGGGTCGCCGTGCCGCGCGGCGGTCCGGGGCTGCAGGGCGGTCGCGCCGCTGTGGTGGGGTGCGGCCGGGTCGCCGTGGCTCATGGCGGTGCCTGGCCGTGGGGTGGCCGCGGTGCTGGGGCGCGGGGTGGATGCGGGGCCGGGGTGCGGGGTGGGTGGGCCGCCGTGGTGAAGGGCGGCCGGCAGGAGGTCGACCGCGGCGGCGTCCCGGCCCGCCGCGACGGCCAGGAGCAGCCGGAGCTGGGGCGCCGCGCCGACCGCGTCGCCGACGAGATCCTCGACCGTCGCCGCCGGCACGCCGCCGTGCAGGGCCCACCGGGCCGCCTCGACCAGCCGCGCGGGCCGGCAGTGGCCGACGCAGTCGGCGAGCGCCAGAGCCGGGTCGGCCGGATGCGCCCCGCGGGCCGCGACGGCCACCCGCAGCACCCTGACGAGGCCCACGTCGCGCCCCTCCCCGTCGGCGCGGGCCAGGAGGCGCACCGCGAGCGGGTCGTCGCCGCGCTCGACCGCGAGGAGACCCGCCGTCGCCACGAACCTGACCCGCTCCAGCGGATCCGTCTCGATCGGCAGCCGCGACCAGGTGAGCGCCTCGGCGCGGGCGAGGTCCCCGGTCCGCAGCGCGTGCGCGATGCCGAGCGCGGTCGTGCGCCCCGCGCAGAACTCCAGCCCGGCCCGGCCGATCGCGGCCATCGCCTCGTCGAACAACCGCCGCCCCGTCACGTCGCCGAGCCCCGGCAGCCCGACCGCCACGAGGTTGTTGATGGCCCGGCCGACGGTCACCGGGTCCCGGTCGTGCTCGGCGATCTGCCGGCACGCGTGCAGCAGCGCCACCCCCCGGTCCCGCCACCCCCCGAACGACAGCGCCGTCCCCAGCGTCACCCCGGCCGAGGCGATGCTCTCCCCGCTGCGCTCCGCGGCCACCATCGCCGCCTCGGCGAGGGGCACGACCACGCCCGGCGCAGTGGTCCGCAGCGCGCTCGCCGCCTCCGCCGCCAGCTGCCGCGCCCACGCCTGCCCGATCCAGCCCGCGCCAGCCGCTCCTGCCGCGTCAGCCGCTCCTGTACCTTCAGCCGCCCGGCGGCCGTCGCCGCTTCTACCGTCCCCGGCCCGTTCGTCGGCCCGGCCCGGAGCGGCGGCCAGGCCCGATGTGGTGGCGGCCAGGCCCGATGTGGCGGCGGCCAGGCCCGATGTGGTGGCGGCGCGGCCAGTTGTGGCGGTGGCGCGGCCGGTGACGGCGGTGGCGCGGTCGGTCACGGCGGCGGGGCGGTCGGTCGTGGCGGCGGTGAGGGCGGCGCGGGCGTCGGCGAGCGAGGCGATGTGGCCGGCCCGGTCGGCCAGGCACCAGCGGACCTCCGCGAGGAGCCGGTGCGCGTCGGAGATCTCAGCGGGGTCCGACGCGCGGCGCAGCCAGTCCGCGGCGTGCCGCTCCGCGACCGTGAACCGGCCCGCCACGAACGCGGCGAGCGCGCCCGCCCGGAGCAGCTCCCGGCGGTCGGCCGCCGACGGGGTGCCCGCGTCGGGAGCGCGCAGGCCGAGGTGGACCAGGTCCAGGGCGGCGTCCGGCAGGCCGGCGGCCAGGTTGGCGTGCGCTCCCCGTACAGCAGCGGCAGACGCCTCATCGAGACGGCCAAGCGCCGCGGCGTGCCTGGCCAGGGCGGCGTCGTCGCCCAGCTCGACGGCGAGGGTCCGGGCCAGGCCGTGCACCCGCGCCCGCTCGCTCGGCAACGCGCTGCCGGCCAGGGCGTCCCGCAGCAGCGGGTGCCGGAAGCGCAGCGGGCCCGCGGGGGCCAGGTCAGGGGCGATGACCAGCATTCCGAGGTCCAGCAGGCGGCGCAGGGCCGGCTCGATCTCGCCCTCGCAGACGTGCACGAGGACGTCGGTCTCGACCGGGTCGCCGAGCAGCGCCGCGGCGCGGGCCACCCGCCCGACCAGCGCCGGCTCGCCCGCCAGGGGCTCGACCAGCAGGCCGGCGACGTGCGCGGGCAGCGTCGCCCCGACCTGGTCGCCGCGGGTGGTGACGGCGCCGGCCAGGTCGCCGCGGGCGGTGAGGAGCTCGGTCAGCCAGAAGGGGTTGCCGCCGGTGCGGGTCAGCATCGCCCGGACGGTCTCCGGCGGCGGCGCGGCACCGCGGTGCGCCTCGATCAGCTCGGCGGTCTCGCGCGCGTCGAACGGGGCCAGGTGCACCCTGACCACCGACGGCGCGCCGCCGAGCCGGCGCAGCGTGCGGGCGGCGGCCGGCGCGAACGCGGCCTCCTGCGGCGGCCGGCTCGTCACCAGCAGCAGCGCGGGCAGCGCGGCGGCCGCGGCGAGCTCGCCGATGAGCGTGAGGCTGGCCGGGTCGAGGTCGTGCAGGTCCTCGACGACGAGGACGCCGCAGCGCCCGTCGAGCAGCCGGCGGACCACGTCGACGGCGGCGCGCAGCATCGCGGCGGGCGCCAGCCGGGTGCCGCCGCCCGGGGCGGGGGAGCGCTGCGCGAGCTCGGCCGGCACGCCGCCGTCGAGGGGGTGACCGCTGAGGACGGACGCCAGCCAGTCGTGCGGTGCCGCGCCGAGGGTACGGGCGGCGCCGGCCAGCACGACCGGTGGCGGCGGGTCGAGGCGGTCGAGCGACTCGGCGACGAGCCTGCTCTTGCCGCTGCCGGCCTCGCCGGTGACCAGCACGACCCGGGGCGCGGACGGCGCCGGGGACGCCGGCCGTCCCGTGGCGGGCAGGCCGGGCAGGGCCTTCAGGGCCTTCAGGGCCTTCAGGGCTTTCCAGGCACCCGTGATCTCGGCGAGCTCCTCGGCTCGTCCGATGAACGGGGTGGCGGGCATGCGGCCACGATACGCACAAGTGCGTACAGACGCTGTGTGTGTCGATCGGGGACGCTGGCGGGCATGGAAGAGTCGCAGCCGCGCCCCCTGACGCTGGAATGGGCCGCCCGGACCGAGGTCGGGATGGTCCGCAGCACCAACCAGGACTCGATGTTCGCCGGTGGCAGGCTCCTCGCCGTCGCCGACGGCATGGGCGGGATGGCCGCCGGCGACGTCGCCAGCCGGCTGGCGATCGAGGCGATGACCCCGCTGGATGAGGAGTTCGCCGGCAGTGACCTGCTGACCGCCCTGCGCACCGCCGTCTCCGACGCCAACCGGCGCATCCGCGACGAGGTCGAGGAGGACCCGGAGAAGCAGGGGATGGGCACGACCCTGACCGCGATCCTGTTCTCCGGCGACCGGGTCGGGCTCGTCCACATCGGCGACTCCCGCGCCTACCTGCTGCGCGGCGAGGAGTTCTCGCAGGTGACCCGCGACGACACCTACGTGCAGATGCTCGTCGACGAGGGCCGCATCACGCTCGACGAGGCCGCGACCCACCCGCAGCGGTCCCTGGTCAGCCGGGTCCTGCAGGGTCAGCCGACCGACCCGGTCTACTCGGTGGTCCCGGCGCGGGCCGGCGACCGGTACCTGCTGTGCAGCGACGGCCTGTCGGGCGTGCTGCGGGCGGAGACGATCGAGGAGGTCCTGCGCGAGTACGACGACGTCGGCGAGTGCGCCGACCGGCTCGTCGACCTCGCGATGCGCGGCGGCGGACCGGACAACATCACCGCGGTCGTCGGCGACATCGTGGGCGACGACGTGCCCGAGCCGAAGGGCCTGCGGCACCGGCTGCGGACGTGGCTCGGCCGCGACGAGGTCAACGGCGCGCGGCTGCCGGCCTGACCGCCGCCGGGATCCGGACGTCGTCCGGGGTCCACGCGGCGACCCGCTCGGCGGCGGCCACGGTCACGCGGTCCGGGGTCAGCCGGAACAGGGTCCGCACCATCGCGCCGGTGAGCCTGCCGCGCGCCCCGGCGAGCCGGCCGACCTGCCACGACCGCCGTGCGACGGCGGCCACCCGGGGGCGGCGCTGCTGGTCGTACACCTCGAGCGCGACGGAGACGGGAGCACCCTTCGGCAGCAGGAGCGCCAGGGTCACGGCATCCTCCAGGGCCTGGCAGGCGCCCTGGCCGAGGTTGGGCGTCATGGCGTGCGCCGCGTCGCCGACCAGCGCCACCCGCGTGCCGAAGCGCATCGGGGCGACCGGGTGCAGGTCGAGCAGCGGGTGGTGGGACAGCTGGCCGGGGGCGGTCGCGGCGAGCAGGCGGGGGATCGGGTCGTGCCAGCCGGCCAGGGCGCCGGTGAGCTCGGCGAGCTGCTCGGCCGGTGCACCGGCGCGCGGCGGGCCGGGCGCGGCGGCGTACCAGTAGACGGTGCCCGGACCGGTCGGCGCGTACCCGAAGCGCCAGCCCTTCGGCCCGATGGTCTCGCCGCCGCCGTCGACGTCGCCCCGGACGACGGCCCGCCACGAGACCTGGCCGCTGTCGCGGATGCGGACCTGCGGGGCGTACGCGGCGCGGACCGCGCTGCCGATGCCGTCGGCGCCGACGATCAGGTCCGCGTCCAGGGCCTCGACCCCGGCGACCCCGGTGACGTGATGTCCCGTGTGGACGGTCGCCGGCAGGCGGTCGAGGAGGATCTCGTGCAGGTCGGCGCGGTGCAGCACGACCGGCGGCTCGGGCAACCGGACCCGGCTGAGCGGGCGGCCGTCCCAGGCGCGCAGCCCGCCGCCGTGGATCCGCCCGCCGGCCCGCTCGACGGCGTCGCCGACGCCCAGGTGGTGCAGCGCCCGCATCGCGTTGGGCCACAGGGAGATGCCGGCACCGACCTGGGACAGGTCCGGCCGCCGCTCGAGCACCGTGACGTCCCAGCCCTGCCGCCCGAGCCCGCGGGCGGTCGCCAGCCCGCCGATACCGCCGCCCACCACGATCGCGCGCATGGCCGTCTCCTTCCGACTTCCGTCTTCCCATTGGATTTGCTACAGGTGTAGTAACTCGACGCTACACCTGTAGCATCGCCGTGTGAACGTTCGTGACGCGGATCGCAAGACGCTCCTGGCCGACGCCGCGATCGAGGTGCTCGGCACCGGCGGGGTCCGGGCGCTGACCCACCGGGCCGTCGACACCGCCGCCGGCCTGCCCCAGGGCACCTGCGGCTACCACTTCCCGAGCCGCGCCGCCCTGCTGACCGCCGCCCTGACCCGCATCGCGGCCCTGGACCTCGCCGACGCGTCCGGCGCGGATCTCCCGGCGGTGCTGCGCGGCTGGGTGCTCGGCGACGCGGCCCGCACCCGGGCCCGCTTCATGCTCATGCTCGACCCGCAGGCCCGGGCCGAGCTGGGCCCCTCCGCGGCCGACCTGGCCGGCGGGTTCGTGCAGCGGGCGGTGGAGCTCTTCGGCTCGCAGGACCGCGCCCGGCTCGCGATCGCCCTCATCGACGGGCTCCTGCTCGACGAGCTGACCCGTGGCACGGTCACCGACGAGCAGCGCCGGGCCCGGCTCGCCGCCGTCCAGGAAATAGTCACAACCCACCGATAACCTCGGGCGGCCCGGATCGTTGACCGGTTTGAGCATGAATCCCCCAGTGCCCGCCCTCTCGCGAAAGCGACACGACCGTGGTCAGCAACCCGCGCATGTTCTGGCTCGTCCTGGTCACCGCGGTCGCCGCGTTCAGTGCCGCGGCCTCCGCCGGTCCGGTGCTGTCCTTCGGCGCCGTCGCCGCCGGTGTCATCGTGGGCTCGCTCGTCCACGCCGTGTCGCTGATCCGCCTCGCGCTGCGCATCCACCACGGCCGCAGCGACTTCGGCCCGTGCCGTGGCGCCGGGTTCCTCGGCATGGGCGCCCTGTTCACCGGCGCCGGCGTGGCCGTCACCGGGTTCGTCGCGCTGACCACGTCCACCGCCGCGCCCGGCGTCGCCGCCGCCGTCACCACGCTCGTCGCCGCGCCCACGTTCCTGCTCGGCCTGCTCCTGCTGCCCGGCACGGCCCCCACGGTCCGCGCCCGGCTGCGCCGCCTCCTCGACGGCGCCGGCATCGGCGTCACCCTGTGCTACAGCGTCTGGGTCCTCGCCGCCACCACCTCCGTCCTCACCGGGCCGCTGCCCCTCGCCGTCGCGGTCACCTGCTGCGTCTCGGTCTCCGTCGCCGTCGTCGCCGGGCTGCGCGCCGTCCGGCACCGCCCCGCCGCGCTCGCCTGCGCCGGCGGATCCGCGCTGTCGATCGTCGGGCTCGGCCTCTTCACCGTCCTGCTCGCCGAGCTGCGCCGCCCCGGCGAGCCGTTCGGCCCCGGCGCCGGCTGGGTCTCCGCGGGCCTCGCCGTCGCCGGGCTCGCGCTCGTCGCCGGCCCGTTCCTGATCCTCGCCGGCGCCCGCCGCGCCGACGACGCGCCGACCCGCCCGCACGCCGCCGACGCCGGCGGCACCCTCGCCGGCTATCCGCTGCTCATCGGGCCGGCCCTGCTCGCCGTCGCGGTGTCCGTGACGCACCTGCTCACCGGCGGCCGGTTCGACCCCGTGGCCGTCGGTCTCGGCGTCGCCGCGGCGGTCGCCGTCGCGTGCCGGGAGGGCCTCGCGGCCCGCGACATCCGGCGGTACGCGCGGACCCTCGCCACCCGGGAGGCGCACTTCCGGGCGCTAGTCGCCGGCTCCACCGACGTCGCCATCGTCCTGGACGCCGAGCTCGTCGTGCGGTGGCAGTCACCGGCCGCGGCCCGCCAGTTCGGCCTCTCCGACCAGGACGTCCTCGGCCGCCCGCTCACCGACCTGCTGCACCCCGCCGACGCGGGCCCGGCCGGCGAAGCGCTGCGGGCCGTCCTCGCCGGCCGCCAGCACGTGCTGCTGCAGGCCCGGCTGCGCGACGGGTTCGGCCACTGGCGCGACACCGAGTCGACCATCAGCGACCAGCGCGCCGCACCCGAGGTCGCCGGCGTCGTCGTCCACGTCCGCGACGTCGGCGACCGGGCCCAGCTGCAGCGCAGCCTCGACGAGGCGACCTGGACCGACGACCAGACCAGGCTCGCCAACCGGCGCCGGTTCCTCGCCGCCGTCGCCGAGGCCCACCGCGCCCCGGCGGCCGAGGCGGGCTGCGTGCTCGTCGCCGAGCTCGACCGCTTCGAGAGCGTCGCCGACCTGCACGGCCCGACCGTCGCCGACGCGGTGCTCATCGAGGCCGCCCGCCGGCTGCGCGCCGCCGTCGGCCCGGAGGACCTGCCCGCCCGCCTCGCCGGCGCCGGCTTCGCCGTGCTCACCGGCGCGCCGCTCGTGCACGCGTTCGCGCTCGCCACACGCGTCGCCACCGCCTTCGCCGAGCCGTTCCACCTGCCCGGCCACACCGTCCACCTCACCGCCGACGTCGGCGTCACCGACCTGCGCGGCGCGGGCCACCCGCACGGCGCGGCCGGTGCCGAGGACGTCCTGCGCCGCGCCGACATCGCCCGCCGCCGCGCCCGGCAGCTGTCCCGCGGCCGCGACGGCGGCCGGGTCGAGTGCTACGACGAGTCCTTCGAGGCCGCCCTCGTCCGCCGCACCGACCTGGAGCAGCAGCTGCCCGGCGTCGTCGGCCGCGGCGAGCTCGACCTCGTCTTCCAGCCCGTCGTCGACCTCGGCTCCCGCCTCCCCGCCGGCGTCGAGGCGCTGCTGCGCTGGCGGCACCCCCGGCTCGGCGTCGTCCCGCCGCACGAGTTCCTGCCCGTCGCGGAGGAGCTCGGCCTCGCCGACGAGCTGGGCGAGTGGGCCCTGCACCAGGCGTGCCGGCAGCTGTCCCGCTGGCGCGCCGACGGCCGCGACCTGTGGATGTCCGTCAACGCCTCGGCCCGCCAGCTCGCCGCCCCCGGCTGGCTGGCCACCGTCGCCACCGCCGTCGACACCCACTGCGTCCCCGCCGAGTCCCTGATCATCGAGGTCGCCGAGGCCGCCCTGCCCGACGACACCGGCGCCGTCGAGCAGCTCGCCGGCCTGCGCGCCCTCGGCGTCCGCACCGCGATCGACCACTTCGGCACCGGCCCGACCGCCCTCGCCCACCTGCGCCGCCTCCCCGTCGACGTCCTGAAGATCGACCAGGTGCTGTTCAGCGAGCCCGCCGGCCAGCGCGCCCCGGCCACCCCGATCGTCGACGTCGTCGTCGGCCTCGCCCGCCGCCTGGGGATCGACGTCGTCGCGTGCGGCCTGGAGACCGAGTCCCACGTGGACGTCGTCCGGGCCGCGGGCTGCCGCCTGGGCCAGGGTTACCTGCTCAGCCGGCCCGACCACGCCGAGCATGTCGAGGCCTACCTGGAGCGCCACCGAGCCAGGCTCTTCTGACCGCAGCGGGGATACGCGGCGGGGCGCCGCTGCTCTACCGTGATCATCCATGGCCATGCAGTTCGAGTACACGGTGCCCCAGCCGCCGCGCAGGAACACCACCCTGCGGACAGTGCTGATCGTCGTCGGCGTGCTCGCCGTGCTGTGCTGCGGTGGTGGCGGCGTCGGTGCCTACTTCCTCTTCAACAAGGTGGCCGACTCGACGTCGGCGGCGCAGGCGGCCGCCGAGGCCTACGTCGGCGCCCTCGAGTCCGGGGACTTCGCCGCCGCGTACGGGCTGGCGTGCGCCGCGACGCGCGGCGAGCACACGCAGGACGACTACGTCGCGGCCCTGGGCCGGCAGCCGAAGATCCAGAGCCACAAGGTCGTGGGCACGTTCATCCGGAACGTCAACGGCAAGACCTCGGCGGACATCACGATGGACGTGGTGTACGCCGAGGGCTCCCCGAAGCGGTACGTCTTCACCCTCGTCGAGGAGGGCGACGCCTGGAAGGTCTGCGGCGTGCCCTCCTGAGCGCCGCTCAGTAGTCGGTGGCGCGGGGGCGCGGCGGGGCGTGCAGGGTCAGGATCAGGTCGAGGACCAGCGCGGTCCACCCCGTCTGGTGCGCCGCCCCGAGCCCCGCCCCCGTGTCGCCGTGGAAGTACTCGTAGTACAGCAGCAGGTCGTGCCAGGCGGGGTCGTTCTGGAACAGCGGGACGTCGCCGAAGACGGGCCGGCGGCCGGTGTCGTCGTCGCGGAAGATGTTGACCAGGCGCCGCGACAGGTCGTCGGCGACCGCGGCGAGGGTGGCCATCTTGCCGCTGCCCGCCGGGTACTCCACCTGCAGGTCGTCGCCGAAGAACTCGGAGAAGCGGCGGACCGCCTCGATCAGGATGTAGTTGACCGGGAACCAGATCGGCCCGCGCCAGTTGGAGTTGCCGCCGAAGAGGCCGCTGGTCGACTCGGCGGGCTCGTAGCCGACGGTGTAGTCCGCCTCGCCGATGTGCACGGTGAACGGCTCGTCCTTGTGGGCGCGGGACAGCGTCCGCAGCCCGTACGGGGAGAGGAACTCCTCCTCGTCGAGCATCCGCTGCAGGATGCGGATCAGCTGGTCGGGCCCGACCATCGACAGCAGGCGCAGCTGCTGCCCGCCGCGGCTCTTCTTCGCGCCGACGACGTCGCCGTACTCGGGCTTGTTGGTGAGGAACCAGCGCAGGCGGGCCGCGACGTCGGGCAGGCGGCGCAGCGTGGAGGAGCCGATGATGGTGGTCGCCGTGAGCGGGAGCAGGCCGACGACGGAGCGGACCTTCAGCGGGATGCGCTGCCCGTCGGCGGTGCGCAGCACGTCGTAGAAGAAGGCCTCCTCCTCGTCCCAGAGGCCGAACTCGTAGGCGGCGTCGGCGATGTACGCGAAGTGCTCGAGGAACTTGGCGGCGATGTCCTCGTAGACCCGGTCGTGCACCGCGAGCGCCAGCGACATGTCGAGCATGTTCAACGCGTACATCGCCATCCACGCCGTGCCGTCGGACTGCTCCAGGCGGCCGCCGACGGGCAGCGCCGCGGACCGGTCGAACGGGCCGACGTTGTCCAGGCCGAGGAAGCCGCCCTCGAAGACGTTGTTGCCCTCGGCGTCCTTGCGGTTGACCCACCAGGTGAAGTTGAGCAGCAGCTTGTGCAGGACACGGGCGAGGAAGTCGAAGTCCTTGGAGCCGTCGATCGCGAAGACGCGCAGCGCCGCCCACGCGTGCACGGGCGGATTCACGTCGCCGAACGCCCACTCGTACGCCGGGATCTGTCCGTTGGGATGCATGTACCACTCCCGCAGGAGCAGCAGCAGCTGGTCCTTGGCGAAGCCGGGGTCGACGCGGGCGATCGCCACGCAGTGGAACGCCAGGTCCCACGCGGCGTACCACGGGTACTCCCACGGGTCCGGCATCGACAGCACGTCGCAGCTGTTCATGTGCCACCAGTGGCTGTTGCGGCCGTGGCGGCGGCTGTCCGGCGGCGGCTCGGAGACGGGGTCGCCCTCCAGCCAGCGCGCGACGTCGAAGTGGAAGAACTGCTTGCCCCACATGAGGCCGGCGACGCCCTGCCGGACGATCATCGCCTCCTCCGGGGTGGCGGTCGGCGGGACGAGGTCGGCGAAGTAGGCGTCGGCCTCGGCCAGCCGCCGGGACATGGTCATGTCGAAGTCGGCGCGCAGGTCGGCGGGGGCGAGGTCCTTCGCGCCGGGCGCGTTGAGGTTGAGCCGCAGGCGGATCTCGTGCGTGCCGCCGGCGGGCACGGAGATCAGGTAGTGCAGCGCCGCCTTGGTGCCGACGAGGTCGGGGTTGACCGTGTCCTTGCCGTGCAGGATGTGGTCGTTGATGCCGTCCTTCGGGTACTCGCGGCCCGGTTTGCCCCAGATGCGGTCGCCGTTGGTCTCGTTGTTGCAGAACAGCGGCTGGGGCGCGCCGTCGCCGGTCAGCGCGAGGCGGCCCAGCAGCCGGTGCTCGGCCAGCAGGCCGTTGTCCTTGACGCGGATCTCCGGCTCGTAGTCGCGGCCGGGCAGCCCCCACGCCCACGTGTTGCGGAACCACAGGGTCGGCAGCAGGTGCAGGGTCGCCGGCTCGGGCCCCATGTTCTTGACCGTGATCCGGACGCACATGTCGGTCGGGCCGGCCTTGGCGTAGTCGACCTCGACGGCCCAGTAGCGGTCGTCGTCGAAGATGCCGGTGTCGACCAGCTCGTACTCGGGCTCGTCACGCCCGCGGCGGCAGTTCTCGGCGACCAGGTCGTCGTAGGGGAACGTGCGCTGCGGGTAGTGGTAGCGCCACTTCATCCACGAGTGGGTGGGCGTGGAGTCCAGATACCACCAGTAGTCCTTGACGTCCTCGCCGTGGTTGCCGAGGTCACCGCCGAGACCGAACATCCGCTCCTTGAGGATCGGGTCCTTGCCGTTCCACAGGCCGAGGGCGAAGCAGAACGTCTGGCGGTCGTCGCAGATGCCCGCCATCCCGTCCTCGTTCCACCGGTACGCGCGGGAGCGGGCCTGGTCGTGCGGGAAGTAGTCCCAGGCCGTGCCGTGCGGGCTGTAGTCCTCCCGGACCGTGCCCCAGGCGCGCTCGGAGAGGTAGGGCCCCCAGCCCCGCCATGGGCGCTCCCCGCTGTCGGCCTCGGCGAGGCGTCGGCGCTCGGCGTTCCCATCGTCCTCGATCACGAAGTCATTCTCCGTCGCAGATGTTTCGCTCAAGTTGAGCGCGGTCCCGGTGTTGCGTTTGTGGCTTTTGTCAGTCCACCAATCTTGCCTTGATCAATAATCCTGTCGCGAGTCACTCGCGTCCTGCCACTCCTTGCCACCAAGATTGTGCCCATGGTGGTGTTCGGTGCGCAGGTATGCGGTGATTTGTCGGTAGGAGCGGAGCGTGAGTGGCTGGTTCCTGACGGTACCGGCGGTTACGCGATGGGCACCGTCTCCGGGTTACGAACCCGCAGGTACCACGGCCTTCTGGTAGTCGCCGAGCCCGGGCGGCCGGCCCGGCGGCACCTCGGCCTCGCCGCGCTCGACCCCGTCCTGACGCTGCCGTCCGGCGCCACTGTGTCGCTCGCCACGCATGAGTGGGACGGCGGCGTCGTCAGCCCCGAGGGCCACACCCTCCTGGAGCGTTTCGAGCTCGTCGACGGCCTCCCGCGGTGGCGCTGGCGGATCGGGCCGGTCGTCCTGGAGCGCGGTCTCGCCATGGTCCACGGCAGTCCGCACGTCGGCGTCGTGCACCGGCTGCTGAGCGCGCCCGGCCCGGTCACACTGACACTCAAGGCACTCGTCACGTGGCGCGACGCCCACGGCGAGCGGGGTGCTTCCGGTCCGCCGCCGGTCGTCGCGTCATCCGGCGACGGTGCCGTCGTCGAGCGCGCGTTCCGGCTGCACGGCCCTTCCTGGGAGCCGGGCGGTCAGTGGTACCGGGGTGCCTATGCCCGCGAGGAGGCCGCCCGCGGGCTCAACGCGACCGAGGACCTCTGGTTCGCCGGCCAGTTCCGCGCCGAGCTGCGCCCCGGCGAGGCCCTCGAGGTCGAGGCGTGGGCCGGCGACGGCCAGCCCCGCGGCGCACAGCGGATCATCGACCGTGCGGAGGAGCGCAGCCGTGCCCTGGTGCACGACGCTTCCGACGCGGTGGATGCCGCTCTGGTACTGGCGGCCGACGCGTTCGTCGTCGCCGGTGCGCAGGGCGCGCCGGATGTTGTCGCCGGGTACCCGTGGTTCGGCACCTGGGGCCGCGACACGATGACCAGCTACGAGGGGCTGTTCCTGGCGACCGGCTGGTGCGACGAGGGCCGCGAGCTGCTGCGCGCCTACGCCGCCACCCTGTCCGAGGGCATGCTCGCCAACACCGCCGACACCGGGCAGACGGAGTACAACACCGTCGACGGCACCCTGTGGTTCCTGCACGCCGTCGAGCGGCACGTCACCGCCACCGGCGACGAGGACCTGGCCCGGGAGATCCTGCCGGGCCTGGAGCAGGTGGTCGCCGCGCACGTCGCGGGCACCCGCTACGGCATCCGGGTCGACCCCGCCGACGGCCTCGTCACGCAGGGCGCCCCCGGCGTCGCGCTCACCTGGATGGACGCCCGCGTCGACGGCGTCCCCGTCACGCCGCGGGCCGGCAAGCCCGTCGAGGTGAACGCGCTGTGGATCAACGGGCTCGCCGCCGTCGCCGGGCTCAAGGAGCGGCTCGGCGGCGACGCCACCGGGCTGCGCCGCCTCCGCGAGCAGGCCACGGTCAGCTTCGGGGCACGCTTCCGGATCCCGCACCCCGCCGGTGGGCAGGACGCGGCGCCGCTGTTCGACGTGGTCGACGGCCCCGGCGGCGACGACCCGTCGACCCGCCCCAACCAGCTCCTCGCCTGGAGCCTGCCGCACGCCCCGCTGCGCGGCACGCCCGTGCCGGCGCGGCTGTCCGACCTGTTCACGCCGCTCGGGCCGCGCTCCCTGGCGGCGGACGACCCGGCCTTCACCGGCGCGCACCGCGGGTCGCCCGGCGACCGGGACCGCGCCTACCACCAGGGGACCGTGTGGCCCTGGCTGATCGGCCCGTACGTCGACGCGGTCAGGCACGCTCCGGGGGGCGACGACCGGGAGCTGCTGGCCGGTATCGAGGCACACCTGGACGAATGGGGCGTCGGCTCGGTCAGCGAGACCGCTGACGGACAGGCGCCGCACCGGGCGACAGGATGCCCGTTCCAGGCCTGGTCGGTCGCGGAGAGCCTGCGCGTCCGACGGAATGTCGGTTGACCGTTACACCCTAGAAATGAGATTTGCCTCCCTGGTAACCCTCGCCCGGCAGGATGAGTCTCAAGCCCACCCACCGCGTCACACGCGAGACCGATTTGCGTGTGTCAGCGTTGGCGCGCGTGGGTAACAGGGCGGGCGTTTTTGATCGACAACTCGACTGTGGGGGCGGCCACGTGGACCAGACCATCGGCAAAGCGGCGACACCGATGAGAATTCTGATGCTCTCGTGGGAGTATCCACCCGTCGTCGTCGGCGGGCTGGGAAGGCACGTGCACGCCCTCGCCACCTCGCTGGTGACGGCGGGCCACGAGGTCACCGTCGTGACCCGGCACGCGCCCGGCGCTCCCCTGGAGGAGTACGCCGAGGGCGTCCGGGTCGTCCGCGCGGCGGAGGACCCGCCGCTGTTCCCCCTGGCGACCTCCACGCTGCTGGCGTGGACGATGGCCTTCAACCACACCCTGACCCGGGCCGCCCTGCGCGCCGCGGCCACCGGGGAGTACGACCTGATCCACGCCCACGACTGGCTGGTCACGCACACCGCCGTGACCCTCAAGGAGTGCCTCGACCTGCCGCTGGTCGCGACCATCCACGCCACCGAGGCCGGCCGGCACCAGGGCTGGCTGCCCGACGAGATGAATAAGTGCATCCACTCCGTCGAGTGGTGGCTCGGCCACGAGGCCTGCCGGGTGGTGGTCTGCTCCGAGTACATGCGCTGGGAGGTGACCCGGCTGCTGGACCTGGCGCCCGCCCGCGTCTCGGTCGTCGCCAACGGGGTCGACTCCAGCGTCTGGAAGGCGCCGTCCCGCGCCGTCAACGCCGCCCGCGCCCGCTTCGCCGGCGAGGGTCCACTCCTCGGCTACGCCGGCCGCCTGGTGTACGAGAAGGGCGTGCAGGACCTCATCGCCGCCCTGCCCGAGCTGCGCGCCCGGCACAACGGCCTGCGGGTCGTCATCGCCGGTGACGGTCCCCACCGGGCGGAGCTCCAGGAGGACGTGCGGCGGCTGCGGCTGCAACGCGCTGTCAGCTTCGCCGGCTTCATGGGGGAGGGCGAGCTGCCCGCGCTCATGGCCGCCACCGACGCGCTCGTCGTGCCGAGCATCTACGAGCCGTTCGGCATGGTGGCGCTCGAGGGTGCCTCCGCCGGCGCGCCCCTCGCCGTCGCGGCGACCGGCGGCCTCGCCGAGATCGTCCAGCCCGGCGAGACCGGCGTGACCTTCCCGGCGAAGACCCCGGACGCGCTCGCCGCGTCCGTCGGCACCCTGCTGGACGACGAGCCCTTCGCCCGCCGGGTCGCCCAGAAGGCCCGCACGATGGTCGGCCAGAAGTACGGCTGGTCCACGATCGCGGCCGACACCGCCGACGTGTACCGCACCGCCATCACCGAGGCGCCCGGCTTCGCCGCGAGGCAGGCCGCCGCGGTGCTCGAACACGGACGGCCGCAGATCGTCGTGCCGGACGGCAACCTTCTGACGATCTGAGTCGCATCTTTGAACGGCCCCGGCGAGAAGTTTGCCGGGGCTGTTCGCATATGGGGTCTCGCGCCGCAGCCGGATGGCGATTAGGGTTCCTGGGGTACAGCGACCGGAATCGATCAGGACGGCGGTTGGGTGAGCGGGACGGCTGACGAGGTCCTCGGTAACAGGTACCGGCTGATCGCGCCGGTCGGGACCGGGGGCATGGCGGTCGTCTGGCGGGCCCAGGACCTCGTGCTCGACCGCGACGTGGCGATCAAGCTGCTCGCCGAGGAGCTCGCCAACAAACCCGGCAACCGGGAGCGCATCCGGGCCGAGGCGCAGGTCGTCGCCCGCCTCCAGCACCCCAACATCACCGCCGTGCACGACTACGGCGAGGCCGGTGACCTCGCCGCGGGCCGGCACGGCCGCCGCCCGTACGTCGTCATGGAGCTCCTCGAGGGCGAGCTGCTGTCCAACCGGCTGCGTAGCGGGCCGATGTCGTGGCGCCGCGCCACCCAGATCTGCGCCCAGGTCGCCGCCGGGCTCGCCGCCGCGCACGAGCGCCACGTCGTGCACCGCGACATCAAACCCAGCAACATCATGCTCACCGCCGCCGGCGCGAAGATCCTCGACTTCGGTGTGGCCGGGCTCACCGGCTCGTTCGACCCCGACGACGAGGACGGCACCGTCTTCGGTACACCCGCCTATCTCGCGCCGGAGCGGCTCCTCGGCGGCGGCGTCATCCCCGCGACCGACGTCTACACCGTCGGCCTGCTCGTCTACCGGTGCCTCACCGACCGGCTGCCGTGGCACGCGGACACGCCGACGCAGATGATCGCCAACCACGTGTACGAGCCGCCGCACCCGCTGCCGGACATCCCCGGGCTGCCGGCCGGCATCGCCCAGCTCGTCGGGCAGTGCCTCGCCAAGGACCCCGACACGCGGCCACCCGCGGCGTACGTCGCCCGCACCCTCGCCGCCGCCACCGGCATCCACGTCGTCCTACCCGGGGAGGACGGCTCCTCCACGCAGGAGGTCCACGCGCCCGCGGTCCCGGTGCCACGGCACCGGGAGGCGCCCGAGCCGACCTTCGGCCGGGAGGTGACGGTCCCGCGCAGCCGGCGGGCGGCCCGGCGCCGCAGCCGCCGCGCCCTCGCCGGCTCGGTCGCCGCGGTGGTCCTCGCCGTCGGCGCCGGCGCGCTCGCCGTCTGGAAGCCGTGGGCGCCCCGGCCCGCGTGCAGCATCGACTACTACAGCCGGCCCGAGCCGGTCGAGAACGTCGACAAGGCCTTCGCCTCCCGGATCGTCATCGCCAACTCCGGCAACCGGCCCGTCAAACCGTGGCAGCTGCACTTCCTGCTCCCCGGCGGGCAGGAGGTCACGCACGTCAACGGCGGCGTCGCCAGCTGGCAGCGGGTCGGCGGCGGCGTGCGCGTCACCGGCGAGATCGGCATCCCGCCCGGCAAGGCCGTCACCATCGGCATGAACGGCGCCAACGGCGTGATGCCGATGCCGACGAGCTTCTCCGTCAACGACGTCGCCTGCGACACCCGCTACGCCGAGGGCCGGCGCGGCACCGTCCTCCCGCCGATCACGGACCTCGTCCCGGCACCGGAGAACGGCAGCCGCCCCACCGCCAGCGTCCCGCCGGAGAGACCACCGGACGGCGGACCGCCCGGCGGGTTCGACGGCGACCGGCCCCCGCCCCCGCCGCCGGGCGAGGACGACTTCGGTGGCGGCGGCGGTCCGCGCCCGTCCGGGCAGCCGACCGGCAGCCGCCCCGCGAGCTCCGCGACGTCGGCGCCGCCCCGGTACGTGCCCGGCCGCGCCTGACCTCTGCGGCCACGGCGCCTTCGCGTTACGTTCGGAGGCGTGCGCTTCCCTGGTCCTGTCGGGTTCGTCTTCGGCGGCGGCGGCGTGCTCGGCGCGGTCGAGGTCGGCATGGCCCGGGCGCTGCTGCACGCCGGGATCCGCCCCGACCTCGTCGTCGGCACCTCCATCGGCGCGTTCAACGGCGCCGCCGTCGCCGCCGCCCCGGACGAGCGCGTCGCCGACCGCCTCACCGAGCTGTGGGTGTCGCCGGAGGCCCGCACCGTCTACGGCGACTCGCTGCCCCGCCAGCTGGGCCGCTTCGCCCGCCGGACCCACCTGCACTCGCCGGCGCCGCTGCGCCGGCTGCTGACCCGCGAGCTCGGCGCCGACACGACCTTCGACGACCTGCCGGTGCCCTTCCAGTGCTGCGCCGCCAGCATCGAACGCGCCGCCGAGCACTGGTTCGACAAGGGACCCCTCGTCGAGGCGGTCCTGGCGAGCTCCGCCGTGCCCGGGCTGCTGCCGCCCGTCCACCTCGGGGATGAGCACTTCATCGACGGCGGGATCGTCAACTCCGTGCCGGTCGGCCGCGCCGTCATCCTGGGGGCCCGCACCGTGTTCGTCATGCAGGTCGGCCGGATCGAACGGCCGCTGCGCCCGCCGCGCCGGCCGTGGGAGGTCGCGCAGGTCGCGTTCGAGGTCGCCCGCCGGCACCGCTTCGCCCGCGAGGTGGCCGAGGCGCCGCCCGGCGTCACCGTCCACGTCCTCCCCACCGGCGGCGGCTCCGCACGCGACGACTCACCGCTGTCCTACCGCAACATGACCCTGGCCCGGGCCCGCATCGACCGCGCGTATGAGGCGACGCGCGCGTACCTGTCGTCATGATGCCGCCCCGCTGGCTGCGCCGCGTCGTCCTGGCCCCGGTGTTCCTCGCGGTCATCGTCGCGGTCCTGGCCACGATGCCGGTGTGGCTGCTGGTCGCGGCCCTGGCCGCACCGTTCGGGTCCGGACGGCTGCGCGCGCTGCGGGTCACCTGGATGCTCGCCGTCTACCTGCTGCTGGAGGCCGTCGCGCTGGTCGTCCTGTTCGGGCTCTGGGTCGGCAGCGGGTTCGGCTGGAAGCTGCGCGGCCCGCGGTTCCAGCGGATGCACTACGTCCTCACCGGGCGGTTCCTGCACGTGTTGTACGACCAGGCGCGCTGGGCGCTCGGCGTCAAGGTCGCGGTGGTGGGCACCGACCCGGACGTGGCGGCACCGGGCCGGCCGGAGCTCGTCTTCTGCCGGCACGCCGGGCCGGGCGACTCGTTCCTGCTCATCCACGCGCTGATGAACTGGTTCGACCGGGAGCCGCGCATCGTCCTCAAGCACACCCTGCAGTGGGACCCCGTCATCGACGTCATGCTCAACCGGCTGCCCAACCTGTTCCTCACCGACGGCGGCGGCGACCCGTCGCACGTCGCCCGGCTCGCCACCGGCCTCGACGACAACGACGCCCTCGTCCTCTTCCCCGAGGGCGGCAACTTCACCCCGACCCGCCGCGAACGCGCCATCCAGCGCCTGCGCGACCTCGGCCTGCACGCGATGGCCGAGCGCGCCGCCCGCCTCCGGCACGTCCTCGCACCCCGGCCCGGCGGGACCCTCGCCGCCCTCGACGCCGCCCCCGAGGCGGGGGTCATCTGGGTCGCGCACACCGGCCTGGACAGGCTGCTCACCGCCGGCGACGTGTGGCGGCACCTGCCCCTGGACCTGACCATCACCATGCGCTGGTGGTCCGTCGACGCCGCCGAGGTGCCGGCCGGTGACGAGCAGCGGGTCGACTGGCTGTACGAGTGGTGGGCCCGCATCGACACCTGGATCGACCGGCACAACTGACAAGGCCTTCCCGGGGGCTCGTGCGGTCGCGGGGCGGCGTTCGTGGAGAATGGCCCGATGCGATTCGGCTTGCTGGGCACGGGACACTGGGCTGCGAAGACACAGGCGGTGGCCCTGGCGGCGCATCCTGACGCCACGCTCGCCGGCGTCTGGGGCCGCTCCCCGTCGAAGGCCGCCGCGCTCGCCGAGCCGTTCGGGGCCAAGGCGTATGACGACGTCGACGCCCTCCTGGACGACGTCGACGCGGTCGCGGTCGCGCTCCCGCCCGAGATCCAGGCGAGCCTCGCCGCCCGGGCCGCCCGCGCCGGCAAGCACCTCCTGCTCGACAAGCCGCTCGCGCTGACCGTCGAGTCCGCCGCCGCCGTCGTCGAGGCCGCCGACGCGACCGGGGTCGCGTCCGTCGTGTTCTTCACCAACCGCTTCATCCCCGCGGTCGACGCGTTCCTGCGCGACAACGCCGCGCTCGGCGGCTGGTACGCCGCGCACGCCACCATGTACGCCTCGATCTTCCAGCCCGGCAACCCCTATGCGGGCTCGACCTGGCGCAAGGAGCACGGCGGGCTCTGGGACCTCGGCCCGCACGCCCTCTCGGTGATCCTGCCGCTGCTCGGCCCCGTCGTCGACCTCAGCGCCGCCGACGGGCCCCACGACACCGTGCATCTCCTGCTCCGGCACGACAGCGGCGCCGCGAGCACCCTGTCGCTGACCCTGGACGCGGCCCCCGACGCCACGTCGTTCGGGTTCTCGTACTTCGGC
Source organism: Dactylosporangium sp. NPDC006015 (assembly GCF_040614215.1). NCBI lineage: Bacteria > Bacillati > Actinomycetota > Actinomycetes > Micromonosporales > Micromonosporaceae > Dactylosporangium > Dactylosporangium sp. NPDC006015. The sequence goes on from NZ_JBEXUD010000047.1 coordinate 80,134, forward strand.
GAGCACGGCGCCCTGACGCTGCCCGCGTGGGGCGCCGACACCCCCGTCGACGCCTTCGGCCACGCGGTCACGGCCCTGATCGCCGCGGCCGCGGGGTCGCCGCACCCGTGCGACGTCCGCTACGCGGCGCTCATCACCGGGATTCTGAGCGCGGCGGACCAGGCCCGCCGCACCCAGACGATCGTCACCGTCTGACGTTCCACTCGGTTTCAGCCGCTTCTGCGCCGGTTTCAGCGCATCCGGGCGGGTTTCAGCGGCTCCGGGCGGGTTCAGCGCATCCGGGTCACCGCGTCGCGGATGCGTCGCACGTCGCGGATGCGTCGCTCGTACGTCGTCGCGAGGGCCACCAGGACCAGCCCGGCCACGGCGAGCGGAGCCCACCGGGGGAGCAGGTCCCAGTACACGGCGATCTCGTGCAACGCGACGACCGTCAGCACCAGTCCGCCGGTGACGGCCGGCGCCTGGAGCCGCCGCACCGCCCCCACGACGACCACGACCAGCGCCCCGGTCCCGAGCAGCAGTCGCCGCACGGGTTCGCCCTCGACCACCAGCACCGACGCGAGGCTCGGCCCGAACGCCGCGAGCAACGCCGGCCCGAACGCCACCCAGCTCCCGAGCGGCCGCTGTCCCACCACCGCCCGCTTCCGCGTCGCGTACCAGCCGACGCCCGCCGCGACCGCGCCCGCCGGCAGCGTGTACGCCTCCAGCAGCGCCACCTCGTTCGAGGCCAGCACCAACCAGTACGCGACCAGCTGCGCCGCCCCGGCCACCCCCGCGAACGCGACCCTGGGGCCGCCGGTGAGCGCCCGCAGCCCGAGCGCGAGCCCCCAGAGGCTGCTGATCCCGGCCATCGCGGCGAGGTCCCCGCTGGTGAGCAGGAACGCCACCACCGCCGTGGCGTGCGCGACCACCTCCAGCACGAGCCCCTCCCAGGCCCGCGCGTTCCGCCCCTGACCGTCCCGGACCTGCCCGACGCCGCCCTGGGTCCAGCCGCCCTGCGCCGCTCCTGCGCCTGCCGGTGCCGCTTGCACGGCTTCCGTCTGTGCGGCCCCTGCGTGGATGGCGGCTGTGGCTGCTCCTGCCGCCGCTGCCTCCGTCTGCGCGATCCCTGCCTGCGTGGCCCCTTCGTGCGTGGCCCCTTCGTGCGTGGGCCCCTCGTGCGTGGGCACTGAGGGCGGGGCCCATGCGTGCGTGGCCTCGGCCTGAGCGGCTCCCGTTTGCGAGGCGGCCGCCGGTGAGGCGCCGTCGTGCCCAGGGACGACCTGTGCGCCGCCGTCCTGCACGCCGGTTGCGGCTGGGTGCAGCCGGCGGACGACCACCGACGCCGCGAGGACGGCGGCGGCCGCGAGCAGGACCCAGTAGCCGGCCCATCGCAACGGCAGCTCCGCCGCGCGGGCCGAGGCGAACGCCAGCCAGCCGGCGCTGACCGCACCGACCAGCCAGCCGGCCGTCCTGGCCGCCGCGGTCCGCCCCGCCACGCCGACGACCGCGCCCGTCACCAGGACGGCCGCCAGAGCGGCAAGGGTGGCCGGTCTCGTCGCGAGACACCCGGCGAACCCGGCCCCGGCCGTGAACCAGCACGTGAACGCCCCCACGTTCACCCGCATCGCCCGCGCACCGGGCCTGACCAGCGCCGCGGCAAGTGCCGTGCCGAGCCCACCCGCGAGCGTCACCGCGGGCACCACCGGCCACGGCGCCTCGGCAGCCAGGCACCCCAGGACAACGGCCATGGTGAGCGGTGCCCCCGCGAGCGTCCACACGGCCGTCCGGGTCCGCCGGGCGACGAGGACCGCCAGCACCGCCACCAGCCCGAGCGCCGCCGCGGCAGGCCCCGGCCCGAACGCCTGCGCCTCCCCGGCCCACCAACGCCCGCCCGGATCAAGCCCCACGCCGCCGGGCGCCCCCTGCCAGACGGCCCCGAGCCACCGGTACGGCCGCACCAACGTCTCGAACACCGCCGGCACCACCGCGATCAGCACGACCGCCGCAGGGACGACCCCGGGCAGCACCGCTGTCACCAGCCATGCGCCCGCCGTTCCTCCCGCGGCAGGACCCCCGTCGCGGGCCCGCCCCCACCCGGCCGCGCCGGTCGCCGCGAACCACACCGCGAGGATCACCCCGGCCGCGAACACCCCGAACGGCAACCGCCCCCCATCGGCCACCGACAACCCGACCGCGGCCAGCGTCACCCCCAGCCCCCCGAGCGCGACCCCGAGCACCCCCGCCCAGCCGACCCCACCCGACCCGTCCGGTCCCACCCCGGCCGTCCCCTGCCCCGCGCCGATCCCGCCGTACGCCGGACCGACCCCGCCGTGCTGCCCCTCGGACGCGCCCTGCGCCGCGCTGATCCCGCCCTGCGCCGGGCCGGTCGCGCCGTGCGGCGCTGGGGACGTGCTCTGCGGTGTGCCCATTCCGTTCCGGGTCCGGGCGAACCTGCCCAGGGCCACGGTGGCCAGGACCGTGGCCAGCGCCAGGCCGCCCGCAGCGCCGAACATCGGCGCCGGCACCGACCACGCCTCACCGTTGGTGGCGAGCCGGACCGCGGCGGCCGCGAGCAGCGGCAATCCCGCCAGCCCGATGGTGATCCCCGGCGCCGCGAACCTGGCCGACCCGCTCCGCGCTGCGAAGACCGCACAGATCACGGTCAACCCGGCCATGGTGAGCAGCGTCGCCAGGGGCGTGTCCAGCCCGACGAGGACCGCGTGTGCCGCCACCACCGGCAGCGCCGTCGCCGCCCACCACCCGGCCGGGATTGCCGTCCGCGCCCGGTCGGCGACGGGCGACGGCTCCTGCAAGGGTGTTGCGGGCGACGGGGCGGCAAGTCCGACCACAGGCGTAGGCGCGGGCCGGGTGGACCAGCGCAGTGCGGTGACCGTGAGGGCCGCCAGGACCGCGAAGTCGAGCACGGACACCACCGGCAGCGGGGCGTCGAACGTGCCCGGGACGGCCAACGCGAGCAGCACCAGCGTCGGCCAGACCACCAGGCGGGACCGGGTGAGGACGAAGACGGCCGCGGCGACGGGCAGCAGGGCGGCCGCCACCTGCCAGGAGAAGATCCGTGCCAGGGTGGACGCCGGGCCGTGCCAGGCGGGCAGGGCCGCGTCGACGGCCGACCCGGCGGCGAACAGGGCGGCGTAGGCGTAGGGGACCGCGGTCGTGCCGGCGACGACGTACGCGCCGACCCGGGCGCCCGCACGGACCCGGGCGGGCAGCACGGTCGCGGCGAGCGCGAGCAGCACCGGCACGCACGCGAACGCGATGGCCCGGTGGTCCGGCAGCACCTCCGCGAGGATTCGCACCGCGACGAGCGCGACGATGCCGACCGCCACCGCGGTGCCGACGTGCGCGGTGGTCCGGTGGGCGAGGCCGGCGGCGACGATGACCGCGGCCAGGGCCAGCATCGCCCCGCCGGCGCCGAGCGCGCCGGTCACGCCATCCACGGTGGACAGTGCGAGCAGTCCCAGCGGCGCGGCGGTCGCGACCGCGATCCCGGCGCCGACCCAGGCGGCCTTCTCCACCGTCCGGGCGAGCAGCACGTCGAGCGCCGCCACCGCGACGAACGTGAGCGTCCAGCCCGTCGCCTCGAAGGACCGGTCGGCCGCCAGCAACGGCAGCACCGGCTGCACCGCGAGGAGGGCCGCGAAGCGGGGACCCCGCAAGCCGGTTGCGAGCGCATACCCGCCGGCGACGACGGCGGTCACCCCGAAGACCAGTCCCGCGTACGTGGTCGGCGTGGTCGTGTCGGCGAGCCCGGCGAGGTTGACGTACCAGGCGGCGTAGCCGTCCAGCAGCACGAGCAGCAACCCCAGCGCGGCGAACGTCTCGGCCGTGGACCGCAGCCCCCGCGCCAGCGCGAGCGGCGGCAACGCGAGGGTGACGACCGTGACCGTCGCCAGGATCGCGGCCCGGCCCAGCACCCCGAAGCTCGCCCAGGCGACGGCCGCGAACACGATCGCCGCGCTGCCGAGCAGCAGGCCACCGAGGATGAACAGCAGGTTCTGCACCGTGCGGGGGCTGGCCTCCGCCGCCGGCGCCGCGGCCGGGGGCACCGCGGCCGGCCCGTGGACCGCCGGACCGCCCGGGCCCGGCACGAGCACGGGGCGGATCGGCGGCTGCGGGGGTGCGGGCGTCGGCCGTACCGACGCCGCTGCCGCCTCGGAGAGTGCCCGGCGCGCCATCTCCACCGCCTGGCTGACCCGTGCCGCAAGCATGTTGCGCTGTGCGCGCACCGCGTTCAGCCGCTGGACCGCCGCCTGGTACTTGGAGCGTGCCTCGTCGAGCTCCGCGCGGGCCGCCTCGACCTCGACGAGCAGCTCGCCGGCCCGGGCGCCCAGCCGCACCACCTCCGCGGCGTCGGGGAACGGCGGGCGACCGCAGCCGGAGCAGCCGGCGTCAAGGTCGGCCTGGCCGCCGCAGAACGGGCACGGGTACGTCGTCATGGTGATCAGGATGACGCCGCAAGGTGGTTGCGGGTATCCGGTGCCCTACTCATCCCCGTCTGAGTAACAGGATCTTCCTGTCCGGTGTGTGACGGGGCATGCTGGCTGGATGCGGTTGCTCACCGAGGCTGAGTACAAGGCGACGATGGAGCCCGAGCCGACGCAGATCGGCCCGGACGACGAGCCGCCCTTCGACTTCTGGCCCTACTTCGACGCGATCCCCGAGGAGGACCTGGGCGGGCACGACTTCAGCGAAGGAAGCGTCAACTACGCGTGGCAGATGCCCAACGGCGGTCTGCAGCACGTCCTGGTGAACTGTGAGACCCCGAACGTCTTTCTGGTCCTGGTCCTCGACCTGCACACGCAGACCGTCCTCGGCCACTACCTGCTGGACATCTACGGCGTGTGACGCTACTCGTCCAGCCCTCGCTCGATCGCGTACCGCACGAGGTCGACGCGACTGTGCAACTGCAACTTGCCGAGGGTGTTCTGCACGTGGTTCTGCACCGTGCGGTGCGAGAGCACGAGTCGTTCGGCGATCTCCTTGTACGTGACGCCCTTGGCCACGAGCCGCAGCACCTCGGTCTCACGCTCGGTCAGCCGCGGTGCGTCCGGGTCCTCGGCCCGCGTCACGCTGGCCAGCCGCCGGAACTCGCCGAGCACCAGCCCCGCCAGCCCGGGCGTGAACACGGCGTCACCCTCAGCGGTCCGGCGCACCGCCGCGAGGAACTCGTCCCGTGCCGCGGACTTCACCAGGTACCCGGTGGCGCCGGCTTTGACGGCGTCGAGCACGTCCTGCTGCTCGCCGCTCGCCGACAGCATCAGGATCCGCACCTCGGGACACGAGGCGAGCAGCCCCTGGATGACCTCCACCCCGGACAGGTCGGGCAGCTGCAGGTCGAGCACCACGACGTCGGGCCGCACCGACCCAGCGATCCGGATCGCCTGCGCCCCTTCCCCGACCGCGGCGACGACCTCGTACCCCGCCTCGGCCAGATCCCGGGCGACACCCTCGCGCCACATCGGATGGTCATCCACCACCATGACCCGAAGCCGTCCCGCAGCGTCCACACGAGCACCCTATCGGCCCGCCACCGAACCAACCGCCCGCTCCCTGCCACCCAGGACCGCCACCACCATTCGGGTTCATGGAGACCCCGGCAACCGTGCGGACACCGCCGAGGTTGATGGATGCTGCCCGGCGCCGCCGTGAGGTAAGAGGCGGCACCAGCGAGGCGGCGATGGACGAGATGGCATTCAGCGAGACGGCGGAGCAAGAGGCGGCGTCGGTGCGGCGCAGAGCCGGCGGAGCACTGCAGCGTCGGCTTTGTCGTGACTACAGCTGGCGCAGCATCAGGTCTTGCGTTACCGGGTCGCCTTCGGAGCGTCCTATGGGGCAGACGCTGACAATGCTCCGCGGAGGGTCGCGGATACGGCTGCGGATGGACTGGACGGCGCCCAGACGGCCGGCCTGCTCGGCGGTGTGAGTTCGGCGCTGCGTCTGTTGTTGCGGTGCGGACGCTGGGCTGGCTGTGGGCTTGGGGGTCGCCAGGGAAACCGCACATCAGCGTGCGGCTCAGAGGCGGGAGCGTCCTGGCAAGCGCGGGGTTGGCGTCAGCGGGGGACTTGGAGCTCGATCTCGGTGCCGGTGGTGGGGCTGCTGGTGACGATGGTGGTGCCGCCCAGGTCGCGGATGCGGCCGCGGATGGACTGGGCGACGCCCAGGCGGCCGGCCTGCTCGGCCTCGGCGAGGCGGCCGTCGGGGATGCCTGGGCCGTTGTCGCGGATGGTGATGGTCACGGTGTCGTCGAGCTCCTCGACCAGCAGCCAGGCCTTGGCGGCCGGGCCGGCGTGGAGATGGACGTTGTCGACGGCCGCCGCGACGGCCGCGGCCACCTCGGCGGCGACCGGGGCGGGGAGGAGGACCTCGGTGGCGGGGGTGGCGACGCTGACGCCCGTCGCGTTGTGACGGTCGAGCAGGGTGCGCAGGTCGACCAGGTCGTGCCCGGTGTCGTCCCAGCCGGGCAGGCCCCGGGAGCCGGCGGCGCGGGACGCGGCGGTCCGTGACGCCCGCCAGCGCCAGGTCAGGAACCCAGCGGCGCCGCGGGTGGCGCTCGCCCCCGACCTGCCGGAACCGCCGACTGCCCGCGCACCGCCCGAAGCGGCGGGAACCGCGGCGGCGCCGGAGCTTGCGGCGGCCGCAGAGGGCGGCCGGGCGTCGGTGCCATGGGGGGCCTGGAGGGCCGGGGCGCCAGCGCCGCGGGTGGCACTCGCCCCTGACGTGCCAGAACCGTCGGCTGCCTGCGCGCCGCCCGACGCGCTGGCGTCGGAACCAGCAGCGGCCGCAGAAGGCGGGTCGGTGTCGGCGCGGGAGGCGGCGGACTGTGACGTCCGCCGGCGCCAGGCCAGGAAGCCAGGGGCGCCGCGGGTGGCGCTCGCCCCCGACCTGCCGGAACCGTCGGCTGCCCGCGCGCCGCCCGAAGCCGTGGACACCGCGGCGGTCGCAGCGGGAGGGGAGGCCCGGAGAGGTGGAGGACCGGCGGCGGAGACCGAGGCGGCGCGGGACAGGCGGAACGGGCGGCGGCCGGAGGCCGGTGTGGAGCGGCCGGTGGAGTGCTGGAGGGGGCCGCTGGACGTGACCAGGGCGCGGAGCGTGGCCTCCTGCTCGCCGGCGAGGCGGCCCAGCTCGGCGGCCTCGCCGCCCAGCTCGGCGCCGCGGCGCTGGAGGAGGGCCAGGACCTGCAGGACGGAGTCGTGGATGCCGCGGGCGAGGCGCTCACGCTCGCGGGTCGCGGCCTCGAGCTCGGTCGCGCGCTGCAGGCGGGCCTCGGCGTCGATCGCGAGGCGCGCGATGTGGCCGATGCCGACGCCGGCCAGCAGCATGAGGACGGGGCCGTTGACGGTGGCCTGGGAGAAGCCGTCGCGGACGACGACGTCGGCGACGCTCATCAGCAGGGCGGCGATCGCGCCGCGGCGGCGGCCGCCGGAGATGGCCCAGGCGACGACCGGGCTCGCCACCCACGCCATCGGCAGGGTGGGGGCGCCGACGCCGAGGCCGTCGGGCTGGACGATCCAGCGGGTGGAGAGCAGGCAGCAGGCGGTGACGGCCAGGTCGGCGGTGAGCAGCGGCCAGCCGCGGCGCTCGGGGCGCGCATAGGCGAGGCTGCTCACCACCGTCCAGGCGGCCATGACGGACAGGACCAGCCAGCCGCCGAGGGGCCAGTAGTAGTGCCGGAAGTTGCCGATCATCAGCACGGCCGCATAACCGAGCGCGGCGATGCGGAAGACCAGCAGCGCCCGCCACAACGGTCCCTCGAGGGCCTTCACGGCGGGGTCAGACCCAGCGGACCGGCGGCAGGCCGGCCTCGACGAGCGCGGCGTCGGTCTGGCTGAAGGGCTTCGAGCCCAGGAAACCGGCGGGGTTCATCGGGCTGGGGTGGCCGGCCTCGATGACCTTGTGCTGGGGGTTAGTGACCAGGACGGCCTTCTTGCGGGCATAGCCGCCCCAGAGGACGAACACGACCCGGCGGGGCATCGAGTTGAGCGCGGCGATCGCGGCGTCGGTGAAGTGCTCCCAGCCCTTGTTGGCGTGGGAGGCGGCCTTGCCGGCGCGGACGGTGAGCACCGCGTTGAGCAGCAGGACGCCGTCGCTCGCCCAGCCGGTGAGGTCACCGTTGGTGGGCGGGGTGACGCCGAGGTCGTCGCGGAGCTCCTTGTAGACGTTGCGCAGCGACGGGGGGATCGACACGCCGGGGCGCACCGAGAAGCTGAGCCCGTGAGCCTGGCCCTCCTTGAAGTAGGGGTCCTGGCCGAGGATCAGCACCCGCGCGGCCTCCGGGGAACAGAGCCGGAAGGCGGTGAAGAGGTCGGGCAGCGGGGGATAGACGGGGCCGGCCGCATACTCCGCCTCCACGAACGCTTCGAGCTTGTGCACGATCTCGAGATCCAGGTGCGGCTTCATCAGGTCCCGCCAGCCGGCGGGGAGCAGCTCGAGCAAATCCAACGACATGCACCGCACTCTACGAAAGAGGTACGACATTTTGGAGCTGGGCAAAGTGTTGCCAATTCCGACATATCCCCGCGTTCCCGTGCGGAACCCGGGAGACTGGAAGCGTGGCGCACGTAGGACCGGTCGGACATGGCGGCGAACCGTTGACAGTGCTCTGGGCATGGCGACAAGCCCAGCTGGAGCAGGCCGCCCAGGATCGGGCGGCGTCACCGCGGCCCAGGCGTCACCAAGATCAGCCAAAGGACAGTCTTGCACAGGACGCGCCGGCGGAAGGGCCGAAACCCGGCGATCTGGGCTATCTCGCGCAGCTCCAGCAGCGGCTGCGTGAGAGCGTGCGCGACGTGCGGTCGGTCGTCGCGCGGCTCGCCGAGGTGCCCCAGGAGCAGCGCACGGTCCTGCACAGCGCGATCGCGGCGGACCAGGCCGCGGCCGGGCGCGGCTTCGTGTGGCTGCTGGACCACTTCGACCAGCCCAGCGCCGTGGTGCCGCAGCTCGCGCAGCTGGCACCGGCGCTCGACGCGCTGATTGGGCCGCACAGCCGCCAGCTGGACCTGTTCGAGGCGGCGCTGGTCGAGGCGGTGCAGACCGACGACCCGGACACGCTGCGGGAGGCCTGGCGGTTCGTCGTCGGCTGGTTGCGCCAGGCAAAGGCGATGCAGCAGGAGGACACCCCGTTCTGGACGGCCACCGTCGTCGCCCACGACCAGCGCCGCGACGACGTGGCGGTGCTGCGCCTGGCGACCGACCTGCCGTACCCGGCCCGGGCGGGGCAGCGCGCCGTCATCGAGCACCCGATGGTGCCGGGCGCGTGGCGGCCCTGCTGGATCTCCGCCCCGCCGGCCGACGGCAACCGGCTGGAGCTGCACGTGCAGGCGACTCCCGGCGACGACGCCACCGGCGCGCTCGTGCACGGCACGCGGGTCGGCGACGCGGTCCGCCTGCACCGGGCCGAGGGGGAGTTCGTCATCGAGCAGCACGGCCGGGCGATCCTGATCGTCGCCGAGGACGTGCACGTCGCCCCGGTGAAGGGGCTGCTGGACGAGCTGGCGGCCCGCCAGGACGACCGGGTCATCCACCTGTTCTGGGGGGTTTCGACCCGCGACGACCTGTACGACCTGGAGTCGCTGCGCGAGCACGCCGCGGCCTGCGCCCACGCCACCGTGCACCCGGTGGTGGCGAGGGGGCCGGCGCACCCGTACCTCAGCGGATCCCTGCCGCAGGTGGTGGTGGACTTCGCCGAGTGGACGTCGCACGACGTCTACCTGTGCGGCTCGCCGCTCGCGGTCGGGGTCATGCGCAACATGCTGCTGGAGCGGTCGGTGCCGGCCGGCCGGATCCACGCCGTCACCCTGGACCAGCTCGCCACGACACCATCGTCGCGGTGATCACGGTGTTGCCGGAGTAGGTGCTCGTCGCCCGGTCGAACGTGCCCCCGCAGGTGATCAGCCGCAGCTGGGGGCGGGTGGCCGGGCCGTAGACCAGGCCGGCGGGGAACTCGTGCTTGGAGTACAGCCGCACGCCGTCGACGGCGAACGTGACCGACGAGCCGTCGCGCCGCGCCACGACGATCGCGTCGCCGGGTTTGAGCAGGCCGAGCCGGAAGAACACCGCGGGCCCGCTGCCGGCGGTGTCGACGTGCCCGACGATGACGGAGTTGCCGTTCTCGCCGGGCGTCGGTCCCCGCTCGTACCAGCCGACCTTCGTCGCCTCGCGCAGGGAGGGCGGGATGAGCGTGCCGTCGCGGTCGACGTCGACCCGCTCGACCGGGGCCTCGACGGAGATCGCCCCGATGCGCAGCCTGACCGGGGTGGACGCGGCCACGGCGGCGCCCGCGATCCCGGCCGAGCCCGCACCGGAGGAGGCCGCCACGACGGGTGGTGGCGGGCCCGCGCCGTAGCCGGCGCCGACGAGCGAGACACCCGCGACGGCCAGGGTGATGACGCCCACGGCGGTGCCGCCGCGCCAGGTGCCGTTGGACCTGACGAGCAGGTGCCGGGGCCGGTGCCGGTGCCTCACACCGTGCGGCGTCGCAGGAACAGCGCCCCGGCGGCACCGGCCAGCAGCAGTCCGCCGCCGACCGCCATCAGCGAGCGGTTGGGGCCCCGCGCGGTCGACCCGCCGCCGGTCGGCACCCCGCCGGTGGGCGTCACGATCAGCTTGACCACTGAAGAGCTGCCGTCCCCGCAGTCGATGCTGACGTTGAACGTGCCGGCGGAGATCGACGCGGGGATGTCGACGGAGACGGAGAACGAACCGGGCGTCTTGCTCGCCTCCATCGGGATGCGGGCCGCCAGGCCGAGCACGGTGCCGGAGACGTCGGCGGACTTCACGCCGTCCGGGCAGACCGTGCTGAAGGTGACGCTCCCGCCCGGCTTCACCGTGTCCGGGGTGACCGAGCCGGCGCCTTCGGCCGACGCGACGCCGGGAAGGGCGAGCGCGGCCGTCGTGCCGGCGATCACGCCGCCGGACAGCAGGATTCTTCGCATGCTCCCATTGGCCACCAAGGCGGGGTGACCGCCGAACACCCATGCCGGAGGAACTCGCTGAGAAGTGCGTCCGCGACGGCTGTGGGAAGATTGGTCAAGAGGTTGACGAGTAGGAAATGTCGCACGTGAGCGACCCGCCTCACCGTGGGGCGGGTGCATCTGGAATCCTGCGCGTCGGCGCCATAAGCGCCGGTCGCGGGCAATGGCGGCCGCGGCCAGGAGCCGGACTGCGGGACGAGACGGGAACGACGCGCATGAGTGAGTACAAGATCACATACCCGGACGGCGAGCTCGACCTGCCGGCACGCAAGGCGACGGAAGGGCCCGAGGGTCTCGAGATCTCCAAACTACTCAAGGACACGGGTCAGGTCACGCTCGACACCGGGTTCGTCAACACCGCCTCGTGCGTATCGTCGATCACCTACATCGACGGCGACGAGGGCATCCTGCGCTACCGGGGTTATCCGATCGAGCAGCTCGCCGAGCGCTCGACGTTCCTGGAGAGCTCCTACCTGCTCATTCACGGCGAGCTGCCGACGCCGGCCGAGCTGGAGGAGTTCACCGGCCGCATCCAGCACCACACTCTGCTGCACGAGGAGATGCGCCGCTTCTTCGACGGGTTCCCGCGCGACGCGCACCCGATGGCGGTGCTGTCCTCCGCGGTGAGCGCGCTGTCGACGTTCTACCAGGACAGCCTCAACCCGTTCGACCCGGAGCAGGTCGAGATCTCCACGATCCGCCTGATGGCGAAGGTCCCGACCATCGCGTCGTACGCCTACAAGAAGGCGATCGGCCAGCCGATGCTGTACCCGGACAACTCCCTGGGTTATGTCGAGAACTTCCTGCGGATGACGTTCGGCGTCCCCGCGACGCCGTACGAGATCGACCCGGTCGCGGTCAAGGTCCTCGACATGCTCCTGCTGCTGCACGCCGACCACGAGCAGAACTGCTCGACGTCCACGGTCCGGCTCGTCGGCTCCAGCCAGGCCAACCTCTTCGCCTCCGTCTCCGCCGGCGTCAACGCGCTCTTCGGCCCGCTGCACGGCGGCGCCAACCAGGCTGTCCTGGAGATGCTCCAGCAGATCCACAACGACGGCGGCGACATCGCGAGCTTCGTCAGCCGGGTCAAGGACAAGAAGGACTCCAGCACCCGCCTGATGGGGTTCGGTCACCGTGTGTACAAGAACTACGACCCGCGGGCCGCGCTGGTGAAGAAGGCCGCGCAGGAGATCCTCGGCCGGATGGCGAAGCCCGACCCGCTGCTGGACCTGGCGATGCAGCTCGAGGAGATCGCGCTCTCCGACGAGTACTTCGTCTCCCGCAAGCTGTACCCGAACGTCGACTTCTACACGGGCCTCATCTACAAGGCGATGGGCTTCCCGACCACGATGTTCACCGTCCTCTTCGCGCTCGGCCGGCTCCCCGGCTGGATCGCCCAGTGGCGCGAGATGATCAACGACCCGGAGACCAAGATCGGCCGCCCGCGCCAGGTCTACATCGGTTACGGCGCCCGGGATTACACGCCGATTGCTGGTCGGTAAAGACCCGCAGCGCCGACCGGTTCTTGCTCGTTTGTACCTTGACGGAGATCGACCCCGGCTGTCTCATACATGAGGTCCATCTGGGGTCGTTGTCCGTTTTCGACAGGGGAGACCGGTTTCATGAGCGCGCCAACGTTGTCGCCGCTACTCACCGCGGCAGTGCAGGACCGTACGTCCGGAGCGACCGGCGTGGCCCGGCAGGTCCTCGACGGACTCGCCGAGTTCGTCCACGACCCGGTCACGCTGCGTGCGGTCGTGGCGCCCCTGCCGGGCCTGCTGCCCGGGTACGCGTCGATGTGGCACATCGCCCGCGCCGCGAACGCTGACGACCCCGGACCGGCGCTGCGGGCGATCCGCGAGCAGCTCGACCGCGACGTCGAGGCGAGCGTCGCCACCGCGACGCGCCTGCTGCACCAGCGCGGCGGCTGGGCCCGCACCGCCCCCAGCAGCGCCCTCGTGAAGGCCGTCGCGGCGCAGCTGCCCGCCGGCACCGTCGACGCGCCCGGCACCGAAGGACTGCTGCCGGTGACCGGCATCGCCGGCGCCGACGCGATCAGCCCTACCCGGGTGCTCAACATCAAGGGCACCCTGGCGCTCGCGCAGAGCATCCCCACGATCGTGGTGACCACGTCGCTGAAGCTGGCGCCGGAGCGGGTCTTCGACGGGCTCGGCTCGCCGCTGTTCGAGCGGATCCCGCTGTCCGCCTTCTGGGCCGTCGTGCTGGACGGCGAACTGCTCACGCCGGCCGAGGCCGGCCGCCGCGCCGCGGCACTCCGCTGAGGAATCGGCTGATGCTGTGGGATTGTGTGCGGTTGCGTGCGGCCGGACGCTCTACATAGGACAGTTCCGCGGAAGGTGGGAAGACGGCACGGTTTGGGGCTGTGCAGTGGCTCACGTTGGGAGTACATTGCGTTGCATCCCAAGGACGCCGGGGCCGCCGCTTCCCCCGTGGCGGCGGCCCCGGTCTTGAAGTAGGACGCTGACGCGTTTCGATGCGCACCGACGCGGAGACCACATCGGCATGGTGACCGTCTCCCGCCCCCGCGCCACGGCCCCCGCGCACGCCGCCGGGCCGTCCCCACGCACCGTCTGGCTCATCGGCGGGATGATCCTGCTCGCGATCCTGGTGCTGGCCGCGGTCACGGTCTTCATCTGGCGGATCCAGCATCCCCGGGGCGGCGGCGCGCAGCACACCGTCACCGCGCCCGTCGCCGGCCGTGACCCGGCGACCCTGGACCTGCTCAGCGGGGCCACCGCGGTCACGGTCACCGCCGCGGACCTCGGCGACACGCTGTTCCGGGTGAGCACGCCCGGCGACGGCCGGACGGTCCCGAGCGTCACCAGCGTCGACGGCCGCGTCGGCGTGCAACTGCGGGACTCGGGAAACGGCAAGGCCGACAGGGGCGTCGTCAGCGTCGAGCTCAACCGTGCCGTCCGCTGGACGGTCCGGTTCACGGCCGGTGCCACGAGCAACACCGCGGACCTGCGCGGGCTGCGTGAGATCGGCGGCGTCGAATACGTGGGGGGCGTGTCGAGCATCGAGCTGACCCTGCCCGCCGCGAAGGGCGTCGTGCCCGTGCGGATGAGCGGCGGCGCCTCCACGTTCCGCGTCCACCTGCCGCAGGGCGGGCCCGTGAAGGTCGTCGCCGGCGGCGGCGCCGGCAGCGTCACGCTCGACGGCACCCGGCACGACGGCGTGGCCGGCGGCGCCGCGTTCTCCAGCGGTGACCCGGCCGCCGCCGACAGGTACGAGATCGACAACACCGCCGGCGTCTCCAGCGTCATCGTCGACCGGTACTGACGCCGACGCCGATCAAAGACGGCGATCGAAGTGGGCGGCGCCGCCGGTACCGACGCCGGAAAACGGAACCGGAAAGACCTAGGACGATGGAAGGATCAGGCCGGCGCCCGAGACCGGGGCGTCGACGGGAAGGTCGGGCAGCCCGAACAGCTCCGTCAGCCCGGTGACCTGCAGGAGCCGGTGCACGAACGGTGACGGGCTGCGCACCTCCATCCGGCCGCCGACGTCACGGGCCTTGTTGTTGATCGCGACCAGGGTGCCGATGCCGATCGAGTCCATGAACGGGACGCGCCGCAGGTCGACGGTGAGCACCGCCGGCCGGTGGGCGTCGATCGTGTCGAGGACCACGGACCGCAGCGCGCCTACCGTCGCGGCTTCCAGAGGACCCAACACTTCCACCACAAGTACGTCTCCGGAGCGGTGTGTCCGGACCATCGCGTCGCCCATTCGAGTCGCGTACCCAGTCCCGCCAAACGGAAACTCACGGGTTGGCGGAGATCAGCAGTGGCAGGACACACACGTACGCCGCCAGCAGGACGCAAGCCTCCGGGCGGGTGATCCTGCTGCCCCGCCACAGCAGCAGCCACGCGAGGACCGCGGCGAACACCATCGCGGTGACCGCGGCGAACCCGAACGGCGCGATCGTCGAGCTGCCCGCGGCGAGACCGACGACCGCGCCGCCGATCAGGCTGTTGAAGATGTTGCTGCCCAGCAGGTTGCCGACGAGGAGGTCGCCCTCGCCGCGCCGCTGCGCCTGCACCGACGTCATCAGCTCCGGCAGCGACGTGCCGAACGCGACCAGCGTGAAGCCGATGACCTGGTCGCTGACGCCCCACCGGTGCGCGAGCGTGACCGCGTTGTCGACCAGCAGCTGCGCCCCGCCGAGTGTCGCGGCGAGCCCGGCGACGGTCCGCAGCGCCTCGACCCACCACCGGCGGGGCCCCGGCGACCAGAAGACCCACCAGCGGCGCGCCCGGACCGGCGACACGAACGCGGCCACGTCCTCGGGCAGCGGATCCCCGTCCTGTACCCGGGACAGCCGCACCAGCAGGGCGAGCGCGCCGACGCTGAGGACGGCGAGCAGCAGCCCGGCCACGAACTTCAGCCCGACCAGCGCGAACGCGCCGAACACCGCGACCGCGGCCGCCATCAGCGGCGCCTCCCGCACCGGCACCGACGAGCGCACCATCACCGGCGACACGACCGCGACGACCCCCAGGACCAGGGTCACGTTGAGGATGTTGGAGCCGACGAGGTTGCCCAGCGCCAGGCCCGCGTTGTCGCGGACCGCGGCGGTGCCGGACACCACGAACTCGGGGGCGCTGGTGCCCAGCCCGATCACGACGACACCGACGATGACCGGCGCGACCCGCAGCAGCGTCGCGAGCCGGCTCGCGCCCACCACCGCCTGGTCGGCGCCCACGGTCAGCAGCGCCAGCCCGAGCAGGCCGAGCCCGACGACGAGCAGCGTCGACATCAGTCTCCTAGGTCCGGGTCAACGGACCGACACAGTACCTCCCCCTGTCGATCCCGCGATCCGTAACCGGTTCCGGGGGAATCAGCCCCCGCACGGCTGGCGGAATGCGCTCGTGAGCCTTATCGTTTTTATCGAGACCGGCGTCTTCCCCCGTGGATGCCGGTCTCACCATTTCTCCGGCCGGTCACGACCGGGCGTTGCCGCGCCACCGGACCAGGACCGTGGCCAGGACCGCCGCGACGATCGAGGCCCCGAGCACCGCCGCCGCGGCCGTGTCGGCGCCGCCGCCGGGCACCGACAGGCGGGCGATCAGCAGGCTCACCGTGTAGCCGACCCCGCCGAGCATCGCGACCGGCAGCACGTCAGCCCAGCGGACCGACGGCGGCAGCGCGCCGAGCCCGACCCGCACCGCCAGCCACGCGCCGAGCATGATCCCGATCGGCTTGCCGATGAGCAGCCCGGCCGCGGCCCCCCGCGCGAGCGGGTCACCGATGACGTCACCGGCCGCGGCGAGGGGGATGCCCGCGGCGGCGAGCGCGAAGACCGGGACGATCACGCCGGCCGAGACGGGGTGCAGCCGGTGCAGGAGCCTGTCACAGGGCGACTCGGCGTCCGCGGCGGCCGCCCGGACCGGCGTCAGCAACCCGAGCAGGATGCCCGTCACGGTGGCGTGGACGCCGCCGCCCTGCACGCACACCCACGCGCCGGCCGCGACCGGCACGACGAGCCAGGCGGGGGCGTACCGGAGGCGGTGCAGCAGCCCGTACAGCAGACACAACGCCAAACCGGCGGCCAGCCACCACACCCGGACGTCGTGCGCGAACAACACCCCGACGAGCGTGATGGCGCCCAGGTCGTCGATGACGGCGAGCGACAGCAGCAGCACGCGCACCCCGGACGGAAGGGCCGAGCCAGCGAGCGCCAGGACCCCGAGCGCGAACGCGATGTCCGTCGCGACCGGGATTGCCCACGCCCCGCCGTGCGAGGCGGCGCCGCCGGACACGACGATCGCGACGACCGCCGGCACGAACATCCCGCCGAGCGCCGCCACGACCGGCAGCGCCGCGGCCCGCCAGCCGGCGAGCTCCCCGACGGTCAGCTCGCGCTTGACCTCCAGCCCGGCGACGAAGAAGAAGACGGTCAGCAGCCCGTCGGTGACCCAGCCCGCCAGCGGCAGGTCCAGGTGCAGCGCGTCGAGCAGCGCCGAGGACGGCGGGCGCAGCGACCAGAACCACTCATACGTGCCGCCGGGCAGGTTGGCCCACAGCAGCGCGAGCCCGGTCGCCACGAGCAGCAGCCTGCCGCCGGTCGTCTCCAGGCGCAGGAACTCCAGCAGCATGTCCAGCCGCCGTGCGGTGCGACGTGCCATCGGGGGCCTCCTCCAGCGGGCAGACTCATCCTGTCCGCCGACCAGACTTCCCGGCACACCTGCGGCGAATGGTACCCCCATCGGGCCGACGATCCACTGTGGACCGCAACGCGCCGCCCGGTCGCCTCCGCCGCCGGGGTCCTCATGTCCGTGTCCCGGCCCGCCACGTGCCCGCGGCGTTCGGGCCGTGTTTTGCTCTCAGGTTCCCGCTCCGGCGGTCGATTGGGCCGTCGGAGAAGGGGAGCGTGGCAGTGAGCGACGAGTTGGGTGACATCGTCCAGGAATTCCTCGTGGAGTCGCACGAGAACCTGGACCAGCTCGACCGGGATCTGGTGGCACTGGAGGCGGCGCCGGGGTCGCGCGAGCTCCTGTCGTCCATCTTCCGGACGATCCACACGATCAAGGGCACCTCGGGTTTCCTGGCGTTCAACCGCCTGGAGAAGGTGACGCACGTCGGCGAGTCGCTCCTGTCCCGCCTCAGGGACGGTGCGCAGGGCATGACCCCCTCGACGACCGACGCGCTGCTGCGGATGGTCGACACGGTCCGGGGCCTGCTGTCGGAGATCGAGGAGCACGGCCGCGAGCTCGAGGGCGACGACACGGGCGTGATCGCCGCGGTGAACGCCTGCATCACCGACGGCTCCGCGCCCTCGACGCCCGCCCCGGCTCCTCAGGCGGCCGCTGCTGCCGATGTACCCGGGAGCGCTCCAGCGACCGCGGTGAGCGGAGACGTCGTCGAACCCGTGACGGCCGCCCCGGCCGCCGAGGTGCTCGTGGTGCAGCCGGTCACCGTGGTGTCCATTCCACCGACGCCGCAAGCCTCACAAGCCCCACAGGCCCCAGCCGCCCCTCCCGCCGCCGAGCCGCCCGCTGCCGTCCCGGCCGCCGCGCCGCCGGCCGCCGCGCCACCGCCTCCGCCGGTCGCTCCCGCCGCCGCTGCCCCTGCCGCCGCTGCCCCTGCCGCCGCTGCCCCTGCCGCCGCGGCCCCCACGGCCCCCACGCCCCCCGCCGCCGCGCCGGCGTCCGTCGTGAAGCCGGCAGCCCCCGGTGGACCGGGCGGTGGGGAAGTCGCGGCCGACGAAGCGGTGTCGAAGCGGAGTGTCGCGGATCAGTCGATCCGGGTGGATGTGGATCTGCTGGACAAGTTGATGAATCTGGTGGGGGAGTTGGTGTTGACCCGGAATCAGTTGATCCGGGCGATCGGTTCGGTGGCGGATCCGGCGATGACGCGGACGGGTCAGCGGTTGAATCTCATCACTTCTGAGTTGCAGGAGTCGGTGATGAAGACCCGGATGCAGGCGATTGATCATTTGTGGTCGAAGTTGCCGCGGGTGGTGCGGGATCTGTCTTCGACGTTCGGGAAGCAGATCCGGTTGGCGCAGGAGGGTAAGGAGACCGAGTTGGACCGGTCTCTGCTCGAGGCGGTGAAGGATCCGTTGACGCATCTGGTGCGTAACGCTGTGGATCACGGTATCGAGACGCCTGAGGAGCGGGTCGCGGCTGGGAAGAATCCTGAGGGGACGCTGACGTTGCGGGCGTATCACGAGGGTGGGCATGT
>NZ_JBEXUD010000048.1:0-96682 GCF_040614215.1 Dactylosporangium sp. NPDC006015
GCACGGTGCTGCCCTCGTAGACGCGGTAGCCGGTGACGGTGCCGGTCGAGGCGTTCCAGGCGAGGGTGAAGCTGGTGTTCGTGGTCGCGGTCACCCGGAAGTTACCGGGAGCGGACGGCGTGCCGGCCGGCGTGGTCGGCGGGGGAGTGGTCGGGCCGCCGCCTCCGGTGCACGTGCCGAGGTCTGTCCACAGCGACGGCGTGGTGGACGGGGTCCAGCCGGTCCCGGGGTAGGCGGTGTGGGTCTGCAGCGCCCGGTACGTGTGGCCCTGGTACGTGACCTGGGTGCCGACTGTGTAGGTGTTACCTTCGGCCCAGACCGGGGCGGTGCAGGCGGCCTGGACGGCGGCGCTGCCGGCCTGTGCCTGGAGCGTGGGGACGAGCACGATTGCCGTCATGACCGTGGCGGCCATGCCCGCTGCCAGTGCGAATTT
This sequence comes from Dactylosporangium sp. NPDC006015, assembly GCF_040614215.1. NCBI lineage: Bacteria > Bacillati > Actinomycetota > Actinomycetes > Micromonosporales > Micromonosporaceae > Dactylosporangium > Dactylosporangium sp. NPDC006015. The sequence goes on from NZ_JBEXUD010000048.1 coordinate 434, forward strand.
ACGACGTTGAGAGCTCATTGGACTCCTCGCCATCGATGGATCGATGGCGAGGAAACTATCAGTTAACACTGTTAAATGTAAGAGGCGGTTACTTTCCTGCTTGCTCATCCGTAGGTCAGGTGGGTGACAGGCCGGCGTCGGCGAAGATGTGCCGCGCCAGGGCGGAGCCGAGGAACGCCACGAACGCGTCGGCGCCGACCGTGTTGGGGCCGGTCGAGACCTTGATGGCGGTGTACTGGTCGGCGATGAGCAGCGCCTGGGAGAAGTCGAGGGCACGCAGGTCGTTGCCGGACGCGACGACGTCGGTGCGGTAGACGAGCGCGGCGTCGGCGGCACCCGAGCGGACCCGTGTCAGCGCGGTGGCCGGGTCCGGATCGACGGAGACGGGGCGCACGTCGACGGCGGCGGCCGTGAGCGCGGCGCGGCTCACCCGGCCGCACGGGGTGGTCTCGGCGCACAACGCCACCCGCCTGCCGGGAAGGTCGGCGAGACCGGCGATCCCGGCGCTCGGCGCGACGGCGATGACGATCGGGTCGCGGGCGACGACGGCGGGCTCACCGCGGGCGTGCCCGGCCGTGACCTGGGTGGTGGCGACCGCGTCCGCGGACACGAACACGTCGACCGGCGCGCCGGCGAGGATGTGCCCGGCGTGCTCGGAGCCGCGGCCGTACTCCACCGCGACCCGGACACCCGGGAATGCCTCCTCGAACTTCGGCACGAGCTGGGTCAGCGTGGCGCGCAACTCGTCGGCGGCGTGCACGACGACCGTCCCGCCCGGCGCGCCGGACCCCACCGGTCCGCCGGCGGCGTGCTGGTGGTCGCTGCCGGCGGATGCCGGCGCCGCGGCAGGCGCAGGTCCGGAACTGGGCGACGGGCCGGAACACGCCGCCAGGCCGAGACCGGCGACAACCGCGGCCACCGCGACAACGGCCACGACGTTCTGGCTGCGCAGGTTCATCGGCGAGGGCTCCGCTCGATCGGGTGCTCGGAACCGTCCGGCCCGGGATGCCCCGGGCCGGACGGCCTGTTCTTCATCAGTACGTGTGCCGGATCAGCAGGCGCCGTTGTCCTGCCAGACGCCCCACTCCCCGGTGGTGCCCGGCTCCTCGCCCTGGGTCCACCAGCGCGCGGTGTACTTGCGGCTCTTGTGCGAGACGGTCATGCCGCCGGTGTAGACGGCCGAGGCGCTCCACGCCGCGCCGCAGTTACCGGTCGGCGGCGGGGGCGGGGTGGTGCCACCGCCGCCACCACCGCTACCCACGTTGACGTCGACGCAGGAGTAGAACGCCATCGCCGTGTCGTAGATGTTCCAGACGGCGAGGATCTTGTGCCGTCCGCTGGGCAGCCCGGTGACGTTGTGGTTGACGATCTGCGGCGGCTGCGCGTTGCCGTTGGTGAACGTCTGGTGCAGGTTGCCGTCGACGTAGTACTGCCAGTTGAGCGTGCGGTGCATGGCGGTGTTGCGCCAGGTGAACGTCTGCGAGCTGCTGATGTTCGTGACGCGCCAGCCCTTGTTGTCCTGGTCGAGCACCGTGTAGCTGCTCCCGCCGCTGCAGTTGCGGGAGCCCTTGGGCGCCTCGACGCTCTGCGGTTCGTACTGGATGGAGCCGCAGTTCGCGACGACACCGGTGGCGCACTGGTCCTGGCGGCTCGGTGGGCTGGTGACCCAGCCGTGAGCGCTGGCCGGCGTGGCCGAGAGGATCACGGCGAACAGCGGGGCGGTGAGGAGGGCGGCCGCCAGGACCGCCAGTCTTCTTCGGAGGGTCATGTTGCTCCTTCGGCAGACGTGAGTCATCCGTTGACGACCGGTCCGCCCACCGGCGTCGACCTTCCCATCAGGGAACGTCAATCAGTTAAGTTTGTCAACAGTTAACCGTCGCCGGTCCACGCCACGCTGGGGGGCGCAAGCCACCCAGTGCCGGCGGCGGAACCTCAGTCCCACCAGAATGACCAGATGGGCGCATCGATGAGTCGGCCGGCGTAGGTGGTGAGGTCCGGTGCGTTGCCCTGCCAGACGTTGTCGGGACAGAACGCGAAGTGCTCCGCCGCGATGGTGAGGGCGACGGCGTGGTCGGTCGGTGGGACTGCGACGCTCAGGTACAGCTCGGCGAACCCGACGCCGATGACGCGTGTGGCGAACCGGTGTTCCCAGGAGCGCAGTACGGCGGAGAGCTTCGCCGTGTCGTTGTCGTAGTTCGCCGGGCCTTGCCATCCGGCTGCGGTGATGGAGTCGGTGCCACGGGCGGTGGCGACCAGGCCGAGCCGTAGCCCGGGGTTGCCGGCCAGCATGAAGCTCACGCACTCGTCGGCGTGCAGGTCAGGATCGTCGCCGACCGGTTGCGGCGCGGCGAGACCCGGCCAGCGCTGCCCGTATGGAGCGGTGACGGCGAGGCGCTCGGCCGGCGACATAGCCATGTCGCCGTACCGTCCACATTGGATGACGGTGCGGCAGAAGCCCTCCTGCGGCGCGTGCCCGTCGACGCCGCGATGTTCGAGCTGACTGGAGACGGCGACGGCCGGCGGTTCGTGGCGGGAGCCGGTCGGCGGCATGGTGCCGGTGGTCGAACAGCGCCTATACAATGCAAATCACCTGAATCAACCAGCGACTATGGCTGAGGTGGATCTGCTGCGTACCGGGGTAGCCAAAGGCGCGGCGGTCCCGGCCGGTGACCCGGGCACGTGCGGGTGAGCGAGCAGGTCGCGGGTGGACGGATCGACGTCTCCGTCCTGGGCCCCGTGCAGCTCCGCCGGGACGGTGTCCCGGTCCCGCTGGGGCCGCAGCTCACCACGCTGCTCGCCATCCTGCTGCTGGAGCTGGGCAAGCCGGTGCCGAGCCGGCGGCTGGCGACGCTGCTGGCCGGCGACGACGTGTCGGACGCCGCGCGGGCCACCCTCCGCAGCCACGTCGCCCACCTGCGGCGCGCCCTCGAACCCGGTGAGCGGGGACAGCGCGGCAAAGGGCTCATCGCCACGGCCGGCCACGGGACCGCGGCGGGGTACCGGCTGGACCTGGAGCCGGCGTGCGTCGACGCCGTCCGGTTCGAGGAGTCGGTCCGGGAGAGCCGCCGGCTGCTGGCGCTCGGCGACGCCGAGCAGACCGACAGGGCCGTCGCTGTCCTGCGTACCGCGCTCGACGACTGGCACGGCGAGCCGTACGCCGACCTCGCCGACAGACCCTTCGCGTTGGTCGAGATCGCCCGCCTGAGAGCAGTGCACCGCGCGGCGCTGCTCGCCTACGCGGAGGCGGTCAACGAGTCGGGGCGGCACGCCGAGGCGATCGGCGACCTGATCGGCGCGGTGGCCGCCGACCCGTACGACGAGGGCCTGCGCTGCATGCTCGCCCTCACCCTGTACCGCGACGGCCGGACCGACGAGGCCGCGGAGGTGTGCCGGCACGGTCTGGCGCTGCTGGGTGGCCGGGGCATCGACGCGCCGGAGCTGCACCGCCTGCAGCGCGACATCCTGCGGCGGGAGGTGCGGCAACCGGCCGGCGGGCCGGCCGGCCGGTCCTCGGTGCCCCGGATGCTGCCGCCGGACCTGCCGCGTTTCGTCGGCCGGGCGCAGGAACTGTCCACCGCGGAGGACCGGCTGGTCGGCCGCGACGAGCCGCGGTCGGCGGTGCTGCTGGTCCTCGGTCCGGCCGGGGTCGGCAAGACGAGTGCGAGTCTGCGGCTGGCCCACCGGCTGGCCCCACGGTTCCCCGACGGGCAGCTCTACGCCAACCTCCGCGGCTTCGACGCCAGTGCCGCGGCGCTGGCGCCGACCGAGGTGCTGCGCGTCTTCCTCGAGGCGCTCGGCGTGGCACCGGAGCAGATCCCGGCCAACCTCAACGCGCAGATGGCCAGGTACCAGGCCCACCTGCGGGACCGCCGGATCCTGATCGTCCTCGACAACGCTCACGACGCCGACCAGGTCCGGCCGCTGCTTCCCGCCTCGACCACGTGCGTGACGGTGGTGACCAGCCGGAACCGGATGTCGTCCCTGATCGCCGTCGACGGCGCCCACCCGCTCACGCTGGGCCTGCTGGACGAGGAGGAGGCCGGCCAGCTGGTCGGCGACCGGATCGGCGCCGACCGCGCCGGGAAGGAACCCGAGGCCGTCTCCGAGATCGCCCGGCTCTGTGCGGGACTCCCGCTGGCCCTGTCCATCGCGGCCGCCCGGGCCGCCGCCAACCCCCAGTTCACCCTCCAGGCCCTCGCCGATGACCTGGCCGGGGCCGGGGTGCTGGACCGGCTCGCCGACAGCGACTCGTCGGTGGACGTCCGCGCCGTGTTCTCCTGGTCCTACCGGGCGCTGACCCCGGCGGCGGCCCGGCTGTTCCGGCTGCTCGGCCTGCATCCCGGCCCGGAGTTCACCGCCGCCTCGGCGGCCAGTGTGGCCGGGGTGGGCCGGCGCGCGGCCAACGCCCTGCTCGCCGAGCTGACCGGTGCCCACCTGACCGGGGAACGGGTGCCGGGCCGGTACGTCATGCACGATCTGCTCCGGGCGTACGCGGGTGAACTGAGCGAGGCCGAGCCCGAGCGGGCTGCCGCACGGCGCAGGATGCTGGACCACTACCTGCATTCCGCCGTCGCGGGGGACAGGGCGCTGATGCCGCACCGGCAACCGGTGGCGATGGCCGCACCGGAGGAGGGCGTGACGCCCGAGGACATCGCGGAGGTCGACCCCCTCGCCTGGTTCACCGCGGAGCACCAGACGCTGATCGCCATGGTCGGTTGCGCCGCCCAGGCCGGTCTCGACCGGCACGCCTGGCAGCTGGCCTGGGCGACGGCGACGTACCTCGGCCGGGGCAGCTACTGGCACGACGTGCTGACCACCCAGTCCCTGGCCCTGTCGGCGGCGACCCGCCTCGATGACCGGCCGGCGCAGGCCCAGTGCCGCAGGGAGCTCTCCCACGCGCTCGCCGGGCTCGGGCGGTCGGAACAGGCGCGGTTCCAGCTGCACCGGGCGCTGGCCGATCTCGCCGATGCCGCGGATCCGAACGGCCAGGCGTACATCCACCTGAGCCTCGGCTGGCTGTGTGAGCTGCAGGGGGACCGGCGGGCGGCGGCACACCACGACCAGGTCGCGCTCGACCTGTTCACGCGGGGCGGCGACCGCGGCGGGCAGGCCCGGGCACTGAACGCGGTCGGTTGGGATCTCGCGCAGGTCGGCGACTACCGGCAGGCCATCGGATACTGCCGGCAGGCGCTGTCCCTGCACGCCGAACTGGGCGACGACGCCGGGGCCGTGAACACCTGGGACACCCTCGGCTACGCCTACCAGCACCTGGGCGAGTACATCATCGCCGTCGAATGCTACGAGCAGGCACTGGGCCTGAACGTCGGGCACCGCTTCAAGGAAGCCGAGGCCCTGGCGCATCTCGGTGACTGCCACCACGCCCTGGGTGACATGACGGCCGCCGCGGCCAGTTGGGGACGGGCGTACGCGATCATGACCGAGCTGCGCACCGACGGCGCCGAGGCCGTGCGGGCCAAGCTGGAGCTGTGCAGCGCCCGGACCAGGCTGGCGGCCGCCGGTCAGGTCGAGGGCGAGCGACGGGCGTTGAGCACCGCGCCCAGCACCCGCGCGCCGGAGAAGTAGCCCATCCGCCGCGAGTCGAAGCTCGAGCCCGGATTGTCGCCCAGGAGCACGACCATGCCCGGCGGCACCCGCTCCCCGGCCAGCGCCGGCACCCGGTCTCGGGGCACCGGATCGCCGGGCACCGCCGCCACCCTCTTGATCAGCCACCGGCGCCGGCCCACCTCGGCCGCCGGGGCGCCGTCGGGCAGCAGCGGCAAGTGCCACGTGCCGTCGAGGGACGGGTACTCCACGACCACCACCTGTCCCACGGCCGGCATGCCGCCCCGCCGGACCAGCACCCGGTCGCCGTCGCGGTACGTCGGCTCCATGCTGGCGCCGTGCACGGTCACCGCGACGAGACGACGTGCCAGGCACCGTCCGAGCAGGACCGCGCCGGCCAGGGCCGCCGACACCCCGTAGATCAGCATCCACACGATCATCTCGCCTCCGTCGTCAGCGCGCCCTCGGCGTGTTCGCCGTAGCCGGACGCCTGCAGGTCGAACAGCCTGCGGTAGGTGCCGCCGGCCGCCATCAGGGAATCGTGCGTGCCTCGCTCCGTCACGCCGCCGTCGGCGATGACGACGATCAGGTCGGCGTCGCGGAGGGCGCCCAGCCGGTGCGAGATCAGCACGCTGGTGCGGCCCGCGCGGTACCGCAGCAGGCGGTGATGGATCTCGTGCTCGGCCGCGGCGTCCAGCCCGGCCGAGGGCTCGTCGAGGATCAGCAGGTCCGGCCGGTCCCGCAGGAAGGCGCGGGCGAGCGCCAGCCGTTGCCACTGGCCACCCGAGAGGACCACGCCGGTGGTCGGGTCCTGCTTGTCCGCTTCCTGGTAGAAGATCCGGGACAGCAGGGTGTCATACCCGTGCGGCAGCGCGGTCAGCACGTCGTGGACGCCGGCGGCACGGGCGGCGGCGGTGATCCGCTCCCGGTCAGGTAGGGCGGTGAGATCACCCAGCGCGATGTTCTCCGCCGCGGTCAGGTCGTAGTGCATGTAGTCCTGGAAGACGGCGCCGATGCGGCGCCGCAGCTGGACCGGGTCGACCTCGCGGATGTCCACCCCGTCCCAGAGCACCTGGCCACGGCTGGGGTCGTGGAACCGGCACAACAGCTTGACCAGCGTCGACTTGCCGGCGCCGTTGAGCCCGACGACCGCGAGGGTGGCGCCGGCCGGGATCCACAGGTTCACCCCACGCAGGACCCACGGCGTCCCGGCGGAGTACCGGAACCACACGTCCCGTAGCTCGATACCCCGCCGCAGCTGATCGACCGGCCGGGCGACCGGGGCGACGGGCAGGTCGGGCGGGCTCGTCGTCACCGCCACGTAGTGGTCGAACATCAGCAACGCGTGGTGCGCGCGGGCGATCTCCGCGGCCAGTGAGGCCAGCGCGTTCTGTACACCGGCGACCGCTGCGACGAAGACGGTGACGTCACCGACCGTGATCCGGCCGGCCGCCGCGGCGCGGACCGCCCACAGCAGGCCGACGCCGGCGACGACCGCGGCCACGAGCGCCAGGCTGACCTGCGCCACCAGCTCGCGGCGGTCGTTGAGGTGCTTGGCCCGGTTGACCGTCCGGCGGTCGGCCAGCATCCGGGCCCGCAGGTGGCCGCCGGTGCCGAACAGCCGCACCTCCTTCGCCGCCGCGGCGGTGGAGAGCAGCTGGCTGTAGAAGAACTCGCGGCGCTCCGCCGGCCCGATCCGCCACTGCATCCCGGCCCGGTAGCGGGCGAGCAGCATCTCGGTCGCGAGCATCGGCACCGCCGACGCCAGCACCAGCACGGCCAGCATCGGGCTGAACAGGTAGAGCGACCCGAGGAAGCCGGTGACGGTGACCGCCGTCCGGGCGGTGCCCAGCACACCGTCCACGACCTGGCTCGGGGTGCTGCCACCGGTCTGCTGGGCGAGCCGGAGCCGGTCCAGGAACTGTGGGTCCTCGAACCGGTCGAGGCCGACGAAACGGTCCACCGCCGTGAACAGCCGTTCCTGCGCGAGCAGGCCGACCGACCGGTCCAGCTCCGCCCGCAGGAACTGGGTGAGCTGCGGCGCCGATCCCGCCACCATGCCTGCGACGGCGAGCGCCAGTCCGAGCTGGGTCAGGGTCCTCGGCGCCGCGTCGCCGGCGAGCCCGTCCAGGATTCCCTTGGTCAGCCACGCCATCAGTACGGGCAGCGCACCGGCGCCGAGCGTGAGCACGACGTACCCCAGCAGGGTCACCGGGGCGGCGCGGCCGACGAGCAGGCAGGCCGTGCGGATCCGCCGTGCCGACCGCGCCGGTGACGGCGCCTCGACGCCGCCCCGCCGTGTCCGCCACCCGGTCATGCCGGGGCCGGCGCCGTCTGCTTGATCCGAACCACCCGGCCGGCGTCGTCCGGGCCTACCCACATCATGGTGGGGTAGGTGAAGGCCCGGAACGCGTTGCTGAGGGGACCGCCCTTCGGCTCGACCACCACCCGCGCCACCGCGGCGAGCCGCTCGGCGAACCCGTCGGCGTCGCCGGCACCGTCCGCGACGACGGCGAGCACCTGATCCCGGCCGCCGGGCACCCGCCGGGCGTGCTCGACGAGTTCGGGCAGCTTCTCCCGGCAGGAGTCGCAGGACGTGGAGACGAAGGCCACGAAGGTCTCCCCACGCAGCAGCTCGCGGCGTACCGGCACGCCATCGGTGTCGACCGCGGCGAAGTCGCCCACCGGGTCGGCGATGCCCAGCTCGGCGGAGGGCCCGGCATTGTTGGACAGCAGCGCCGTGTGCTCCCGCAGACGCTTGAGCACACCGAACGTGAGCAGGAAGTTCACCGTGCTGAGCAGGCCAACGACCAGAACGGCCGCGACAAGAACGGTCATCTGTTGCTCCTAAACGTAGTGGTGAGTCGCGGATCGTGCTCGACCCCGCGGAACACGGCCGCCAGGTCGTCGAATCTGGTGGCCAGGAAGCCCAGCAGCAGGCCGGCGAAGCCGGCGAGCAGCAGCCCCGCCGGCCGGAGGGAGCCGGGTGGTGACGCAGCCGCCGCGAACGCCGCGGCGGCTCCCCCCGTCGCCAGACCGGTGAGCAGTATGTTGCGGACGACGTGCCGGCGGCCGAGCCGCTCGGTGGAGGCGCCGAAGCAGCGGCAGGTGCTCGCGGTCCCCCGTCGTACCGCGACCGCCACCCCCACCGTGAAGACGCCCAGCAGCAGGGCCGCACCGACCAGCGCGAGGCCGGGGACGAGCCCCGTGGGCACCGCCAGCGCCGCGCACAGCACGCCCTCCGCCACCACCAGGACGATCGCGGCCGGCCGGACCAGGCGTCGCGGCAGCAGGCCGACGCCGCGCAGGGAGGCGACGAACGCGGGGAACGCGCCCCGTCCCCACAACTTGCCGACCGAGGACGCCAGGAACACCAGCCCGATCGCGCAGCGCACGGTGATGGCCAGATAGTGCATCGGAGATCCCTTCGCTTCGACTCGTTGGCGCCCGGCCGCCCCGGCCGAGGCCCGACCACCCGTCTCCGACCGTGGATTCCACGTCGGAGCACCGGCGTCGCGACCTCGGCCGGAGACGGGAAGCCGCACGGCGGCAGCGGTCAGCCGCCCCGCGGCCTCAGCTGATCAGCAGCCCTTGCACAGGATCCATTCACCGGGCTTGTCGATCTCCCCGACGGTGCAGGCGTCGCAGGGCAGCGCCCGCCCGCACCGGCTGATGCACTGCCAGCACGACGGCCAGCTGCCACAGCCCGCCGACGCACTGATCTTGGGCACGAACATGGCCAGCAACCGGCCGCCCATGCCCTCGACGATTCCCCTCATCCGAGCCTCCTGACATACCCGAGGAGCACCGTGCTACCTCTGTGGAACACCCTGCCGAGCCGCGGTGCAAGCCCGGTGCAAAGGCCGTGGAAGCGGTGTGGAAGCACGTCACCGGACGGTTGAGCGCATCCACCGATCGGTTGATACGGAGGCCCACCGACTGAGGTGTCGCGCGGTCGATCCGCCGCGGCGCGCCGTGGCGCAGGCTGAAGGGCGTGGACATCATCACAGTCACCGACCTGCGGAAGCGGTACGGTGAGCGCGACGTGGTCGACGGCGTTTCGTTCGCCGTGCGGGAGGGCGAGATCTTCGGGATCCTCGGCCCGAACGGCGCGGGCAAGACCACCACGGTCGAGTGCATCGCCGGGCTGCGTCGGCCCGACGGCGGCACGATCAGCGTGCTGGGGCTGGATCCGCGCCGCGACGGGGGCGAGCTGCGGCACCAGCTGGGCATGCAGTTGCAGGAGAGTCACCTGCCCGACCGGATCACCGTCGCCGAGGCACTACGGCTGTACTCGAGCTTCTACCGCGACCCGGCCGACTGGGAGGCGCTGCTGTCCGACCTCGGCCTGTCCGAGCAGCGACGCACCCGCTTCGGCAAGCTCTCCGGCGGGCAGAAGCAGCGGGTGTCGATCGCGCTCGCGCTCGTCGGCAACCCGCGGGTGGCGGTGCTCGACGAGCTGACCACGGGCCTGGACCCGCAGGCCCGCCGCGACGCCTGGGACGTGGTCGAGCAGGTCCGCTCGCGCGGCGTGACCGTCGTGCTCGTCACCCACCTCATGGACGAGGCCGAGCGGCTCTGCGACCGGGTGGCGCTCATCGACGCCGGCCGGGTCGTCGCGCTCGACTCCCCGGCCGGGCTCGTCTCCAAGGTCGACGCGCCGCAGCGGATGCGGTTCCGCCCGGCGAGCCCGCTGGACGACCGGCTGCTCACCGAGCTGCCCGAGGTCACCGGGGTGACCCGGCAGGGCCCGCAGGTGATCGTGACCGGCACCGGCAACCTGGTGCACGCAGTGACCGCCGTGCTGGCCCGCAACCAGATCATCGCCGCCGAGCTGCGGGTGGAGCAGTCCGGCCTGGACGACGCATTCCTGGCGCTGACCGGGCGCCAGGCCGAGACGCAACCGGACGAGCAGGGAGCCTGAGGTGTCAGCACTGTACCGAATGACCACGGCAGAGCTGCGGCTGTTCCTGCGCGAACCGAGCGCCTACATCTGGTGCACCGCCTTCCCCGTGGTGCTCCTCGTGGCATTGGGCAGCGTTCCGCCGTTCCGCCGCGCGGATCCGGCGCTGGACGGGCTGCGCGTCATCGACCTGTACGTGCCGATCATCGCGATCATGGGCCTGGCCGCCATGGCGCTGTTCGTGACGCCGCTGTTCCTCGGGCAGTACCGGGAGAAGGGCGTGCTGCGCCGGCTGGCCACGACGCCGATCGGCCCGGGGCGGGTGCTCGCCGCCCAGGTCGCGGTGCAGGCACTGCTCGCCGTCGCCACGCTGCTGGTGCTGTACGTGGTGGCCGGCCTCGCCTTCGACGTGCGCCCGCCGGGACAGGTCCTCGGGCTCGGATTGGTGTTCCTGCTCACCGCGGCGGCGATGTTCGGGCTGGGTCTGCTCGTCGGCGCGGTGACGCCCTCCAGCCGTGCGGCGAGCGGCATCGGCACCGCGCTCTTCTTCCCGCTGATGTTCTTCGCCGGCCTGTGGGTGCCGCGCGAGGTGATGCCGGACAAGCTGGTGCGCGTCAGCGACTTCACCCCGCTCGGCGCGGCGGTCCAGGGGCTGCGCGACACCACGGACGGCGGCTGGCCGTCCGGCCAGGCCGTCGCGGTGCTGGCCGCCTACGCGGTGCTCGCCGCGCTGCTCGCGATCCGATGCTTCCGCTGGGAGTAAATCTACGGTGGGGTAGGGGCATGACGAGCGTGCCGGCCGAGCTGCCCGAGACGTTGGAGTCGCGGCTGCGCCTGCGGCGGCTCCTGGTGCCCCTGCCGTACATCCTGCTCGGCGTGTCGGCGGTGCTGGTCCTGCTGAGCCCGGGCCAGAGCGCGGGCGACCGGCTGGTCACCGTGGCCCTGGTCGCGGTGACCGCCGCCTGGGCGCTGGGTATGTACACCCTGCGCCCGGCGTCGTGGACGCAGCGGACCGGCCCGATGCTGGTGTACGTCGGCGGGCAGCTGGCCCTGGCGGCGGTACTGATGTCCTGGCAGCCGGCCTTCTTCGTCTTCGGCACCATCGGCTTCGTGCAGGCCTACGAGGTGCTGCCGCCGCGGTGGGCGTTCGTCAGCATCTTCCTGACCTCCTGCCTGGTCAACGTGCTGCCGGGCGGCGTGCCCGACACCCCGGAGTGGGCCACGATGGTGGTGCTGATCGTGGCCCTGCAGACGTTCCTCATCGGCTGGTTCGGCTATCTCGGGTACCGCTTCAGCGACGAGACCGAGCAGCGCCACCGGGCGGTGGCGCAGCTGCGGACCGCGCTCGCCGAGAACGCGGGCCTGCACGCGCAGCTGCTCGAGCAGGCCCGCGAGGCCGGCATCCACCACGAGCGGCAGCGGATGGCCCGCGAGATCCACGACACCCTCGCCCAGGGGCTGACCGGCATCATCACGCAGCTGCAGGCCGCCGAGCGGGTCCGCGACGACCCGCGGCTGTGGCGCCACCACGTCGACCAGGTCCACACGCTGGCCCGGGAGAGCCTGGCGGCGGCCCGCCGCTCGGTCGCCGCGCTCGGCCCGCAGGAGCTGGAGGACGTCCGGCTGCCCGACGCCGTCGCCGACCTCGCCGCGCGGTGGTCGCGGACCTCGGGCGTGCCGGTACAGCTGGAAACCACCGGCGAGGCGCGCACGCTGCACACCGAGATCGAGGTCACGCTGTTCCGCGCCGCGCAGGAGGCGCTGGCCAACGTGGCCAAGCACGCCGGCGCCGCCCGGGTGGCCGTCACCCTGTCCTATCTTGACGACGTGGTGATGCTCGACGTGCGCGACGACGGCGCCGGCTTCGACCCGGCGGCGGTGCCGCCCGGCGGCGGCGCGGACGGCAGCGGCTTCGGCCTGCACGGCGTGCGCCAGCGGGCGGAGCGCGTGCAGGGCACCCTCACCATCGAAAGCGAACCCGGCGACGGCACCACCCTCAACGTCACCGTGCCGGCTCTGACCCCGGAAACGAGGCCGACGTGACCCCGCCCATCCGCCTGCTCATCGTCGACGACCATCCGATCGTGCGCGACGGGCTGCGGGGCGCGTTCGCCGGCACCGCCGAGTTCGAGGTCGTCGGCGTCGCCGGCGACGGCGCCGCGGCGGTCGAGCGGGCCGTCGAGCTGCGGCCGGACGTCGTGCTCATGGACCTGCGCATGCCGGTGGTGGACGGCGCCGAGGCGATCCGGCGGCTGCGGCAGCGGGCACCGGAGGTCCGGGTGTTGGTGCTGACCACGTTCGACACCGACCACGACGTGCTGCCCGCCATCGAGGCCGGCGCCACCGGGTACCTGTTGAAGGACGCCCCCGTGGAGGACCTGCTGCGCGCGGTGCGCTCCGCCGCGCGGGGCGAGTCGGTGCTGGCGCCGGCGGTGGCCGGGCGGCTGATGGGCCGGGTCCGCCGCCCGGTGTCGGGCACGCTGAGCCAGCGCGAGCTGCAGGTGCTCAAGCTCATCGCCGACGGCGCCAGCAACCGCGAGGCGGCCGCCGGCCTGCTCATCAGCGAGGCGAGCATCAAGACCCACCTGCTGCACATCTACGACAAGCTCGGGGTACGCGACCGGGCCGGCGCGGTCGCCGAGGCGTTCCGCCGCGGCCTGGTCTCGTAACCACAGGGGAGCGGCCGCCCGGGCCGCCCGCCGTTCACCTACAAGTTGTAGGAGTATTGGTCGAGTGCCGCCGGGGCGTAACCGAGGCGGACGACACTCCGGGGGCAGATCGTTCCCGGAGGAGTCGCGATGCGTACCAAACTGTCCCTCGGCCTGACCGCGGCCGGCGCCGCCCTGATCCTGGGCGTGGTCCTGACGGGCGGCGGCCCGTCGCCGGCGATCGCCGACGGCGGTCACGACGACCGCGGCCACGGCGACACGTTCGACGTGGGCCTGTTCGGCGACATGCCGTACGGCGACTACGGCCGGTCCCACATCGGCAACGTCGTCGCCGACATGAACGCGAGCCACCTCGCCTTCTCGGTCTTCGACGGCGACATCAAGAACGGCAGCGAGCCCTGCTACGCCGACCCGCACCCGACCAACCCGGCCAACCCGACTCCGGACAAGGCGGTCGCCGACGCCGCCCACCCGGACGTGTACAAGGACGCGAAGGGTCTCTTCGGGCAGTTCCAGGCGCCGGTGGTCTACACCCCCGGCGACAACGAGTGGACCGACTGCGACCGCCCGAGCACCGTCGGCGGCCTGGTGTCGGACTCCAGCGACCGGCTCGCGTACCTGCGCTCGATCTTCTTCACCACGAACCTCAGCCAGGGTCGGCGCCCGATGAGCGTGGTCCAGCAGAGCGCTGCCTACCCGGAGAACGCCCGCTGGACGCGCGGCCCGGTCACGTTCATCACCGTCAACATCCCCGGCAGTGACAACAACTTCGCCGACGGCGGCAAGAACGGCCCGGCCGAGCAGGGGCAGGCCGAGTACGCGGCCCGCAACGCCGCGAACCTCGAATGGCTGCGCGCCGGTTTCGCGGCCGCCAAGGCCGCCCGCAGCAAGGGCATCATGATCATCACGCAGGCGGACATGTGGGACCCGACCGCGGTGCTGACCCACTACGCGGACACCAAGAGGGAACTGTTCCTGCAGACCACGACCTTCAACGGCCGGGTGGTCCTGGTCAACGGCGACAGCCACAGCTTCGAGACGGACAAGCCCCTCACCGACTACGCGACGACGAACGCGGCCGGTCTGGCGGGACCGAACGTGGTGGAGAACTTCACCAGGGTGACCACCTTCGGCGAGGCCCAGAACCATTGGGTGAGCGCCACCATCGACGCCCGCGACCCGAACGTCTTCAGCTTCGAGCAGCACCTGGTGACGGCCAACCTCCCGGCCTACACCCCGCCCGCCTGAGCGGCGCGCGTCCCTAGGTACATCGGCGGCATGATCGACGGGTCGTGCGTGAGCGGGTCCGCATCAGTCGGTGCGGACCCGCAGTCGGCAAACTGCCGCCCCGTCAGACCCCGTCGAAGGTGTTCAGCGTCTTCATCAGGTCGGCCACCGCGGATGCGCAGGCGGCCTGGGTGGGATGCGCCGCACGCAGGACGGTGAGCGTGGCGTCGATCCGGTCGTCGACCTCGTGCCACCTGGTGGCGTCTCGCGGCTTGAGCCCTGCCTCGGCGTTGTCCCAAGCCACCTCGAGGTCCTTGACGCGGGTCTTCGCGCCCGCGAGGTCGTTCGAGGTGACCTTGTCCTGGACGTCGGAGACGATCGCCGCGAACTTGCTGAGGTTGCCGAGCTTGGTCGTCGGGTGTACGAGTTGGGCCACCGGGGCGGACGCGCTCGCCCCGGTGGCCGTGGTCTGGGCGGCGTCGGCCTGCGGGTCCGTGCCCGGCGACGATCCCTGCACCAGGCTGAGCCCGAACCCGGCCACGACGACCGCCAGGGCGCAGACACCGGCCCAGGCGTGGTCCTGGCCGCGGCCGCCGCTCGGTCCGGCGTTCTTCTCGGCGACTCCGTGGCGGCCGACCAGGAGCTGCTCGCGGACGACGAGCACGAGGATGGCCGCCAGGAACAGCAGACTGGTGACGCTCGCGCCGAGGGCCAGCCCGCCGAGGTCCTTGTCCTGGGTGAGCAGATCGCCGAGCGACGCCCCGAGCGGCCGGGTGAGCACGTAGGCGATCCAGAACGTCAACACCTGCCCGGCGCCGAGCCGGAACGCGATCCACGTCGCCAGAATCAGCCCGCCGAAGAGCAACGTGCCGTTGCGGAAGCCGAGGTTGAGCGCCTCGGTGGCGAAGTCGCCCGCGGCGGTCCCGAGCGCGAACGTGGTCAGGATCGCCGCCCAGTAGAAGCCCTCGCGGCGAGGCGTGTTGATGGAGGCAATGGCAAGCGTGCGTTCCTGCCGGTACCAGATCGCGAACACCGCCGCCAGCAGGACCGCGAACACGGCGGTGCTGAGATGGAGCGGCACGCCCAGGATGTCGGTGAAGAAGTCGGTGATCTGGGTGCCGACGATGCTCACCAGCACCACACAGAGCCAGTAGATCCAGGGCGTGTACCTGCGGGTGCGGAACTGCACGACCAGCGCGGTCACCAGCAGGGCGAGCATGATCGCGTCGGTCACCGCGGGCCCGAGGCCGACGCTCACGGCGAGGTAGTCCGCGACGGTCTCCCCGATCGTCGTGGACAGCACCTTGATGACCCAGAATGTGGCGGTGATCGCGGGCACCTTGGTCTGCCACCCGCCTGGAGCCACGAGCCTGTTGGTGGTTACGGACACAGCTCTCCCTCATGACGGCGCCGTAGGCGTCGAATCCGCAGAATGCCGTGGAAACGTAGGCCCGCCGTCCTGAAAGTTCGCTGAAAGAGACGCGCCCTGTTCCGCCGCCGGCGGGGTGATGTCGCCGTAGCCGACGGCTGCATGGCGCCCGGACGGGTAGCGCCGCCCCTCGCTCTGGGGGCCGTTCGCGGCGGGTCGTGTGCCGCCGTACCGTCGTGGCATGCTTCGCCCGCGGTTGAGTTTCGCGCGCCAGACGCTGCTGTTGCAGGTCGTCGTGATCACGCTTGTGGTGAGTGTCGGGCTGTTCGTCTTCGGCTGGCTGCTGGATGGTGAGCTGACCGTGCAGTACGGCGAGCGAGCCCTCGCTGTCGCGCATTCCGTCGCCACGGACCCGGACATCGTGGAGGCCGCGAGCCGGGTCGACCCTCGCACCGGCCGGCACGATCCGGACGGCGTGGTCCAGGCGCGGGCAGAGTCGGTGCGCCTCAGCACTCACGTGCTCTTCGTCGTCGTCACCGACAAGGACGGCATACGCCTGTCACACCCGATCCCGGGCGAGGTGGGGCACCGGGTGAGCACCGATCCTTCTGAGGCGTTGGCCGGTCGCGACGTGGTGACCGTCCAGCGGGGCACGCTCGGCGACTCCGCCAGGGCCAAGGTGCCACTACGCGATCAGACCGGTCAGGTGATCGGCATCGTCAGCGTCGGCATCGACCTGGACGACATCCAGACGCGCTGGCGGGGGATCGTGGCGGTGGCAGGCCTGTACACCCTGGCGGCGCTGGCGCTCGGCGTGGCGGGGGCGGCGCTGCTGACGCGGCGGCTGCGGCGGCTGACGCTCGGCCTGGAGCCCCATGAGCTCGCCGAGCTCCTGCAGGAGCGGGAGGCCGTGCTGCACGGCATCGGTGAGGGGATGCTCGCGGTGGACGCCGCCGGCCGCATCTCCGTCTACAACGGGGAGGCCGAACGGCTGCTGGGCATCCATTCGCCGGTGGGTGCCACGCTGGCCGACATCGACCTGCCCGTCGGTGTCCGATCGGCACTGTCCGACGACGGCGATGCGGACAACCTCGTCACCGTCGCCGGCGATCGGGTGCTGGTCGCCACCCGCAGGCAGGTCTGGCGTGAGGGGCGAAGTCTCGGCCGGGTGCTCACGTTGCGTGATCGCACCGACTTCGAGAAGCTGGTCAGTGAGCTCGACGCCGTCCGGACACTGACGGAGGGCCTGCGGGCGCAGCGGCACGAGTTCTCCAACCGGCTGCATCTGATCGCCGGTCTGCTCGAGACCGGGCACCACGTTGAGGCGGTGGAGTATCTCCACATGGTGTCGGCCTCGTCGGTCGTCATGACGGATGCGGACGACCAGGCGATCCTGGACCCGTACCTGCGGGCGTTCCTGGCGGCGAAGCGGGCCATCGCCGCCGAGAAGGGGGTGGGCCTGGACATCAGTGAGGGCAGCTGGGTGGCCCGGCGGGTGACGGCCCCGGTCGAGGTGATCACCATTCTGGGCAATCTGCTCGACAACGCGATCGACGCCGCACGTCTGGGCGCGACGCGCCCGGCCTGGGTGGAGATCGTGCTCGCGGGCGAACAGGACACCCTGCACGTGAGCGTCGCCGACTCCGGTGACGGCATCGCGTCGTCGATGACGGACCGCATGTTCGAACAGGGCGTGTCGACGCGGGCCGGCGACAGCCGGGGGCTCGGACTGGCCATCGTCCAGCAGTCGGTGCGCGCGCTTGGTGGCGCGGTATGGCTGGCCCAGTCCGGCGGCGACGGCGAGGGCGCGGTGTTCGCCGCCCGCCTGCCGGCTGTGCTGGCTGCCGACACGGGAGCCGACCAGGACTGATCGTGACAGGTCGGCGGGTCCGCAATGGTGGGACCCGCCGACCGTCGAGTGATCGCTGCGGATCAGGTCGCTGAACGACCGGTCACGCCTTCGGGACCTTGGTCACGAACTCGGTCGTGTACCCCTTCGCCACGTCGATGGACGCCTTGCCGCTGGCGACCTCGGGGATGCCGGCGGCGAGGACCTCGATGACGTTGCGGGCGCCGTCGGGGTCGATGACGCCGTCGGTGGTGAACCCGTCCTTGGTCTCCTTGATCGACGCCGCGTACAGCTGCGGGTTGCCTCCCGCGTAGTCGGCCGGCATCTTGGCGGCGATGTCTTCCGCAGAGCTGCTCCCGATGTACCGCAGGGTCTTGACGAAGGCGTTGGCCAGCTTCTGGGACTCCCGCGGGTGGGCTGCCACCCAGTCGCACGGCATGTAGAGGGAGCTGGCCGGGTAGAGCCCGCCGAGCGCCTTCCTCGTGCTGTCCACAGTGGACAGGTCGACCAGGGTCGTCGCGGTGCCCTTGCTCAGCAGGGTGGTCGACGTGGGTGGCGTCGTCATGCCCGCGTTGATGCCGCCGTTCTCGATCGCGGCGACGAACGTGGAGCCGGCGCCGGCCGCGACGCCGACGAAGTCGCCCTCCTTGACGCCGGCCTTCGCCATCAGCGAGTTGATCAGGGCGTTGGTGGAGGAGCCCTTGCTGGTGAACCCGACCTTCTTGCCCTTCAGGTCCGCCATCGTCTTCACCGTCGCCGCGTCCTTGGACGACAGCATGACCTTCTCCAGCGGCGTGTTGGCGAACTGTACGACGCTCCGGACGCACTTGCCCTTGAGCTGCAGGGTGTAGGCGTGGTCCATGAACCCGACCACCCCGTCAAGGTGCCCGGCCAGCATCTCGTTCTCCTGGTTGACACCGTTCTGCTCGTCGGAGAGCTCGACCTCCAGGCCCTCGGCGGCGAAGTAGCCCAACCGCTCGGTGAGCATCGCGGGCAGGTAGATGACCTTGTTGATGCCACCGACGCCGATCCGGACCTTCGCCAGCGGACCTTCGGTGTTCGGGGCCGTCGGCCTTTCGGCCGTGCTGCAGGCCGCCAGGCCGGCCGAGAGGCCGACGGCGAGGATGGTTGTCAAGAACTTCCGCATGTTCCAGTCACTCCTTTGTGGATGGTCGCTAGACATGGCTGGCTTCGCTCGCCGAAGGCGGGCGCCAGCGGAGCAGGCGTTTCTCGAGCGCGGTGAGCAGCCACTCCGCGCCGAGGGCGACGACGGTGATGATGATCATTCCGGCGTAGATCCCGGCCGCGTCGAAGGTGCCCTGGGAGTGGGCGATCAGCAGGCCGAGGCCGCGCTTGGCGCCGATGACCTCACCGACGACCGCGCCGATCAGCGCGAAGCCGAAGGCGACGTGCAGCGAGGCCAGGATCCAGGATGTGGCGCTCGGGATGACGATGGAGGTGAGCACCTTCGTCCGGCTCGCCCCCAGGATGCGGGCGTTGTTGACCAGGTTGCGGTCCACCTCGCGGGCGCCTTGAAACGCGTTGAAGAAGACCGCGAAGAAGACGAGGACGACGGCGGTGGCGATCTTGGAGGACAGGCCGAGGCCGAACCAGATGACGAACAGTGACGCGAGCACGATCCGCGGAATGGCGTTGGCGGCCTTGATGAACGGGGCGAGCACCTCCGCGGCGAAGCGGGCCCGGCCGAGCAGGATGCCGAGCACGACGCCGGCGATCGACCCGATGACGAAGCCCGACGTCGCCTCCCAGAGGGTGACGCCGATGTGCTCCCAGATCGGGCCGCTGCTCGGCCCGACGGTGAACCAGTCGTGCAGGCGTTGCCAGATCTGCGAGGGCTGGGAGTAGAAGAACTGGTCGATGCCCCAGCGTTGGGCGTGGTCCTTCCAGTCCAGCGGCTTGCTGAAGTGGGTCCGCCCGTCGAAGTCGACCCAGTAGCGCGCGGCGAGTTCCCACGCCGACAGGCCGACCGTGACCAGCAGGAGCCGGACGCCCCAGACCAGTGCGAGATGGCGGTGCCGTGATCTGCGCGCGGCCGCGACCGCCGCGCGTTCGGCGTCTGCGGACGGTGCCCGCGTCGGGTGCCGCGGTACGTCGGTGTCAGGCAGCATTGAGCGTCGCTCCCCTTCTCGCTCGGGCGACCTCTTCGCGCAGGCAGTCCCAGATCTCGCGGTAGATGTCGAGGAACGCCGTGGTGAGACGGATCTCCTCGACGTCACGGGGTCGAGGAAGATCGATCACGAAGTCGGCCTTGATGGTCGCCGGGACGGCGGTCAGCACGACGACCCGGTCGGCGAGTGCGATCGCCTCCTCGAGGTCGTGCGTCACGAAGATCACGGCCGCGCCGGTGCCGGCCCACAGTCGCAGCAGCTCGTCCTGCATCAGGCTGCGCGTCTGTACGTCCAGCGCGCTGAACGGCTCGTCCATCAGAATGATCTTCGGTTCGTTGACGAGCGTCTGCGCGAGCGCTACCCGCTTGCGCATGCCACCGGAAAGCTGATGGGGGTAGTAGGACTCGAAGCCGGCGAGGCCGACCCGCTCGACCCAGGTCGTCGCGACGGCACGCGCGTCAGCCTTGCGCACGCCACGGAAACGCGGTCCGGCGGCGACGTTGTCCAGCACGTTCTTCCACGGCATGATCGCGTCCTGCTGGAACATGTAGCCGATGCCCGCCGGGATTCCTTGCACCGGCTTGCCGCCCACCAGAACCTCACCGGAAGATGCCGGTTCGAGGCCCGAAACCAATGACAGCGTGGTGGATTTGCCGCAGCCGGTCGGGCCGACCACCGCCACGAATTCGCCGGGGCGAATGGTCATGGTGAGGTTCTGAACCGCTGTCATGATTCCGGTCGAGCCGCGGAAGCGCTTGGTTGCCTCCCTCAACTCGATCACGGGTTGGGTCACGTCTCCTCCTTGTGTTGCCCGGCGATTACAGGGGTGTTTCACCGGGTGTTGCGGAGGAGGGTATGGAGCCGGCCAGCTGGCTTCCAGCCTTGCCGTTGTTGCGAAGGCAATTGACGTTCTGGAGGTTTCGCGCGTTTTGCTCGCGGCGGTTCACGGATGGCAGATGGCCCGGGGTCCGGTCCCTGCGTCGCTCGTCGTGCCTGCATGACGAGCGACGCGATTGACACGACGCGACGTGCAAACCTAATCTGGGCCCGCTGCAGCCGACGCGCGGTTCACGAACTCAGCGGCGAGGCGTGGCTGGTTCAGCCGGAGATGTGGTCCCGTCGCACACCCGCTGACCGAACAGCGGAGGTCGACTGATGATCCGAGTCCTGGTGGTGGAGGACGACTTCCGGGTCGCTAAGGTCCACGTGAGCTACACCGACCGGGTGCCCGGATTCCGGGTCGTCGGAACGGCCCTGACGGCGGCCGACGCCCGCCGGATGCTCGCCCATGAGCAACCTGACCTGATGCTGCTCGACACCTACCTGCCCGACGACTCGGGCCTCACGGTGCTGGCCGAGACCGACGTCGACACCATCATGCTGACGGCGATGTCCGATGCGGCCGCCGTCCGCAAAGCGTTCGCACACGGCGCACTGAACTACCTCCTCAAGCCGTTCACGGCCGAACAGCTGGTCGACCGCCTCACCGCGTACAGCCGCTACCGAACAGCGCTCGCCATGTCGTCCGGCGGCACGTTCAACCAGGAAGACATTGACCGCTGCCGACGCCACCTGCACTCCGGCGACCGCACGGTCACGCCGAAGGGACACTCAAGCGTCACCGCCCGGCTCGTCGCGGAACGCCTCCAGGTGCTGCCCCACACGGCACGAACCGCCGCGGAGATCGCAGCCGAACTCGGCATCGCGCGAGCCACCACGCAACGCTACCTAGCCGCTCTCGAGCAGGACGGTCTGGCATTGATGAGCCTGCGCTACGGCGCGACCGGTCGCCCCGAACACCTGTACCGCTGGAAGGGCCCAACCGGCGGCGACTCCGGACCCGGGCCAAGCCTTCCTGGGCGCTGACATGCCGGTGCCTGCTCATTCGTCACGCCATAGACTCGGGGCATGGCTGTCAAGCGGATCAAGCCCAACATCCGATCCGATCGCTTCGATGAGAGTCGGGCCTTCTACACGACGGTGGTCGGGCTGCAGGAGCAGGCCGGTCTGGACTGGATCCTGTTCTTCGGGACGGACCGTCGTGAGGTGCAACTCAGCGTCATGAGCTTGGACGTCAAGGCCGGCGTGCACCCCGACATCTCCATCGAGGTCGACGACGTCGACGCCGTGTTCAGCCGCGCTGTCGAGGCCGGAGCCGAGATCGTCTACCCCCTCACGGACGAGGAGTGGGGTCTGCGCCGCTTCTTCGTCCGAGACCCGAGCGGCACGGTCATCAACGTGACACAGCACGAATGACCTCATCGCAATGAAGCCTCGCGGATGTTGAGCTCAGGCTCCTGCGGCATCATGACCACATGAGCGGGCAAGATCCTGGCTGTAGTGGGTAGAACTGGACGAGGGCCGGCTCAGGGCGGCGCGCGCCGCTTTGATGACGCTGACTCGATCCGGGTCGATGTCGGCGCCGCTGGCAGCCTGGCAGATCAGGGCGCTGATCGCGTGCTGGACCAGCAGGTAGGCCCAGACCTCTTGATGAACCAGGTCCGGGCTGCGTGAGCGCAGCACCCTGCCGGGACCGCGCGGAAACATCTTGAGCTGGCCGTTGGGTGCCTCGGCTTCCCAGCGTTGCTGGTAGCTGCCGGCCAGCTCGGCCGCGGTGACATCGGCCGGGTCGTGAATATTGGTGATCAGAACGATCAATTCGCTGCTGTCGCGATTCGGGATGTCGTACTCGATGATGCGGACCACATGCGCGGCAGCGGGATCCGGCTTGGCGCCGCTTTTTGCCTCCGCGAGCAGCCGCGCACGGTGCTGACCCCGGATCTGCGGGTCGATCAGCACGGACAGATAGGTGCCATCGGACAGAACTTCCAGCACCGGCAGACGCAGCTGGGTCGGCGCCCGCCAACACAACGCCGCGCCAGTAAGCGCTGCCGCGCTGAACGCCTCGAAACTGTAGAAGCACCGGTCGGCCATCAGCAACCAGTCCGACGACAGTGTGGGCAGCAGCGTGGCGGCCATCGCCTTCTCACTGTGCGTATCACCCAGCCACAGTAGAACCCCGCAGTCAGCCGCCAGCACCACCGCGCCGCCGAACCGTCAAGATCAACGTAAGCGCGTCTAGGCCTTGAGGTTTCGCGGTTGCTAAAGGCGTTGGTGGAGGGTGTCGGGTGGGCTCAGGTCGATCGGGTTGGGGCCGGTCAGTACGCCGCCCTCAACGGGGAGGGTGTGGCCGGTGATCCAGGCGGCGTCGTCGGAGCCGAGGAATGCGACCGCCGCGGCGACGTCCTCCGGTTCGCCGACGCGGCCGAGCGGGTACATCGCTCTGAGTTGGTCCAGCGCGCCCGGCTGGTCGTCCCAGTTCGGTGTCCGGATGGTGCCGGGGGCGACGACGTTGAAGCGCACGCCGAGCGGGCCGTACCGGGCGGCGTAGTTCTGCGACATCGCGATCTGGCCGGCCTTGGCTGCGGCGTACTCCACGTTGCCGAAGGCCGCGATGGCGTTGACCGAGCTGATCGTGACGACGTTGCCGCGGGTCTTCACCAGGTGTGGGATGGCCGCCTGGATGCAGCGGGCGGCGCCGACGAGGGTGAAGTCGAGCTGGCGGTGCCAGTCCTCGGCCGAGGTGTCCTCGGGCATCGTGGTGACGATGCAGCCGCCCGCGTTGTTCACCACCAGGTCGAGCCGGCCGAACCGCTCGACCGTCGCGGCGACCGCGGCGTCGACGTCGGGGCGTGAGGTGACGTCGACCTTGACGCCGAGCGCGTGCTCCGCGCCGATCTCCTCGGCCAGTGCTGCGACCGCGTCCTCCTGCAGGTCGGTGATGACCACCGCACCGCCCTCGGCGGCGATCCGCCGGACGACGGCCCGCCCGATGCCCTGTGCCGCCGCCGTGACGAGCGCGACCTTGCCCTCGAACCGCCGCATCAGCACTCCTCCAGAATCGTTACTGCCATTCTTTCCGCGATCCAGCCGTGAGCCGAGCTACCACCCCTCCAGGGTGGCGCGGGCGTCGCCGTACTGCTGGCGGAACTCGGCCTGCTTCCCCGCGAGCCAGTCCCAGTCGAAGTTCTCCTCCCACTCGCCGACGGTGATGGTCACCTCGTACCAGTCCAGCTCGCCGGGGCGCTCCCGGACCTCGACGATCTGGGTGAGGCCGCCGTGGAGCTCGGCGCCGGGGGCGAGGTCGCGCCAGAACCGTGACGGCACGTAGACGTCGTCGCCGGCCCGTGGCGGGGGTGGCAGGGTGCGGTCGAAGCCGCGCTGCAGGATCTGGTCGAGGCTGCCGGGCCGTACCAGCGACGTGCGGGTCGGCACCGCCGGGTCGGCGAGTGTGGGGGAGTCGTGCGCCCGGAGCGCCGTCATGAGCTCGCCGGAGTCCAGGTGCCACCCCTGTCGCGCCGGCAGTGACAGGTCGCCGGCGAGCGCCCGGGCGATCCAGCCGGCGACCGCGGCCGGTTCGGGGAGGAGGCCCTGCTGCCAGTACACGGACCGGCCGCGCCGCCCGTCGGAGTAGGAGACGGTGCGGCGGTCGAGGCGGAACGACCAGCCGCCGGTGCCGTCCCAGACGACGTCGAACCGGCGGCTGTCGGGGAACGCGGGCACCGAGGCGGCCAGGTCGACGGTGAGCTGACCCTGCAGGGAGTGGGCTGTCTCGACGGTACGGGCGATGACCCGCACCCCGTGCTCGGCGAGCGCACGCTCCACGGCGAGGAGGTAGCCGTAGTGCGGCTGCTCCCGAAGCGCCTCGGCGTGGTCGGTCACCACCTCGTCGCGTCCCGGCTCATCGATGCCGCGCAGCACGGCGAGCAGCTCGGCGATCGTGCCCGCCCAGCCCGCGTCGAGCGCACGCTGCGCCGCGTCGAGCCGGAACGCGCTGGCGCCGAGGTCGGGCTCGGCGAGCACCAGCATCGCCCGCGTTCGCTGGGCCGGGTCCGGCACCGCCGTCGATCCGCTCACCGAAGCACCGTACCCCGCTCCCGCCCGCGGGGGACGAACAGCGCGGCCCGCGGCGGGGCGGTGCGCAGCGGCGGTTGTCCATAGGCTGTCGGCATGAGCGGGCGCTGGGTCGACAACGACAGGAAGGCCCAGCGGTGACCGGCGTGCCGGATGAACGGGCCGCCCCGCCGCTCGTGGCCGCGGTGTTCGACGCGGTCGACGACGACGGCGTGCCGTACTTCTCGGCCGACCGCCGTCGCGTGCTGGACCCGGCCGAGCGGGAGGCGTTGGCCGGCTACCTGGAGTCGGCGCCGGTGGTCCTGCGGGTTTCGGGCCTCGAGGCCGATCCGCTGGACCCGGGCGCGGGCCGCGCGGTGCCGCTGAGCTACCGGACCGACGGGGTGTGGGTGTGGCAGGACGCGTCCGCGTACTACCTGCGGTCCCGGGGCAGCGCGCCCGACGACGACATGGTCCGGCACATCGAGTTCGCGGGATTTCAGGCGCCGGATTCGGTACCGCCGGAGGTGGCCGACGCCGCCGCGAAGCTGGCGATGTCGGCGGCACCGCCGTCGTCTGCCACAGGCCGGCGGGCGGCTACGTACTTCGCCAGCGTCGACCGTCCCAGGTACCCGGCGGACGACCCGATGGGCCTGCTGCGGCAGTGGCTCGACGAGCAGGGCCACCGCCACGACCAGGTGCTGGTCCGCAGCATGCACTGGGAACGCACGTCGGCCTTCATCAGGAACGCCCGCAGCGGGGAGAAGGACTACGAGGAGATCCCGCCGCGGCTGGCGGCCCGGATCGCCGACCTGTGGTGGACGGACTGGCGCCCCGACAAGACCGGCCCCTGACAGGACCGACGCCGGACGATTCTTGTGCCGGCATGCCGTGCCGGCCTAGATTGTGTACAAACCAGCGAATGGACGGTAGGTTGGCGGCCGTTGGTGGTCAAGAGGGTGTCGTGCGGATGCCCGCCAGCACGAAACCAGGGGGAGCCCGTGACCGTCAGAATCTGCGAGGTGGGCCCACGTGACGGCCTGCAGAACGAGCCGGACCATCTGAGCCCCCGGGTGCGCGCGGAGTTCGTCGACCGGCTGTCGGCCACCGGGCTGACGAGCGTCGAGGTGGTCAGCTTCGTCAATCCCGCCCGGGTACCGCAGATGAGCGGCGCGGAGGAGGTCTGCGCTGCGGTGCGGCCGGTGGACGGCGTCGACCATGTCGCTCTGGTGCTCAACGAGCGCGGATACACACGGCTGGCGGCGACGCGGTGCGTGGAGGCCCGGATGGCCTTCTGCGTGACCGAGACGTTCAACCAGCGCAACCAGGGACGTGCCGTTGAGCGGTCGCTCGCCGAGGCCGCCGCGATCGTGGCCGCGGCGCACGCCGACGGCCGAAGGGCCAGCATCACGCTGGCCGCGTCGTTCGGCTGCCCCTTCGAAGGAGTGGTCGACCCGGGACGGGTGCTGGCCATCGCGGAGCGGGCCGCGGCGACCGGCGCGGACGAGCTCATCTTCGCCGACACGATCGGTGTCGGGGTGCCGCGGCAGGTCACCCGCCTGCTCACCGGCGCGGCCGGGCTCGGGATCCCCCTCGGGCTGCACCTGCACAACACCCGGAACACCGGGTATGCCAACGCGATCGCGGGACTGGAGGCGGGGGCGTCGGTGCTCGACAGCTCCGTCGCGGGTATCGGCGGCTGCCCGTTCGCGCCGAACGCGACCGGCAACATCGCCACCGAAGACCTCGTCTACCTGCTCGAAGGCCAGGGCGTGAGCACCGGCGTCGACCTCGACGCGCTGCTGTCCGTCTCGGCCTGGATCACCGAGGTGCTCGGCCGGCCGCTGCCCGGCCAGCTGCTGCGCGCCGGGCGGTTTCCGTAGGCACGACGAGGTGCTGCACGGCCGATGAATTGTGTACAATCGAGCACGGCTGCATGGCTCAACCGTGTGGGAAGAGGCGATGTACACATGGGTCAGATGTCGAAGTTCGAGGGCCGGTCGGGTGCCGAGTTCACGATGACGGTCGAGCGGGGCAAGATCCGCGAGTTCGCCGCGGCCGTCGGCTCGGAGCATCCGCTGTACTGCGGCGACGACCCGATCTCCCCGCCCACCTTCCTGGCGTCGAGCGCCTTCTGGACCACGGACGCCAGTTCACCGTGGGGTGACGAGCCGCCGGATCTGTCGCGGGTCCTCCACGGCGGCCAGCAGTACGTGTTCCACGGGCCGCCGCCACGGGCGGGCACCGTGCTGCACGGCCGCCAGCGCATCGATCGCGTCTATTCCAAGCAGGGCCGGCGCGGCGGCATGCTCGAGTTCGCCGACATCGTCACCGAGTTCCGCGACGCCGACGGACGGCTGGTCGCCGAGGCCCGGGCCACGCTCGTCGTGACGGAGCAGGCCCCGACGGCATCGGCGCCGGCCGAATGACGGCGTCGCGCCCGGCGGTGGGCCCTCTGGGGGCGCCGCTGGTGCAGGGCCCGCTCACCGTCACCGACTTCGTGCGCTACCAGGGCGCGTCCGGTGACATGAACCCGATCCATCACGACGCCGAGTTCGCGCGTGCCGCCGGGTTCCCGTCGGTGTTCGCCGTCGGGATGCGGCAGGCCGGTGTCCTGGCCGCGTTCGTCGCGGACCGCCTCGGCCCCGACAACGTCCGTCGGTTCGAGGTGCAGTTCCGCGCCATCGCGTGGCCGGGCGACATCATCACCTACACCGGTGAGGTCACCGCCGTCGAGGAGACCGCGACGCACACCGTCTGCACGGTCGCGGTCCAGGCGACCCGGCAGACCGGCGAGGTCCACCTCGCCGGCACCGCGGTGTTCGAAGTGCCGTTCTAGAGCCGTTCTAGAGCCGTTCCACGATGGTGGCGTTGGCCTGGCCGCCGGCCTCGCACATGGTCTGCAGTCCGTATCGGCCGCCGGTCTGTTCGAGGTGGTTCACCAGGGTCGCCATGAGCCGCACCCCGGAGCCGCCGAGGGGATGGCCGAGCGCGATCGCGCCGCCGCGCGGGTTGAGCCGCTCCGGGTCCGCCCCGAGATCGGCCGCCCAGGCGAGCGGGACCGGCGCGAACGCCTCGTTCACCTCGTAGGCGTCGACGTCATCGATGGTCAGGCCGGCCTTGGCCAGCACCTTGCGGGTCGCCGGGATCGGCGCGGTCAGCATCATGACCGGATCGTCGCCGGCCAGGGCGAAGGCGTGGAACCGCGCCCGGGGCCGCAGCCCGAGCTCGGCCGCCCGCGCCGCGCTCATGATCAGTGCTGCGGCCGCCCCGTCGGTCAGCGGCGAGGAGTTGCCGGCGGTGATGTGCCAGCCGATCTGCGGGAACCGTTCGCCGGAGGCGGCGTCGTAGAAGGCGGGCCTGAGCCCGGCCAGGCCGTCCGGCGAGGTCGCCGGGCGGATGGTCTCGTCCTGCGTCAGCGGAGCGTCGCGGCCCGGCACGTCGACCGGGACGATCTCGTTGGCGAAGGCCCCGGCGGCGGCCCTCGCGGCCAGCGCGTGCGAACGGGCGGCGTAGGTGTCCAGCTGCGCGCGGGTGAGGCCCCAGCGGGCGGTCACCAGCTCGGCCGCGATGCCCTGCGACACGAGGCCGTTCCCGGCCAGCCGCGCGGCCACCCCCGGGCCGAACGGATCGGCGCCCCCGACCATCGCGGTGCCCATCGGGACCCGGCTCATCGACTCGACCCCGCACGCCACGACGATGTCGTACGCCCCGGCCATCACGCCCTGGGCGGCGAAGTGCATCGCCTGCTGCCCCGAGCCGCAGGCCCGGTCGACGGTCGTGCCCGGGACGGTGAGCGGCCAGCCCGCCGCCAGCACGGCGTTGCGCCCGATGTTGGCCGCCTGCTCGGCGGCCTGGCCGACGCAGCCGGTGATGACGTCGTCGATCAGCGCGGGCTCGATTCCGGTGCGCGTGACGAGCGCGCGCAGCACGGTGGCGAGCAGGTCCACGGGGTGGAGTCCGGACAGCGCGCCGCCGGGCTTGCCGCGGCCCGACGCGGAGCGGACGATGTCGACGATCACCGCGTCATGCATGTGGATCCCCTTGTCAGCGAGTTGGAGTCGACGGCCACTGCGTGACCGTGGCGGCCAGTTCGGGTGGCGCACCCCAGGCCCGCACGACGTCTGCGGCCGACGCCGTCGCCGCCGCGCGGCCGAGGGGAAGCCGGGGCATCCCGTCGGCGAAGGCCGCGCGGGCCACCGCCTGGCCGTGCCGCGGTGCCTCGCTGAGGGTCAGCACCGGCGTAAGGCAGGCATCGGTGCCGGCGGCGAGGGCGGCCCACTCGTCGCGGGTCCGGGTGAGCACCGCCGCGGCGATCGCCGCGCGCAGCGCGGGCCAGCGGGCCGGATCGTCGCGATCCTCGCGCAGCTGCGGGCCGAGCCCGAGCAGGTCGGCCAGCGCCGCGAAGAACTGGGGTTCGAGGGCGCCGATCGCGACGTGGCGGCCGTCGGCACAGGCGTACACGTCGTAGTAGGGCGCGCCGGTGTCGAGCAGGTTCGTGCCGGCCTCGTCCCGCCACTGCCCGTCGCGGTGCATGCCGTACAGCATCGACGCGAGGTAGGTGGTGCCGTCGGTGATCGCCACGTCCAGCACCCGTCCGGTGCCGGTGCGCGCGCGTTCGACGAGCGCGGCCAGCACCGCCGTGACGAGGTACATGCCGCCGCCACCGAAGTCGCCGAGGAGGTTGGCCGGAGGCGTCGGCGGCTGGCCGGCCCGCGCGGCGGCGTGCAGGGCCCCGGTGACGGCGATGTAGTTGATGTCGTGCCCGGCCGTGTCGGCCAGCGGTCCGGTCTGCCCCCATCCGGTCATCCGGCCGTAGACGAGACGCGGATTGATGGCGTGGCAGTCCTCCGGGCCGAGCCCGAGCCGCTCGGCGACGCCCGGGCGGTATCCCTCCAGGAGCACATCCACGGAGGGCAGCAGTCCGCGCACGACGTCCGCGGTCCCGGCGTCCTTCAGGTTGACGCCGGCCACGGGCCGGCCCCGCTCCAGCCCGCCGCCGCCGGGCACCTGGCCGGGGCGGCGCAGCGCGAGCACGTCGGCGCCCAGGTCGGCCAGCAGCATGCCCGCGAAGGGCTCGGGTCCGATCCCGAGCAGCTCCAGGACCCGTACACCGCGCAATGGTCCGTCAGTCATGACGCTGTCCTTCCATGTCCGCGGCGGGCGGGGCGGCCGCGATGGCCGACCGCAGGGCCCGGTCGAGCTCGTCGAGGTCGTCGGGCTGGGTGAAGGTCGGCTCGAGGTGCCAGCCCGAGGCGATGCCGACCTGCGGGCCGCGGACGTCGAAGACGCGGCCGGTAATGTCGCGCGTGTCCGGCCGGCAGAGCCAGGCGACGACGCGCGCCACCCAGTTCGGGTCGAGCTCCGCGCGCCGGCGGTCGGTGATCTCGCCCTCGTAGCGGCGCAGCGGCGCCTCGGTCAGGCGGGTGAGGGCGCTCGGGGCCACGCAGTTGGCGCTCACGCCGTACGGCCGCAGCTCCTGGGCCGCCACGAGCGTGAACGCGGCGATGCCGGCCTTGGCTGCCGCGTAGTTCGACTGTCCGATGTTGCCGAACAGGCCGGAGGCGGAGGTCGTGGTGATCAGCCGGCCGTCGACGTCCGCGCCCGCCTTGGCCCTTGCCCGCCAGTGGGCGGCGGCGTGATGGGCGACGGTGAAGGTGCCCTTGAGGTGTACCGCGATGACGTCGTCCCATTCGGCCTCGGTCATCGACGCCAGGGTCCGGTCGCGCAGGATGCCGGCGTTGGCGACCACCACGTCGAGACCGCCGAACGTGTCGACGGCGAGCCCGACGAGTTCGCTGGTGGCGGCGAAGTCCGTCACGTCGTGCCGGCTCAGGACGGCGGTGCCGCCCGCGGACTCGATCTCGGCGACGACCGCTCCGGCGGGTCCGTCGTCGGCACCGAGGTCGTTCACGATGACGGCGTGCCCGGCGGCGGCCAGGGCCAACGCGTAGGCCCGGCCCAGGCCGCGCCCGGCCCCGGTGACGACGGCCGTCCGGCGCGGGCTCACTGCGCCACGATCCCGCGCTGCAGGAGGTCGTCCCACGTCTTGTCGTCCACCCCGGCCAGTTCATCGAGCACGGCGCGGGTGTGCTCGCCCAGGCGCGGCCCCACCGCGGACACCTCGCCCGGCGTGCGGCTGAACTTCGGGACGATGCCGGCCATCGGCCCCGCGGTGCCGCCGGCGGTCTCCGGCCGCAGCACCATCTGCCGGGCGGCGTAGTGCGCGTCGGTGACCATGTCGGCGGCGGTGTAGATCTTTCCCGCCGGCACGCCGTTGTCCGCGAGTATCCGCAGCAGGTCCGGTACGGGGAGCGAGGTGGTCCAGCGTTCGATCTCCTCGTCGAGCACGGCCGAGTTGCGGCCGCGGGCCTCGTGGTCGTCGAAGCGCGGGTCGGTCGCCAGCTCCGGGCGGCCCATGGCGTCGCAGAGCCGGCGGTAGACCGCGTCGGCGTTGCCCGCGATCGCGATGTCGGCCCCGTCGGCGGTGCGGTACACATTGGACGGTGCGACACCCGGCAGGACACTGCCGGTTCGCGTGCGCAGGATGCCGGCCCGCTCGTAGTCGACCATCGTGGACTCCATGAGCGCCGCGACCGCCTCGTAGATGGCGACGTCGACCTCCTGGCCGCGGCCGCTCGCCGCGCGCTCGACCAGCGCTGTGGAAGTTCCCACCACGGCGAACAGCGCGGCCAGGGAGTCGCCGAGGCTGATGCCGGTCCGGGCCGGGCGCGACCCGGCGTCACCGGTCGTGAACCGGATGCCACCCATGGCCTCGCCGATGCTGCCGAAGCCCGCCTCGCGCGACCGCGGGCCGGTCTGCCCCAGTCCGGAGACGTGCACGACGATGATGCCGGGATTGATGTCGGCGAGGGTCTGGTAGCCCAGGCCCCAGGCGTCGAGGGTGCCTGGCCGGAAGTTCTCCAGGACGACGTCGCAGCGCGCGGCGAGGGCTCGCAGCACGGCCTGGCCGTCCGGGTCGCGCAGATCCAGCGCGACCGACTTCTTGTTCCGGGCGATGGCCGGCCACCAGAGGCTCTGGCCGTCCTGCACGACACCCCATCGGCGCATCGGGTCACCCCCGGTGGGCGGCTCGATCTTGATCACCTCGGCGCCGTAGTCGGCCAGCAGCTGACCCGCGAACGGTCCCGCGATGAAGCTGCCGAGCTCGAGGACCCGGACGCCCGACAACGGACCTGAAGAACCGTGCTTCGTCACGATTGCTCCCCTGAATGTGCACAATCTGATGGCAGGAGCACGTAGAACTGGCGTTTCGGCGGTGCTCGTCTGCACTATTGCACACAATCGACGACTGCGGCACACTCCGATGATGTACGCCGCACACATCGCGCAGGACCGTCCGGACCGGGTGGCGATCATCATGGCGGAGGCCGGCACGCGGATCACCTACGGTGAGTACGAGGCGGAGGCGAACCGGTTGGCGCATCTCTTCCGGCGCAGCGGCCTGCGCTTCGGCGACCACGTGGCGATGCTCATGGAGAACAACCCGCGCCTGCTGGAGAGCGAGGCGGCCGCCGAACGCAGCGGCCTGTATTACACCTGCATCAACCACTATCTGTCCCCGGACGAGGCCGCGTACATCATCAACGACAGCTCCGCTCGGATCGTGGTCACGTCGGCCGCCAAGCTCGACCTCGCCCGGCAGCTGCCGGGGCGGTGTCCCCGCGTCGAACGGTGGCTGATGGCCGACTGCGCCGACCCGCCGGCGCCGTTCGAGTCCTACGACGGGGCCGTCGCCGGCCTGCCGCCGGATCCGATTCCCGACGAACAGCTGGGCATGGCCATGCTCTACTCGTCCGGCACCACTGGGCGCCCGAAGGGCATCTACCACGCGCTCGCGGTCGCGCACCCGTCCGAGGAGCCTCTCGGGTCACGCATCCAGAGCCAGCGGTGGGGGCTCGACGGGTCCAGCGTCTACCTGTCGCCGGCTCCGCTGTATCACTCGGCCCCGCAGGGCAGCGTGTCCATGACGCTGCGGGCGGGTGGGACCGCGGTCGTCATGGAGTCGTTCGACGCGGAGCGGTACCTGGACCTCGTCGCCGCCCACCGCGTCACGCACTCGCAGCTGGTCCCGACGATGTTCTCCCGCCTGCTGAAGCTGCCGGAGGAGCGCCGCCGCCGCGCCGACGTCTCGTCGCTGCGCACGGTCATCCTCGCGTCGGCCCCGTGCCCACCCCAGGTGAAGCGCCAGATGATCGACTGGTGGGGCCCGATCATCCTGGAGTTCTACGCCGCCAGCGAGGGGATCGGCTACACGTTCTGCACCTCGAGGGAGTGGCTCGACCACCCGGGCACCGTCGGCCGGGCCGCGAGTGGCGAACTGCTCATCCGGGCCGAGGACGGGAGCCTGTGCCCGCCCGGCGTGACCGGCACGGTGTGGTTCCGGGGGCCGGCCGGCTTCCAGTACTTCAACGACCCCGGCAAGACGGCGGCGACGCGCGACGTCGAGCTCGGCG
This sequence comes from Dactylosporangium sp. NPDC006015, assembly GCF_040614215.1. Taxonomy (NCBI): domain Bacteria; kingdom Bacillati; phylum Actinomycetota; class Actinomycetes; order Micromonosporales; family Micromonosporaceae; genus Dactylosporangium; species Dactylosporangium sp. NPDC006015. Next base: position 33,512 of record NZ_JBEXUD010000048.1, read on the forward strand.
CCAGCTCGGTCGGCGACATCGGCTACCTGGACGACGAGGCGTACCTGTACCTCACCGACCGGGAGAGCTTCATGATCATCTCGGGTGGGGTCAACATCTACCCGCAGGAGACGGAGAACCTCCTGATCACCCACGAGAAGGTGTACGACGCCGCGGTGATCGGCGTCCCCGACGACGATCTGGGGGAGGTGGTCAAGGCGGTCGTGCAGCTCGCCCCCGGTGTGGATGCCGGGCCGGCGACCGCCGCGGAGCTGATCGCCTTCTGCCGGGCGTCGATCGCCCACTACAAGTGCCCCCGCTCCGTGGACTTCGTGACCGAGCTGCCCCGGCTGCCCACCGGCAAGCTCTACAAGCGCAAGCTGAAGGACCGGTACTGGGCCGGACGGGAGTCACTGATCCGGTGAACGAGGACGAACTCCGGCGGCGCGTCGCCGGCTTCATTCGCGACACCGACGGCGCCGACCGGGCCGCGGCGCTGGGGGCCCAGTTCGACGCCGGACTGGCCTGGGTCCACCACCCCGCCGGGGGCGGTGGGCTCGGCCTCGGCCCGGACCGTCAGGCCGAGGTGGACGCGCTGCTCGCGGCGGCCGGACGGCTGGAGTCCTGGGAGCGCAACCCCATGGGCATCGGCATGGTCGCGCCGGCGCTGATGGCCCACGGCACGCCGGCCCAGCGGGCGCTGCTCCGGCCGATCTTCACGGCCGAGCACATCTGGTGCCAGCTGTTCTCCGAGCCCGGCGCCGGGTCGGACATCGCCGGGCTGGCCACGCGGGCCGTACGCGACGACCGGCACGGCGCCGGGTGGGTCGTCGACGGGCAGAAGACGTGGACCTCGCTGGCGCACACCGCCCGCTTCGGGCTGGCCCTGACCCGCACCGACCCCGGCGCCCCGAAGCACGCCGGGCTGACCGCGTTCCTGATCGACATGCGGGCCGCGGGCGTGCAGGTGCGGCCGTTGCGCGACCTGACCGGGGGTGCGCACTTCAACGAGGTCTTCCTGGACGGGGTGCGGCTGGGCGACGACGCACGGCTCGGCGACGTCGGGGGCGGATGGGCGGTCGCCACCACCATGCTCGCGAGCGAGCGGGCCGCGATCGGCGGGTCGGTCGGGGAGCGCGGGTCGGGGGCCATCGCCCTGGCGGTCGACACCTGGCGCCGGACCGGGTCCGACCCGGACCGGCGGGTCGAGCTGACCCGGCTGTGGGTCGAGGCCGAGGTGCTGCGCCTGTCCGCGCTGCGGGATCAGCGGACGCGGGCCGAAGGCGGGCCCGGGCCGGGCGCGTCCGGTCTCAAGCTGCGCCGGGCCCTGCTGGAGCAGCGCATCGCCCGCTTCACGATGGAACTGCTCGGCCCGGCCGGGCTCGTCTATGACGCCGACGCCGTGCGGGCCGGCGGGCCGGCCCCGGACGACCCGGTGTGGACCTGGCTGCAGTCGCAGGCCTACACGATCGCCGGCGGAACGTCGGACGTCATGCGCACGATCATCGGGGAGCGCCTGCTGCGGCTTCCCAAGGAGCCCGGCCTGCCCCGAGACACGCCCTGGGCGCAGATCCCGCGCTGACCGTTACGGCCATTGACCAGCGCGGCAGCGTCGATGTAAAACTAAAACTGATGTTAGAATTAGCTAATTCGGAGGTGGCGTCCGTGCCGAGCCGAGACTTCGCCCAGCAGCGCCACGACGTGCGGCGGTTCGTCGACGAGGAGCTGATCCCGCGGGAACCGGTCCTGGATCGCAACGACGCGAGCAGTGCCGAGGCGATGGCCGAGCTGAAGAGCCTGGCCAAGCAGCGGGGCGTCTGGGCGCTCGGGCACCCGGCTGCGATCGGCGGCGGCGGCCTGCCGTTCATGGACTACGTCATGGTCAACGAGATCGTCGGGCGTTCGTACTGGGGAACAGAAGCCCTCGGCACACTGTCCTTTCAGGACTGTCTGATGCTGCTGGAGTTCGGCACCGAGGCCCAGCGGAAGCAGTGGATCCCGTTGCTGTTCGAGGGCGTGACCGGACCGACGATCGGCATGACCGAGCCCGAGGTCGCCGGCTCCGACCCGACGCTGATCCAGACCACTGCGGTGCTCGACGGCGACGAGTGGGTGATCAACGGGCACAAGTGGTTCACCTCCGGCGCCAACCGCGCCATGTACACCACCCTCTTCGCCAAGACGGACCCGGACGCGCCCAAGCACCAGCAGTTCTCGATGATCCTCGTGCCCACCGACACGCCCGGCTACAACATCGAGCGGGTCGTGCGGACCATGGGCCACTACGGCGGCAACCACTGCGAGGTCCGCTACGACAACGTGCGGGTGCCGGCCGAGAACCTGCTGGGGCCCCGGGGCGGCGGCTTCGCCGTGGCCCAGGCGCGGCTCGGGCCGGGCCGGATCACCCACAGCATGCGCTGGCTCGGGCAGGCCCAGCGCGCCTTCGAGTTGATGTGTGACCGCGTCAAGACCCGCTTCGCGCACGGCTCGCTGCTGTCGGAGAAGGGCGAGGTCCAGCGCTACATCGCCGAGTCGGCCGCGCACATCCAGGCGGCCCGGCTGATGACCTTGGACGCGGCGCGGAAGATCGACGCCGGTCAGGACGCCCGGATCGAGATCTCCCTGATCAAGTTCTTCGGCGCGCAGATGCTGCACGACGTCGTCGACCGCGCGCTGCAGGTGCACGGCGCGCTGGGCGTCACCGAGGACACGCCGCTCGAGCGCATGTACCGCGACGCCCGCTACGCGCGCATCTACGACGGCCCGGACGAGGTGCACCGGATGGTGGTCGCCAAGCGACTGCTGCGCGGCGACTACCGGGACCAGGCGCCGTGGTCGGAGATCGTGCGCTGACCACGCACTGCGACAACTGACGGAAAAGGAGTTTCGATGACGACGAGCGACTACCGAACCAGCCCGGCGGATGTCTCGCTCGCGCTGGCCGAGCGGCTGGCCTCGGCGATCGACGCCAACGACCTCGACGCCCTGCGCGACGAGATCTACACGCCCGACGTGGTGGTCTGGCACAACGACGATCAGCACGAGCAGCGCGTCGACGAGAACCTCAAGGTGCTGAACTGGCTGCACCGCAAGGTCGGCGACAAGCGCTACGAGGACGTGGTGCGCCACGCGACGCCGACCGGCTACGTGGAGCAGCACGTGCTGCGGGGGACCGCGCCCAACGGCACCGAGCTCGAGATCCCCGCGTGCCTGGTGGTGACGGTGACCGGCGGGCGGATCTCGCGCATCGACGAGTACCTCGACAGCCAGGCCGCCGCCGCGCTGCGGTCATGAGCCGGCCATGAGTCAGCTCAGCGCCGCCGAGCGCGACCAGTGGCGCTCCTCGGTGGCCGCCGTGGTCGCCCGCTGTACACCCGGCGGGAACTGGGATGCGCTGTTCGATCTCGGTGTCGCCGAGCTCGGGCTCGAGGACCTGGCGGTGGCGATCGAGGAGTGCGGCGCCGTGCCGGCCGCCACGCCGTTGCTGGGCCACATGTTCGGCCTGCGGGCGCTGCGTGCCGCGCCCGCGTCCCCGGAACGGGACCGGCTCCTGGCGGGCGCGGTCAGCGGCCGGCATCGGGTCGCGCTCGTGCCGGCCGACGGCGGGCGTACCTACGTGCTCGAGGGGGGAGCGGCCGACACCTTCGTGATCGCGACGGGTCCGGATCTGTTCGTGGTGCCGGCCGATGCCCGCGGTGTCGTCCGGCGCCCGCTGCCCACGCTCGACCCGTCGCGCGTCCTGTGGCATGTCGAGTTCCACGGGGCGGTGACGACGCCGCTCGGCCGCGACGGCGAGTGGAAGGCCGAGCGGCTGCGGTCGGAGCTCGCCGCGCTGGTCGCGGCGGACTCGATCGGCGGGGCCCGGGCCGTGCTGCGGGGCGCCGTCGACCACGCCCGGCAGCGTATGCAGTTCGGCCGCCCCATCGGCTCGTTCCAGGCGGTCAAGCACCGCCTGGCCGACGTGTCGAGTCAGCTCGACGGGGCGGTGGCGGCGGTCGACCACGCGGTGCGCCGGTTGGATGCCGACGCCCCGGACTCGGCGCTGGCCGCCGCGGTCGCGAAGCTCGCCGCCGCCGACGCCTATCTGGCGGCGGCCGAGGGCGCGATCCAGACGTACGGCGGCATCGGCTTCACGTGGGAGCACCCCGCGCACATCTTTCTCAAGCGGGCCCACACCAACGGTCAGCTCGCCGGCGGTGCGGCACTGCACCTGGAACTGGTGGCCGACCGGGCCGGGATCGGCTCAATCAACTGAACCCTGGAGGGCGCATCATGGCCGAGCGAGAATTCGAGATCGGCGGCATCAACCACCTCGCGCTGGTGTGCAGCGACATGCGCCGCACGGTGGACTTCTACACCAACGTGCTCGGCCTGCCGTTGATCAAGACGGTCGAGCTGCCGAACGGGATGGGGCAGCACTTCTTCTTCGACTGCGGCGGCGGCAACGCCCTGGCCTTCTTCTGGTTCCCGGGTGCGCCGGACAAGGTGCCCGGTGTGACCCATCCCGGTGCGCTGCCCGGGGTCGGTGACATCGCCAGCGCCGTCGCGTCGATGAACCACGTCGCCCTGCAGATTCCGGTCGACAAGTTCGACGAGTACCGCGAGCGGCTCCAGGCCAAGGGCGTGGAGGTCGGGCACGTCGTGTTCCATGACGACAGCCCGTCCACGATCGCGCGGCGCATGCACGACGGCGTCTACGTCGGCTCGCTGTACTTCTTCGACCCCGACGGCATCCTGCTGGAGTTCGCGGCCTGGACGCGGAAGCTGACCCCCGACGACGTCCGCCACGAGCCGGCCGCGCCTGTGGTGAAGACGGCCGCGAAAGCCTGAGCGGTCTCCTGTTCCCTTTATCTGAAACTGATGTCAGTATCAGCTCACACCCCCCAATCCCCTTTGCCTTGATGGAGGCATCCATGAGGACGCTGCGGACCCGCCTCGCTGCGGCGATGCTTGTTCTGCCACTCGCGTTATCCGCCTGCAGCAACGACAAGACCAAGTCACCCGCCGCCGCCCCGGGCGGCGGCTCATCGGCCGGCAACCCGGTGAAGGTCATGCTGATCTACGACGAGACCGGTTCGGGTGCCGCCCCCGAGCTCGTCGACGGCGCGAATGCCGGTCTGGCGCAGGTGAACGCGAACGGTGGCATCAAAGGACGGCCGATCGAGATGACCGTCTGCAAGACCGGCAACGACCCGAACATCGCGGACAACTGCGCCCGCCAGGCCCAGAGCCTCGGGGTGTCGGCCGTGGTCGGCGAGCTCACCCTGCAGAAGGGCCACGAGAAGATCCTGCGGGAGGCGAAGATCCCGATCATCGGTGCCGTCACCTCCGGCACGGACCTGACGGAGATCGCGCAGTTCCCCCTCGACGGCAGCACGCCGATCCAGACCGCGTCGCTGGCCAACGCGCTGGCCGCGCAGGGCTTCAAGAAGATCAGCATGGCCCGCATCCAGATCGACGGCGGCGGGGCGTTCAGCGGCTTCGCCAACCAGGGCCTCACGTCCGCCGGTCAGAAGATCCTCAACGACGTGCCCGTGCCGACCGGCGCCGCGGACATGGCGCCCTACGTCCAGGCCGTCCTCGCGGGCGGCACCGACGCCATCCTGACCGTGCTGCCGGGCACCGACTCGACCGCCTTCATCAAGCAGCTCAAGAAGGACGCGCCGAACATCGCGATCGGCATCATCGGCACGCAGAAGGAGAAGGTCGCCGACGCGCTCGGGACAGCCTCGGACGGCCTCTACGAGGCACTGGGCTACCTGCCGCCGTCGTACGAGAACACGGCCACCAAGAACTACGTCGCGGCCATGTCGAAGCAGGGGATCAGCGAGACGCGGGGCTTCCGGCTCAACGCCTACGCCGCCGTCCTCGCCTTCGCCGAGGCGGCCAAGAAGGTGCCCGACCCGACCAACACCGCCCTGTGGGACGCGCTGCCGACCATGAGCGGCATCGACATCGGCCTCACCCCGCCGATCCAGTGGCAGAAGGGCAACGTGGGCGGATACCCGCGGATCTTCACCTCCTGCGCCTTCATCGTGAAGTACAGCGGCGGCAAGGAACTGCCGGTGTACGACACCTTCCGCGACGCCTACACCGGCCAGAACTGCACCACTCCGCCGAAGAGCTGAGGACCGGGCCCACACATGCTGACTGACGTGATCAGGTTCGCCGTACTCGGGCTCGGGGCCGGCGCGATCTATGGCCTGTCCGCCCTCGGAATCGTGCTGATCTACCGCGGCTCCGGGATTCTGAACTTCAGCCAGGGCGCGGTCGGCATGGTGGGCGCCTACGTCTTCTACCTGCAACGCGAGGCCGGCATGGCCACGCCGGTGGCGGCGCTGCTCGCCATCGGCGTGGGCCTGGCCATCGGCGCGCTGATCCATCAGCTCGTCATGCGACCACTGCGGGACGCGCCGCCGGTGTCGCGGCTCATCGCGACACTGGGCGTCTTCGCGTTCCTCTTCGGCCTGGGTCAGTACCTGTTCGGCGTGGGGAAGGCCCGGATCGTCTCCTCGATCCTGCCGGACGGGTCGACGACCGTGCTGCCGGGCATCCGGATCGGGACCGACCGGCTCGCCATCCTCGGCGTCGGGCTGGTGCTGGCCGTCGTGCTCACGGTCGTGTACCGCTCCACCCGCTTCGGCCTCGCCACCTCGGCCGTGGCCGAGAACGGGCGGGCGAGCTCGGCGCTGGGCATCTCCCCGGACACCATCGCGACTGTGAACTGGATGGTGGGCTGCGCGCTCAGCGTGGTGTCGGCCGTGCTCATCGTCAGCATCGGCACGCTGCAGGTGGAGAACCTGGCGATGCTCATCGTGCCGGCCCTCGCCGCCGCCCTGCTCGGCGGCTTCAAGTCCTTCCCGCTGACGATGGCCGGTGGGCTGCTGATCGGCATGCTCGAGTCCGAGGTGGCCTGGATCGGCACGCGCCAGCACGCCGACGGTTGGGGCCAGACGGTGCCGTTCATCGTCATCATCCTCGTCCTCGTCATCTCCGGGCGTTCCCTGCCGCTGCGGGGTGAGGCGATCCAGCGCCCGCCCCAGCTCGGCACCGGCATCGTGCGCCCCCCGGTGCTGCTCGGCACCGGGCTCGTCGCCCTCGGGCTGCTGTACTTCGTGTTCCCGCCGGCCCTGCTCAGCGCCACCGAGATCACCCTGGCGCTCGGCCTCGTCGTGCTGTCCCTCGTGGTCGTCACCGGCTACACGGGACAGTTGTCGCTGGCGCAGATGGCGCTCGCCGGTATGGGCGCCTGGATCGCCGCCCGCCTGGTCGCCGATCACGGCGTGCCGTTCTGGGCCGCGCTGCTGATCGGCGTCGTGGGCGCGGTCCCGGTCGGCATCATCGTCGGCCTGCCCGCGCTGCGGACCCGGGGCATGAACCTGGCCGTGGTGACGCTGTGCCTGGCCGTGGTGCTGGAGCACCAGATCTTCTCCTCGACCGAGCGCACCGGTGGGTTCACGGGCATCAACGTGGGCTCGCCGAAGATCTTCGGCATCGACATGGACACGTACTTCTGGCCCAGCCGCTACGCGATCTTCTGCCTGGTGCTGTTCATCCTGGCCGCCCTGATGGTCGCGAACCTCCGGCGCGGCCGGGCCGGCCGCCGCCTGGTGGCCGTCCGGTCCAACGAGCGCGCCGCGGCCAGCATCGGCATCAGCGTGGCCCGCGCCAAGATCTTCGCCTTCGGCATCTCGGCCGCCCTGGCCGCTGCCGGCGGCGTCCTGCTGTCGTTCCGGCAGCCGAACGTGACCTTCGTGCCGACGTACACCGCCTTCCAGTCCATCTTCGCGGTCGTGTTCTCGATCATCGGCGGCATCGGCTACCTCGTCGGTGCCGTCATCGGCGCCATGTACGCCCCGGCCGGACTGCTCTCCGGGGTGATCTCGCAGCTCTTCCCCGGCACCGCCTTCGCGCAGTTCATCTCGCGCAACGAGGTCGGGCAGATGATCCTCGGCCTGACCCTGCTCATCGTGCTGCCGCAGCTGCCCAACGGCCTGGCCACGCAGCGGCTGCCCGCCGGGCTGATCCCCAAGTGGATCACGGCGCGCAGCGGCCGCCGGACGCGCCGGCGCGACGTCGCGGAGCTGGAGGGGGAGACGGCGTTCAGCGTCGTCGAGCGGCCGGTGGAGGTGAGCGGGCTGACGGTGCGCTTCGGCGGCGTGACCGCGCTCGACGACGTGGCACTCAACCTCGTGCCGGGGCAGGTCCACGGGCTCATCGGGCCGAACGGGGCGGGCAAGACGACCCTGATCGACGCGTTGACCGGGTTCGTCGACGGCCCGGGCGCCACGATGACCCTCGACGGCCAGGACATCGGCCGCTGGCCGGCCCAGCGCCGGGCCGCGGCCGGCATCAGCCGCTCCTTCCAGAGCCTCGAACTGTTCGAGACGATGACGGTCCGGGAGAACCTGCTCGCCGCGGGCGACCGCCAGGACTGGCCCGCGTTCCTGTCCAACCTCGTCCTCCCGGGCCGGGACCGGTACTCGCCGGCCGCGCTCGCCGCCATCCGCGAGTTCCACCTGGAGGACGACCTCGAACGCAAACCCGACGAGCTGCCGTACGGCCGCCGCCGGCTGCTGGCCATCGCCCGCTCCGTCGCCACCGGCGCCTCGGTCCTGCTGCTCGACGAGCCGGCCGCCGGCCTGGACGACACCGAGACCGCCGAGCTCGGCCACCTCATCCGCAGGCTCGCCACCGAGCTGCGGATGGCGGTGCTGCTCGTGGAGCACAACGTCTCCGTCGTGCTGGACGTGAGCGACCAGGTCTCGGTCCTCAACTTCGGCAAGGTGATCGCGACCGGGACGCCGGCGGAGATCCGATCCGACCCGGCCGTCATCACCGCGTACCTCGGCACCCAGGACACCGCTGACGGCACTGCCGACGAGGCTGCCGCACAGACCGGTCCGGTCGAGGTGATCGAGCGCGAACCGGCGCCCGCGACCAGGGCGGCGGCCGCGGACGGCGAGCCGCTCATCGAGGCCCGCGGGCTCAGCGCCGGATACGGGGACCTGGCCGCGCTGCGCGACCTCGACCTGGTGGTGCGGCCCGGCGAGATCGTGGCGCTGCTCGGACCCAACGGCGCGGGCAAGACCACGACGCTGCTGACCCTGGCCGGCGAGCTGAAGCCGCTGGCCGGCACCGTGCGGTGGCGCGGCAGGCCGGCCTCGGCCCGGCTGCACCGGCGAGCCCGCGAGGGCATGGCCTTCGTGCCCGAGGAACGCTCGGTGTTCATGCAGCTGAGCGCGGCCGAGAACCTGCGCCTCGGCCGCGGGCCACGCTCCCTCGCGCTCGACGCGTTCCCCGAACTGACCCCGCTGCTCGACCGCCGGGCCGGCCTGCTGTCCGGTGGCGAGCAGCAGATCCTGACCCTGGCCCGGGCGCTCGCCGGACGGCCCGCCCTGCTGCTCGCCGACGAGCTCTCGCTCGGCCTGGCGCCGCTGGTCGTCGACCGGCTGCTGCGGGCCATCCGGCAGGCCGCCGACGAAGGGCTGGGCGTCCTGCTCGTCGAACAGCAGGCGGCGCGGGCACTGGAGGTGGCCGACCGGGCGTACGTGCTGCGGCGCGGCCGGGTGATCACCGAAGGGGCCTCGGCCGAGCTGTCCAGGGACTGGTCGAAGCTGGAACGCAGCTACCTGAGCGAGGTCGCGAGTGGGTGAGACCGCGCCTCAGGAGCTGGACCCGGCCCGCGTGCTGCCCGGCCTGCTCCGCCGGCGGGCGACCGAGCTGGCGGACCAGGACTTCCTGATCGACGTCGAACGGGGCCGGGTCACCTACGGCGCGTTCCAGCGGCGGGTCGAGCAGTTCGCCGGGCTCCTGCTGCAGCAGGGTGTGCAGCCGTCGGACCGGGTCGCGGTCCTGCTGCCCACGTGCGTCGACGAACAGGCGTTGTGGATCGCGTGCGGGTGGCTGCGCGCCGTGCAGGTGCCGATCAACCCGGCCTACCGCGGCGACATGCTCCGGCACGTGCTGCACGACTCCGGGCCCCGCCTGATCGTCACGGTCGGGGCCCGCGCCGACGAGCTCCGGCAGGCCGCGGACGCCGACGCCGCGGTCTTCGTCCTGGAGATCGGGCAGCCGCTGGTGTACGGCCCGCCGGTGCTGGCCGGGCTCGGCGATCCGAAGCCGTGGGACACCGCCGCCATCATCTACACCTCCGGCACCACCGGGCCGTCCAAGGGCGTGCTTACGCCGTGGGGCCAGCTCATCACCGGCATCGACACCTTCGACGACGTCGGCCCCGGCGACGTGCTCTACGCACCGTTCGCCGCGTTCCACCTGGGTGGCAAGGTGCCGCTGCAGATCGTCGCGCACTGGGGCGGGACATTCGTCTTCCGCGACGGCTTCAAGACCGACCGCTTCTGGCCGGACGTCCGCGCGCACGCCTGCAACCGGGCCTGGGCCTTCTACGCGATGGCGAACTTCCTCTGGCAGCAGCCGCCCCGCCCGGACGACCGCGACAACCCGGTCGAGAGCATCACCGGCGGCCCGCTGCTGCCCGACTACGCCGCGTTCGAGCAGCGGTTCGGGCTGCGGATGCGGACCAACTACGGGATGACCGAGGCCGGCTGGCCGATCGCGACCGGCGATCACGTCGTCGACCACCGCAGCTGCGGCCGCGCCCGGGACGGATACGAGCTGCGCATCGTCGACGACTTCGACGCCGAGGTCCCGGCCGGCCACATCGGTGAGCTGATCGTGCGCTCCGACCGGCCGTGGACGATGAACCAGGGCTACCTGGGCCGGCCCGCGGACACCGCGCGGGCGTGGCGCAACGGCTGGTACCACACCGGGGACGCCTTCCGCCGGGACGAGACAGGCAACTACTACCTCGTCGACCGGGTGAAGGACGCGGTGCGGCGGCGGTCGGAGAACATCTCGTCGTTCGAGGTCGAGTCGATGGTCACCGCCCACCCCGACGTCCTGGAGTGCGCCGCCATCGGCGTGCCGTCCGACGACGGGGAGCAGGAGATCAAGATCTGTGTCGTACCGATGCCGGACGCGCACCTCGATGCCCCGGCGCTGTCGGAGTTCCTCGCGGCCACGATGCCCCGGTTCATGGTCCCCCGCTACATCGAGTTCCTCGACGAGCTGCCGAAGACCCCGACCAGCAAGGTGCGCAAGGTGGAGCTCAAACGCGACCCGTTCACCGCGGGCACGTGGGACCGGATGGCCGCTCGATGAACGAGACAGCCCTCACCGCTGCCCTCGGCGAGCCGGTGACCGGATTGGAGCGGCTGACCGGCGGATCGTCCCGCGAGGTCTGGGCCTTGGAGGCCGCGGGCCGCAAACTCATCCTCCTGGCCGATCCGCCCGGTGAGCGCCGCGGCGGTGGCGCCACCTTCGAGGCGAGCGTCATCCGGGCCGCCCGCTCGGCCGGCGTCGCGGCGCCCGAAGTGATCGCGGTCGTGCCCGGCGGACTCGTCCTGCAACGGCTCGACGGCGAGACGGTGCCGCGGCGGATCCTCGACGTGCTGACGACCGGCTCCGCCGGACCACGGCTGGCCCGTCAGTGCGGCGACGCCCTCGGCCGGCTGCACACCGTCGATCCGGGCGCCGTCGCGGCCCTGCCGGACGAGGACCGGCTCGTCGAATACCGGGCGACCCTCGACCGGCTTGACCCCGACCGGCCGGTGCTCGAGCTGGCCTACGGGTGGCTGCTGGAGCGCCGGCCGCCGTGCCGCCGGACGACCCTGACCCACGGTGACTTCCGGCTCGGGAACTTCGTGGTCGACGGCGACGGTCTCGTCGGGGTCCTCGACTGGGAGTCGGCCCACCGCGGCGATCCCCTCGAGGATCTGGGCTGGATCGCGGTGCGCAGCTGGCGGTTCCGCGGGCCGGGCGTGGTCGGCGGCTTCGGCGACGTCCAGGACTTCCTCGACGGATACCGGGCGTCGGCGGGCGTGGACGTGTCCGACGCCGACTTCGCGTGGGCGGTCGTGCTGGGCACGTGGATCTGGGCGGTCGGCTGCCTGCAGCAGGCCGACCGGCACCTGTCCGGGACGACCCGCTCGATCGACCTGGCGCTGGTCGGCCGGCGGGTGGTCGAGGTGGAGCACGACCTGCTCGGGCTGCTCCGGTGACAACGGGAGTACACATGCCATCGCACGCCGCGGTTCCTGACCACAACGAGCTGCTGACGGCCGTCGTGGAGACATTGCGCACGGAGCTCCTGCCGCAGGTCAGCGGGCGCTCCCGATACCTGCTCAAGGCGTGTGCCGCCGCGCTGGAAGTGGTGCAGCGAGACCTGACCGCCGGGACCGAGCGCCGCCAGGTCGACGGGGCGGTCTTCGCGGAGCTCGGCGTGCCGGACGAACGGGCCCTGGTCGCCGAGATCAGGGCCGGCCTCGCCCCGGACCGGTTCGCCGCGATCCTCGCGGCGCTGGGCCCGCGCACCGAGGTCGAGCTGCGCGTCCTCGGCCGCGCCGATCGTTAGGCCGGGCTTTGGTCCTCCGGGCGCCAGTAGATGGCGTGATACCAGATGCCGGCGAGCGAGTCGATCGCCGCCTCTTCGTCGACGACGGAGTCGCCGTTGTCACCGCCCTGAGCCAGCCACACGTAGCAGGAGAGCTCGAGCATCGAGGACAGCGCGGACGAGGTCATCCGCACGTCGATGCCCGGGCAGTAGCCCTCCTTCTGGGCGTGTTCGACGCCGTGGGCGATGAAGTCGATGGCCGACCGCCGGATGTCCCGCCAGCTCTCCAGGAAGGCCGGGTCCGCCATCGACGCCTGGAACACGCCGCTGAGCGCGCCGAGCCGGTCGCGGTAGGTCTCCCAGAAGATGGTGATCGCCATCCGGATGGCTTCCTTGGGCGGACGGCCCTCCTGGTACGGCACCGCGATCTGGGCGCGGGTGTCCTCGTGGAAGGCCTGGGCGAGGGCGGCGAGCACGTCGGCCTTGTCGGTGAAGTAGTTGTAGAAGCTCGCCGACGACCGGCCCGCGGTGCGCGCGATGTCCTCGACCTTCGTCGACAGGTAACCGCGGGTCGCGAACTCCTTGCGGGCCGCCTCGAGGAACGTGGCCGCCGTGCGCGCCCCTTTGGAGTACTGGCGTGGCATCGCCCCTGCCCCCGTCCGACACCCAGCTTTGAGAACTAAAAGTGATATTAACATCAAGTTTTGCGCCCGAATTCGGGGCGTGCGACAGGAGACAACCGGCATGATCGAGACCCGCTTCACCCGCGAGTTCAACGTCAGGCACCCCATCGTGCAGGGCGGGATGCAATGGGTCGGCCGAGCCGAGCTGGTGGCCCCGGTGGCGGACGCCGGCGCGCTCGGATTCCTCACCGCGCTCACCCAGCCGACGCCCGAGGCGCTCGTCAAGGAGATCGCCCGCTGCCGGGAGCTGACCGACCAGGAGTTCGGCGTCAACCTCACGATCCTGCCGGCGATCTCGCCGCCCCCGTACGCCGAATACCGGGCCGCGATCATCGAGTCGGGGATCCGGACCGTCGAAACGGCCGGGTTCAGCCCGGCGGAGCACATGCCCGCCTTCAAAGCCGCGGGCATCAAGGTGATCCACAAGTGCACGAGCGTGCGGCACGCGGTCAAGGCCGAGTCGCTCGGGGTGGACGCCGTGAGCATCGACGGCTTCGAGTGCGCCGGTCATCCGGGGGAGGACGACGTGCCCGGGCTCATACTCATCGCGGCCGCGGCCCGCCGGGTCTCCGTGCCGATCGTCGCGTCGGGCGGGATCGCCGACGCCCGCGGCCTGATCGCCGCGCTGGCGCTGGGAGCCGACGCGGTGAACATGGGCACCCGTTTCCTCTGTACCGTGGAGGCCCCGGTGCACGAGAACGTGAAGCGGAAGATCGTCGAGGCGAACGAGCGCGACACCACCCTGATCTTCCGGACCCTGCACAACACCGCCCGCGTCGCGACGAACACCGTCAGCCGTGAGGTCGTCGAGATCCTGCGGGCCGGCGGTGAGTTCGCCGACGTGCGCGACCTCGTCGCCGGGGTCCGCGGCCGCGAGGTCTACGAGACGGGCGACATGGAGCGAGGGCTCTGGACCGTGGGGCAGTCGCAGGCGCTGATCGACGACATCCCGACGGTGGCCGAACTGGTCGCGCGCATCGTCGCCGAGGCCGAAGACCTCATCACCACCCGTCTCTCCCCGCTGGTGTCGGCGGAGGGACGATGACGGACGACGCCGTCCTGGTCACGACCGACGGCCCGGTCGCGACCGTCACCCTGAGCCGCCCCGACCGGCTCAACGCCCTCGACCTCGCGGGTATGCGACTGCTGGGGAGCCGGCTGCGCGAAGCGGCCGGCCGGCCCGGCGTGCGCTGCGTCCTGCTCACCGGGGAAGGGCGCGCCTTCTGCGCCGGCGCCGACGTCTCCCCGTCCGGCGCGGCGACCGGCGGCGCGGACGGCCGCGCGATCGTCGCCGCGGCCAACGACGCGGTCCTCGCCGTGATCCGCGCCGACGTCCCGGTCGTCGCCGCGGTGAACGGGCCGGCGGTCGGCGTCGGCGTCTCGTTCACCCTCGCCTGCGACGCGGTCGTGGCGGCCGACACGAGCTGGTTCCAACTGCCGTTCGTCAACATCGGGCTGGTGCCCGACGGGGGAGCGAGCCACCTGCTCCCGGCGGCGATCGGGCGGATGCGGGCGAACCGGATGGCGCTGTTCGCTGAGCGCGTGCCGGCGCCGGCCGCGCTGGCGTGGGGCCTGGTCTCGGACGTCGTCCCGGCCGCCGACCTGCTCGACACCGCCCGCACACTGGCGGCCGGGACCGCCGGCGCGTCACGCGAGGCGCTCCGGCGCGCCAAACTGGCCCTCCGGCGGGCGGCGGCCGACGAGCTCGAGGCGGCCATGCGCCGCGAGCTCGAGGACCAGGGCGAGCTGCTGGACGGGCCCGACTACGCGGAGGGTATGGCCGCGCTGCGGGAGCGACGACCGCCAGCCTTTCCCGCGTAGGAGCGTTCGCGGCGGAGTGCTTCGCGGGCGATGCGCCGGACCCGCGACTTCGCGCCGCCCATGGTGAGGGTCGGCGCCCGCTCGGCCAGGCCGGCCGCGGCCCGCATCGCGTGACGGCCCGGCCCGGCCCGAGGCGGGCCTCCGCGACGCCGACCCGGGCGCACCAGCTGCCGTACGGACCTACCGGCCTTCCCAGACCGGCGCCCGCTTCTCGGCGAAGGCGATCGGCCCCTCGACGGCGTCCCGGCTGCCGAACACCAGCGCGGCCGCCTCGTCGTTGACGGCCCACGGCTCACGGCGCGACCACTCCGGGTCCCAGGCCGAGCCGGACTCGGCCACCTGATGCATGACCCGCTTGGTGTACTGCACCGACAGCGGCGCGTTCGCGGCGACGCGCTCGGCCAGCACCATCGCCTCATCGAGCGCGGCTCCGGGCCGGGCGACCACGTTGACCAGGCCCCACTCGGCCGCCTCCTGCACGTCGACGGCGTCACCGGTGAGCGCCATCTGCAACGCGCGCTTGAGCGGGATCTGCCGCTGGAGCCGCACCACCCCGCCCGCGGCGGCGACCAGGCCCCGCTTGACCTCGGGCAGGCCGAGCCGGGCGTCCTCGGCCGCGACCACCAGGTCACAGGCGAGGGCGATCTCGGTGCCGCCGCCCATGGCGAACCCGTTGACGGCCGCGATCAGCGGCTTGTCGATCCAGTGCCGGGCGATACCGGCGAAGCCCCACTCCGGGTGCTCCGGCGCGGTGATCGACCGTCCGGCCGCCAGCTCCTTGAGGTCGGCGCCGGCGCAGAAGGCCCGGCCGTTGCCGGTCACGACCACGACCCGCACCTCGGGGTCGGCCGCCGCCCGCTCCAGCGCCTCCCCGGCCGCGGTGGACAGTGCCGCGTTGACGGCGTTCAGTGACGCGGGCCGGTTCAGCCGGATCACGGCGATGTGCCCGGCCCGCTCATACAACGCGGCCGGTTCGGTTTCGACGGTCGTCTTCGTGTCTGTCATCGTGTCTCCAGGACGTCGCGCGCGATGATGTGTTTCATGATCTCGGTGGTGCCGCCGTAGATGGTGGTGACGCGGGTGTCGGCGTACGCACGGGCGATGGGGTACTCGAGCATGTATCCGTAGCCGCCGAACAGCTGGACGCAGCGGTCGACGAGGCGCTTGTGCATCTCCGTCGCCCACCACTTCGCCTTGGCCGCGTCCACCGCGTTCAGCTCGCCGCGGTTGAACCGCAGCACGGCGTCGTCCACGTACGCCTGGGACACCTCCAGCTCGGTCAGCATCTCGGCGATGGCGAACCGGGTGTTCTGGAACGACGCGATGCGCTGGCCGAACGCCTGCCGCTGCGTGACGTGTTCGACGGTCCAGCCGAGCGCCGCCCGGGCCCCGGCGCATGCGGCGACCGCGATCCCCAGCCGCTCCAGCGGCAGGTGGCTCATCAGGTGATGCAGCCCCCGGCCCACCTCGCCGAGCACGTTGCCGGCGGGGACGATCACGTTGTCGAAGAACAGCTCCGCGGTGTCCTGTGACTTCAGGCCGACCTTGGCGAGCTTGCGGCCGCGTTCGAAGCCGGGCATCCCGCGCTCCACGACCAGCAGGCTGAACGCGCGGCTCCCGGCGTCGGGGGCCGGATCGGTCCGGGCGACCACGATCACGAGGTCGCTCAGGATGCCGTTGGTGATGAACGTCTTGGCGCCGTCGAGGACCCAGCCGTCGCCGTCGCGCCGGGCCGTCGTCCGGATGCCCTGCAGGTCCGAGCCGGTGCCGGGCTCGGTCATGGCGATCGCGCCGATGCGCCGGCCCGAGCAGAGGTCCGGCACCCACCGTGCGGCCTGCTCCGGGGTGGCCAGGTCGAAGAAGTACGGAAGCACGATGTCGGCGTGGGCGGAGAACCCCGAGCCGAGGGACGTGGCGCCGACCTTGGCGAACTCCTCCATCATCGCGCACCGGAAGCCGAAGTCGGAGATGGCCCCACCGCCGCCGTGCTCCTCGGGTGCGTTGATGCCGAGCAGCCCCTGCCGGCCGGCTTCGAGCCACGGCTCGCGCGGGATGATGCCCGCCTCGTCCCAGGACTCGACGTGCGCGGTGACGTGCCGGCTGAGGAACGCGGCGACGGTGGCGCGGAACGCCTCGTGGTCGCCGGTGAAGAACGGGCGCCGCGCCCACAGGTCCTTGGTCATGTCTTCCGATCAGAGGCGTTCGATGACGGTGGCGTTGGCCAGGCCGCCGCCCTCGCACATGGTCTGCAACCCGTAACGGCCGCCGGTGGCCTCGAGGTGGTGCAGCATCGTGGCCATGAGCCGGATGCCGGAGGCGCCGAGCGGATGGCCCAGTGCGATGGCGCCGCCCCGGCAGTTGAGCCGCTCGAGGTCACCGCCGAGCTCGGCCAGCCAGGCCAGCGGTACCGGGGCGAAGGCCTCGTTCACCTCGTAGGCGTCGATCGCGTCGATGCCCAGGCCGGCCCGTGCCAGCACCTGCCGCGTGGCCGGGATCGGCGCCGTCAGCATCAGCAGCGGGTCGTCGCCGGCCACCGCGAACGCGTGGAAGCGGGCCCGCGCGCGGAGGCCGAGCTTCGCGGCCACTTCCTCGCCCATGATCAGGGTGGCGGCGGCGCCGTCGGTCAGCGGCGAGGAGTTGCCCGCGGTGATCCGCCAGTCCAGGTCCGGGAACCGCTCGCGCATCTCGGGGGCGTCGAAGGACGGCCGGAGCGCGGCCAGGCCCTCGGGGCTCGTCGCCGGGCGGATCGTCTCGTCCGCCGCGAACCGGCCGTCGCCGTCCTCGCCGACCCGCACCGGCACGATCTCGTGGTCGAACCCGCCGGCGTTCGCGGTCTCGGCCGCGAGGCGGTGCGACCGGGCGGAGTACTCGTCGAGCCGCTCCCGCGAGAGCCCCCACCTCTGGGCGATGAGCTCGGCCGAGACGCCCTGGCCGACGAGCCCCTGCGGGTAGCGCCGGGCGACCCCGGGCCCCTGCGGGTCCTGACCCAGCGTGCTGACCCCCATCGGCACCCGGCTCATCGACTCCACACCACCGGCGACGACGATGTCGTAGGCCCCCGCCATCACGCCCTGCGCGGCGAAGTGCATCGCCTGCTGGCTGGATCCGCACTGCCGGTCGATGGTCGTGGCCGGCACCGACTCCGGCCAGCCCGCGGCGAGCACCGCGTTGCGGCCGATGTTCATCGCCTGCTGGCCGGCCTGGCCGACGCAGCCGGTGATGACGTCCTCGACCCGCCCCGGGTCCAGGTCGTTGCGCTCGGCGAGGGCGCGGAGCACGGTGGCGTAGAGGTCGACCGGGTGCACGCCGGACAGCGCTCCGCCCGGCTTGCCCTTACCGGAGGCCGTCCGGACGATGTCGACGATGACCGCTTGACGCATGATGTCTTCCTTCCGTCGGTGAGGCAGTCGGGTGGGCCCGTCGGTGGGCCCGTCGGTGAGCACTGCTCAGCGCGGGGCCATGCGGATGGCGCCGTCGAGGCGGATGGTCTCGCCGTTGAGCATCGGGTTGGCGACGATCGCCGCGACCAGCTGCGCGTACTCCGCCGGGCGGCCGAGCCGGCTCGGATGCGGCACCTGGGCGCCCAGCGAGTCGCGGACCTCCTGCGCCAGCTGGCCCAGCAGCGGGGTCTCGAAGGTGCCCGGGGCGATGGTGACGACGCGGATCTTCAGTGTCGCCAGGTCGCGGGCGATCGGCAGGGTCATGCCGACGATGGCGCCCTTGGACGCCGAGTAGGCGGCCTGCCCGATCTGGCCGTCGAACGCGGCCACCGACGCGGTGTTGACGATGACCCCGCGCTCCTCGCCGGTCACCTCGTTCTCCGCCATCGCCGCGGCGGCCAGGCGCAGCACGTTGAAGGTCCCGAGCAGATTCACCCGGATGACCCGCTCGAAGTCGGCGAGCGGGAACGGGCCTTGCTTGCCGACGGTCCGGATCGCGTTGCCGATGCCCGCGCAGTTGACCAGGACGGCGAGGCCGCCGTCGTCGTTGGCGAGCGCGACCGCCGACTGCACCGCCGCTTCGTCGGTCACGTCGGCGCCGGCGAACCGGACCGCGTCGCCCAGCGCGTCGAGCCGGCCGCGGTCGGCGCCCGGCAGGTCGAGGGCCACCACCCGGGCCCCCGCGGCCGCGAGGGTCTCCACCGTCGCCAGGCCGAGCCCGGACGCGCCTCCGGTCACCAGCGCCTGCTTGCCCCGGACATCCATGCCACGACCTCCGTATCTGGTCTACTTAGTTAGCGATCGCTAAGCTAGCCTTCGAGGGCCTGCGAAGGCAATCACTCGTGACGGATTTGGCGAGCGGGACAGAGGCGGGGATGACAGTGAGCGACGACGCGTCCGGCTGGCGGGAGTACCCACCACTCGAGCTGCATCCGCTGCTGGCGCTGGCATTGGACGAGATCGTCGAGCACGGCTACGACGGCACGTCGGTCCGCAAGATAGCCAACCGGGCGGGCGTCACCGTGCCGGCGCTCTACTACCACTTCGAGAACAAGCAGGCGATGCTCCGGGAGCTGCTCGACCACGCGATGCGGATCGTGCTCACCCACGCCCGGGCCGCGCTCGACGAGGCCGGCGCCGACTGCACGGCCCGGCTCAGCGCGCTGGTCGAGGCCATCGTCCTGTACACCGCCCACCATCGCGACCTGGCGTTCCTCGACTCCGAACGGCGCAGCCTCACCCCGGAGAACCGGGCGCACTACGTCGCCCAGCGCGACGAGCTCGAGGGCGAACTGCGCGACGCGATCCGCGGGGGAGTGGCGCAGGGCGTCTTCCGCACCCCGCACCCGGACGAGTGCGGCCGGGCGATCCTGTCGATGTGCCAGGGCGTCGCCGGCTGGTTCCGGCCGGGTGGTCCGGTCGACGAGGCCACCATGGCCCGCCGGTACGCCGACCTCGCGCTCGCCACCGTGCAGCACCAGAAAGGGACAGGACGATGAGCGGACCTCTCGACGCGTTCCGGCTCGACGGGCGGGTGGTCGTCATCACCGGCGCCAGCTCCGGGCTCGGGCTGGGTTTCGCCCGGGCGGTCGCGGCCGTCGGCGGCCACCTCGTGCTCGGCGCCCGGCGCCTGGACCGGCTGCGGGCGGCCGCGGACGAGCTGCGGGCGCAGGGCGCGACCGTGCTCGTCCAGGCGGCGGACGTCGCGGTGCCCGAGCAGTGCCAGGCCCTGGTGGCCGCGGCGACGGCGGAGTTCGGGCGCGTCGACGTGCTCGTCAACAACGCCGGCCTCGCCGTCTCCGTGCCGGCCTCGAAGGACACCCCAGACTCCTTCCGCCAGGTCATCGACGTGAACCTCAACGGCTCGTTCTGGATGGCGCAGGCCTGCGCCCGGGTGATGCCGGCGGGCTCCTCCATCGTCAACGTCGCGAGCGTCCACGGCGTCGTGGCCTCGCGGTTCCCGGGGGCCTCCTACGCCGCGAGCAAGGCGGGCGTGATCGGGCTGACCCGCGATCTCGCGCAGCAGTGGTCCCGCCGCAAGGGCATCAGGGTCAACGCCCTGTGCCCCGGCTACGTCGCCACCGAGATGACGGCGACGGGTGAGGACAAGCTCCGCGCCATGGTCGCCGAGCACAGCCTGCTGGGCCGCTTCGGCGAGCAGTCCGAGATCGACGGGGCGCTGCTGTTCCTGGCGAGCCCGGCGTCGTCCTACGTCACCGGCACGACCCTCGTCGTCGACGGCGGCCTGTCCGCCATCTGATACTCCAGCATGGAAGCGGCGCAGCTGCGGCGAGGGCGTGAAGGGCCCACGCATCTACGACCGGGCGGTCGCCATCCTGCCGGACACCGGAACCGCCGAACACGGTCACACCCGAGTTACTGGTCCGCTCCCGGCGCTCGTTCGCCCGCACGCCACGACGCGATCTGAGCTTCCACCTGCTCCAGCTCGGGGTCACGCAGACCGACCGTGCCAGTGGTCCAGAACGCCTCGGGATAGACCAGCTGGCCGACCATCCACGGCTGGTACGACGAAAGAAGCGCCACCTGGAACCCCGGGTCCGGGATGCGCGTCGAGGGCCGGCCGAACCCACAGGCGGACGCGGAGCTGAACCCGCGGCGTCCGTAGTAGTCCGGGCTGCCCTCAAGGAAAACGGCTGGCGCGCCACGATCTCCGGCGGTCTCCAGCGCCGCCGCGACCAACGCGGTGCCGACGCCGCGGCCTTGGAAGTCGGGACGTACCGACAGCGGGGAGAGCACCACCACCTCGACCAGCTCGCGTCGAGCGTCCACCCAGCCGCGTGAGAGACCAACGTGCCCGACCAGCTCCTCGTCGACAACAGCGACCAAACTCGCCCGAGCTGCTCCGCTGGTCTGCAGAGCTCGCATCATCTGCACAACGCGCCCGTCCCGGGGCTCGCCGAATGCCGCCGAGACGACCGCCTCGGCAGCCAGCTCTTCGGCCGGCATCACATTTCGGATCTCCATGGCGCGACCTTAGTGTCAGTGGTCGGCCGGCGCACCGCAGTTTCCCGGGCTCCATCTCGCGCCCATCAGCGGGCGTGGCGGTCTGGGTGTACGGCAGAGATCTGTCGCTCTATCGCATTAGACTCGGCCGGATTCATGCTGACGAGTGACCGGGGAGTGCCGATGGCCAAGGCGGCCGAAACGGCGTATGAGGCCGTCCGCGCCGGCATCCTGTCCGGCGAGTTCGCCCGCGGACAGCGGCTGCGCGAGGAGGAGCTCGCGCTGCGGGCCGGGGTGTCGCGCACACCTGTCCGCGAGGCGCTGCGCCGGTTGGACGCGGAGGGCCTCGTCGAGTTCACGCCGAACCGGGGCGCGCGGGTGGTCGCCTGGTCCGAGCAGGAGCTCGAGGACAACTACGAGCTCCGCGCGATGCTGGAGAGCTACGGTGCCCGGCTGGCCGCGGAGCGCATCACCGACGATGAGCTCGACACCATCGCGCAGATCGCGGCCCGGATGACCTCGTTGAGCCGCAAGGGCGCGGCCGCCGCCGACGAGCTCACCGTGCTCAACGGCGACTTCCACCGCGCGATCCTGCGGGCCTCCCGGCACACGCAGCTGGACAGCATGGTCCGCGGCATCATGGACACGCCGCTGATCTTCCGCACCTTCCAGCGCTACGACGCGGAGCGCATGCGCACCAGCGTGCGGCAGCACGCCGAGCTCGTCCAGGCGCTCCGGGTCCGCGACGGCGGGTGGGCGGAGGCGGTCATGCGCGCGCACATCCTCGCCGCGCGTTCGACGATCGTGCTGTCACTGCGCGACGAGGAGGACGGCGACTGACGGTCAGGGTTGCGCCCGCCCCTTGAGCCAGTCCGCGAGGGTGTCGGCCACCGTGTCGCGGGCCGGCGCCGGCTCCATGAAGTAGTGGTCGCCGGGCAGCGTCACGAACTCCTTGTCCGCCGTCGCCGCCCCGTCGTAGAGCCCCTGTGCGTCGGCGGGGAAGACGCCGCTGTCGGCGTCCGGCTGCACCACGAGGGTGGGCAGGTCGAGGCGGGCCAGGTGCGGTGCGGCGACGCAGTCGGACTCCTCCAGGCTGAACATGTTGAGCCAGGTGCGCATCGTGCTCACCACGCCGACGCCGAGGACGCCGTAGTTGGCCCGCTTGGGATCGCCGAAGTAGCACAGCGGCGTCGGACGGTTCGACGGGTCGATACCCGGGTCGACGTACCGGGGGTCGGCCCACGTGCGGCCCATCGTGAAGATCCGGTCGCGGGCCGGCCTGTCCCGCGCGGCATCGAGCTGCTCCTTGCACCACGCGGTCAGCCGGTGGTTGCGTTCGATCTGAGCGGCCCGGTAGCGGTCGAGGAACTCCGGGGAGAAGGAACCGCCGTGGCGCGGGTCGTACATGTCGAGGTCGGCGTCGACCGCGTTCGGGTCGTTCTCGTCGATCACCGACGGGTCCATGGTCCGCGTGATCCACTCCGGCCGGCCGGGGTGCGCCGCCAGGAACACCATCAGGTCGCCGGGCGGCAGGTGCAGGGCCGGCTCGAACACCTTGGACCGGCCGTACGGCGGGCGGATGTTCGGCTCGCGCGACTGGGAGTGGTACGCCGCCATCAGGGAGCCGCCGCCGGAGTTGCCGAGCAGGACGACCTTCTCGACGCCGCGGTCGCGCAGCAGCTGCACGCCGACCCCGATCTCGGCCAGGGCGTGGTCGAGGGTGAAGAGGTGCTCGGCCCCGCGGAACCGGGTGTTCCAGCCGAGGAAGCCGTAACCGCGCTCCGCCATGCGGGTCGCCATGTAGTGCTCGGAGAAGTCGACGTTGTAGTGCGCGGCGATGAAGGCCGTGCGCGGCGCCCGGCCGGACGGGGTGTAGTAGATGCCCTGGCACGGGTGGCCACCGGCGCCCGCCCGGCCCAGCGCCGGCGACGGAACCCCGATGAACTCTTGGTCGATGCTGGTCACGCGGAGTCCTCCCCGTGTTCGTTGGGCCATGGTGGAAGATCGGTTGACGGGCGCCCGGTCCAGGCCGGGCGGCGTTTCTGCAGGAACGCCTCGACCCCCTCGCGGGCGTCGGGGCGGTCGAGGAGCGCCTCCATCACCAGCCGCTCCTTGCGGCCGTGCTCGAACGGGTCGGCATCCACCGCCTCCCAGAGCAGACGCTTGGTCGCTGCGACCGCGACCGGTGCGGCGTGCTCGACGATGTCGCGGGCGAGGGCCTGCGCGCGCGACAGGACGTGATCGGCCGGCAGCGCCGCGATGGCCAGCCCCCACTCGACCGCCTCGGGGCCGGTGAAGCGGCGGCCGGTGAGCAGCAGCTCCTGCGCCCGCCCCAGGCCCACGTGGCGGACGAGGTTCCAGTGGCCCATCCACTCCGCGGTCACGCCCAGCCGCACGAAGGGAAGCGCGAGCACGGCGTCGTCGGCGACGAACCGCACATCGCACTGCATCGCCAGGGTGAGCCCGGCGCCCACCGCCGCGCCCTGGATGGCGGCGACCACCGGCTTGCGCACCTGGTGCGGCGCGATCCACTCGGCGCCCGGGCCCTCCGGCACGGCCCCGCCGAAGCCGTCCCCGGTCATCTCCGAGCCGGCCGAGAAGGCCCGCCCGGCGCCGGTCAGCACGACCGCACCGACCTCGTCGGCGGTGTCGCACCACCGGAGCACGGCGCTGAGCTCGTGGTTCATCGTGCGGTCGATCGCGTTGAGCCGCTCGGGCCGGTGCAGGGTCACCGTGGCGACGCCGTCGTCGGTCGCCAGCCGCAGCCGCGTGAGCCGTTCGGGCCGCTGGGCGGCGGACGTGTCGGTCCAGGCGAACGTGGACTCCTCGTACCTCACGCGCTTGTTTCCGCGGGGTACGCGGCCGCGTCCGACTCGTACCCGTGCGGGCCGAAGCGATGGAGCCCGCTGAGCACCTCGCCGGATTCGGTGATGCCGGCGGTCTCGCGGGCGAGCGCCTTCGCCGTCTCCATGTCGAAGTGGTTCGTGACGACCACCTTCTGGGCGTAGAGGCCCCCGCCGGCCTGGATCACGGTCACGTGCTTCCAGCCGCCGTAGGCGTCGGCGGTGAAGTCGCGGATCGTGTGGAACAGGCGCATGCGGTAGCCGGCGTCGACGCCGTCCATCGTGCGCATGTACTTGCGCAGGTCGGCCTCGGTCTCCGGGTTGCTCAGGTCGCGCAGGGACGGCGCGGTCAGCACCGAGCCGCCAGCGATGTCGTGCAGGTTGCGCACCATCGTGCTGAACTGCGCGGCCGCGTGGTACTTCGCGGCGTTGGTGAACAGCTCGTCGGGCGAGGCCCAGCCCTCCGGGGTGAAGGTGGCGTGGGTCATCGCGGCCTCGAAACCGGCCCGGATGAGCGTTGCGTAGATGATCATCTCGGCGATCTTGTCCTTGATGTGCCCGATCTTCAGCAGGCCGTTGGCCTCGGCGACGAGGTGCGCGAGCCCGACGAGGGTGTCCGCGAGGCGCACGTAGCTGCCGACGCTGCCGAGGCGCTCCCACAGGCCCAGGGAGTGCACGAAGGTCGCGGAGTGCTCCAGTTCTCCCGCCAGGAAGAGGCGTTCGTTGGGGACGAAGACGTCGTCGAAGACGATGAGTCCCTCGGTCATCACGTGCCGGGAGCTGTAGGGGTAGAAGTCCGGGTCCAGGTCGGGCCGGGGCGCGAACGAGGCGTTGATGACCCGCACCCCGGGGGAGTTGACCGGCACCGCGGCGGCCACGCTCCAGTCCTCCTCGCCGGGCTTCATCCGCTTGGTGGGCATGACCATGAGGTCGTGCGCGACCGCCGCCGAGGAGATGTGCAGCTTCGCGCCGCGGATGACGACCCCGTCCGGTCCCCGGTCGACGATGCGGACGTAGAGGTCGGGGTCGTCCTGCTTGCCCGGGGACAGCGCGCGGTTGCCCTTCGAGTCGGTGATCGCCTGCACGATCCGGATGTCGCGGCGCTTGCTCTCCTCGAAGTAGGCCAGGGCCCGCTCGGCGTACTGGGGCTGCTGCGCGCGCATCCGGCTGGCCGCGGTGAGCACCATGAGCAGGCCGTTGGCCGTGGAGATGGTCGGGAAGTCCCAGTGCAGCTGCCGCTGCTGGGTATCGCGCAGCTCCTCGACGGAGGTGGGGATGAAGAAGTACGGGCCGTGGACGTCGTCGCCGGGCTGGTAGTGCTTGTCGTAGCCGAGCGCCGCGGCCTGGGCGGGCCCTTGCAGCAACGGTTCGGCGGTCACGTCGGGCACCGAGTGGCCGTTGACGAAGATGCGGCGGCCGTCGCGGAGGGATTCCAGGTACTGGTCTCCGGTGAGCATCAGGACGGCTCCTCAAGGTAGTGATCTGGTGAAGTCATGAGGTCCGGCCTTCCGCCAGGAGCTCACGCAGCCGGAGTTTGTCGATCTTGCCGGCGGGGTTGCGCGGGAAGTTCGCGACGACGACGATGCGCTGCGGCACCTTGTAGCTGGCCAGCCGGCCGCGGCAGTGCTCCTTCACCTCGGCCGCCGATGGCGTGCCGTGGCCGTCGCGCAGCGCCACGACCGCGGTCACCACCTGCCCCCAGTGCGGGTCCGGCTCGCCGACGACCGCGATCTCGGCCACGGCCGCGTGCCCGCCGAGCACGTCCTCGATCTCGACGGGGTAGATGTTCTCGCCGCCCCGGATGATCATCTCGTCGGCCCGGCCGGCCAGGTGCAGGAAGCCCTCCGGGTCCTTCCAGGCCAGGTCGCCGGCGACGAACCACCCGTCGCGGACGGCGCGGGCGGTGAGGTCGGGCCGGTCCAGGTAGCCGCTCATCACCGTGTCGCCCCGGCTGGCGATGACCCCGACCGCACCGTCCGGCACCTCGGCGCCGTCGGGATCGAGGAGCCGGACGTCGCAGCCGAACGCCGGCCGGCCGATCGTGCCGAGCAGCCACTCGTCGCCGGCGAGGGCCCGCCGGTGGTCCTCGGGCCGCAGGACCAGCTGGCCGCCCGCCTCGGTCCCGGCGCCGAACCCGTTGTGCAGGTCGCAGCCGAAGACGTCGGCCATGCGCCGCACGACCGAGGTCGGCATCGGCGCGCCGCCGTACATGATCGAACGCAGTCCGGAGAAGTCCGCCTCCGCGAGCTCCGGGTGTTCGAGCAGCTGGATGATCATGCTGGGGACGAGCGTCGCGTGCCGCACGCGCCCGGATCCGAGCCACGACAGCGCCAGATCGGCGTCCCACTGCGGCATGATCACGGAGGCTCCGCCGCGGGCGACGCCGTAGAGTACGTGCCCGAAGCCGGCGGCGTGGAAGAGCGGGGCACCGGAGTAGATCAGGTCGCCCGGCCGGAGGCCGAGTTCGAGGACCCCCGACTGCGTGATCGCCTTGATCATGCGCTGCGACTGCAGCACGCCCTTCGGGGTGCCGGTCGTCCCGCTGGTGAAGGAGATGCTCAGGATGTCGTCGTCCGTGGTGACCGCCGGGAGCTCGCCACCGTCGGGCCCGCCAGCCAGGAACTCCTCATACCCCGACTCGAACTGGATGGCGTCCCGGAGCCGGCAGCCGTCGACGATCTCCTGGTACCGGGCGCTGTGGAAGATGACCTGGGCGCCGCTGGCGGCCAGCACCGTGCGGATCTCCGCCGGCGACAGCCGGAAGTTGAGCGCCACGTAGGTCGCGCCCAGCTTCATGCAGGCCAGCAGCACCTCGACATACTCGGGGGAGTCCACGGCGAGCAGCGCCACCCGGTCACCGCGGCCGATCCCGAGCTGCCGCAGCGCCCGGGCGAGCCGGGTGATCCGCTGCTCGCCCTCGGCGTACGTGCGGGTCCGCCCGTCCGCGGCCACCAGGAATGCGGCCTGCGGGGTGAAGCGAGCCTGCACGGTGACCCAGTCACCGGGCGCCAAACCGGAAAGCTGCACGGGGGTACCTCCTCATTCGCCGACGACGTGCATGCGGACCTCGTCCCCGTCCACCCACCCGTGCCGGCGGGCGTAATCGATCATGCCGTCGAACCCGCCGCGCCACCGCTGATCGCCCGCCCGCGCACCGGCCAGTTCCAGCAGCGTCTGCGTGCTCACCCAGACGTGGCCGTCCTCGAGGCGGCCCCGGTCGCCGATCGTGGCGTCCCCGAGGATGTGCGCGCTCAGCGACGTGAGGTCGTCGAGGTCCACCAGCGTGACGCCGCCCCCCTCGACCCGCAGGATCATCGGCCGACCTTCCCGGCGTAGAACGAGGCCAGCTGGGTGTCCTCGCCGTGGGCTGCCAGCACGGACGCCGTGAGCAGCCGGGGCTGCTGACCCGTGGAGTCGAGCAGCTGCCGGTTCGACACGGCGCGCCGGTAGTACAGGTGGGCCGGGTGCTCCCACGTGAACCCGATGCCGCCGTGCAGGTGGATCGCCTCGCGGGTGATCTCGGCGCCGATCCGCCCGCAGTACATCCGCGCGACGGCCAGCCCGGCCAGCGACTCCGGCCGCCGGCCGATCGCGTCGTTGTGCCGCACCGAGCGCACGGCGACCGACAGGGCGGAGCGCGCCCGCTCCAGCGAGACCAGCAGGTCGGCGCACTTGTGCTTGACCGCCTGGAACGACCCGATCGGCCGGCCGAACTGGGTGCGCACCTTCACGTAGTCGACCGCCATCTCCAGCGCGCGCTCGGCGGCGCCGACGCACTCGGCCGACATGCCGAGGATCGCGCCCTGGCGGATGGCGGCCACCCCGGCGCGGGCCCGGTCGTCCTCGGCGAGCAGTTCGGCCCGGGCGCCCGTCAGCCGCACCGCGCCCATCCTCCGGGTCAGGTCGAGCGTGGCCAGCGGGACGACCTCGACGCCGGGGTCGCTCGCGTCGACCCAGAAGAACGCGTGGTGACCATGGTGCTCGGCGAGCACGAGCAGGGCGTCGGCGGCGGTGGCGTCGACCACGCAGGGCAGCTCGCCCTGGATCTCGAAGTCGCCGCCGGTGCCGGCCTTCGCGTGCGGATACTCCAGCGGGAACTTCTCCTCGATCGGCAGCACCGGCACCGCGACGAGATCCCCGGCGGCGATCCGGCGGAGCCGGCCGTGGTTCTCCTCGTCGTCGGCGAGGGCCACCAGGGCCGCGGCCACCAGCGAGGTGGTCAGGAAGGGCCCGTCGTCGAGGGCCCGGCCGAGCTCGGTGTGCACGGCGACCTCCTCCGCCAGGCCCATGCCCGCGCCGCCGTACTCCTCGGGAATCCGGACCCCGGGCAGGCCCAGCTCACTCGCCTGCCGGCGCCAGCGATCGCGGTCGAGGCGCCGGGCCTCGGCCGGGTCGAGCGCCCCGCCGCGCAGGGCGGCTCCGGGGTCCCGCTCGAGGTGGGCGCGGACCACCTGCCGCAACTGCTCGATGTCGTCCATGCTCAAGCACTCTTCTCGGGGACCGGGCGCTCCTCGCGCGGAAGACCGAGCACGCGCTCGGCGAGGATGTTGCGTTGGATCTCGTCGCTGCCACCGGCGATCCGGTGGGACGGCGCGCTGAGCAGCAGCTGCGACCATGAATAGGTGCCCCAGGCGCCGGTGTCGGCGACCATCCGGTACCCCAGGAGGCGGGCGGCCACGTCGGAGTAGTACTCCATGTCGGAGGTCGTCATGAGCTTGACCACGGAGCCCGGGGCGGGCCCGCCGGCGTCGCGCAGCCGCGTGGCGGTCTCGTGCAGCACCTGCTCGCGGGCCCAGCACTCGGCCAGCAGGTCCTGGATGGCCGGATCCTCGATGGCGCCGGTGGAGCGGGCCAGGGCGAACAGGCGGATCACCGGCTCGATCATGATGCCGTTGTGGGCCCGGCCGAGCACGGAGCGCTCGCTGCCGACCGTGGTCATCGCGATGTTCCAGCCGCCGTTCACCGGTCCGAGCCGCCGGGAGTCCGGCACCCGTACACCGTCGAGGAACACCTCGTTGAAGTGCTCGGAACCGGTCACCTGGCGCAGCGGGCGGACATCGATACCGGGCGAGTTCATGTCGATGAGGAACACGCTCAGGCCACGGTGCCGGCTCTCCGGCGGTCCGGTGCGCACGAGGAGCTCCCCGAGCTGCGCTACGTGCGCGAAGGACGACCAGACCTTCTGGCCGGTGACGATCCAGTCGTCACCGTCGCGGACCGCGGTGGTGCGCAGGCTGGCGAGGTCGGAGCCGGCCTCCGGCTCGGAGAAGAGCTGGCAGCAGATCAGGTCGCCGCGCCAGATCCCCGGCAGGAAGGCCCGCTGCTGCTCCTCGGTGCCGTGCGCCAGGATGGTCGGCGCCACGATGCCGTGGCTCACCATGTAGGTCGACGTGGACGGCACCTGGTATTCCGCGGCGATGCCGGCGACCAGCTCGACGTAGTCGTGGGAGAGCCCGCGCCCGCCGAACCGGACGGGACCGTCGAGCCAGGCGAGTTTCGCGTCGAACAGTTCCCGCTGCCACTGCTGGGCCCGGGCGACCTCGGCCGCCTCGTCGTCCGGCTGGGTGAGCCCGACGCCGACCACGTCGTCGTCCCCGACGCCGTGCAGCATGCCGCGCCGCTCGCGCCGCGGCGCCCGGGCCGCGAAGAACGCGTGCGCTTCGGCCGCAACGGACTCGTGCGTCGCTGGCGTGGTCATCGGCTCCTCCTGCGGGCTGCGCTCTGGTGCGTTGACCGGGCCGGCGTTCACACGCGGGCCCCGTCGTCGGACTCGTCCGCTTCGCGACCGAGGTAGGCGGAGATGACCCGGGGATCCCGGGCGACGTCCTGGGGCGTTCCCCGGGCGAGCACGGCGCCGGCCTCGAGCACGGTGACCCGGTCACACGTGCTGAGCACCAGGTCGACGTTGTGCTCGACGAGCAGGATGCTCATGTCCCAGTCCCGGGCGAGGGTCCGGATGAGCGTGCCGAGCTCCCGGGCCTCCTCGTCGCTGAGCCCGGCCGCCGGCTCGTCCAGGAGCAGCACGCGCGGGTCGGCCGCCACCGCGCGGGCGATCGCGACGAGCCGCCGCTTGCCGAACGCGAGCTCGCCGGGCTTGCGGTCGAGGTCGTCCTCGAGCCGGAACTCCCGGATGGCCGCGAGGGCGGGCGGCGTCAGCTGGATGCGCCCCGGCACGACGAGGTCGCTGACGTAGCGGCGGGCACTGTCGTCATCACACGCGACCGCGAGGTTCTCCCGGACGGACAGGTCGGCGAAGAGCTCCAGGGACTGGAAGGACCGGGCGACCCCGGCCCGGGCCCGGCGCCGCGCGCTCCACGGCGCGATCGAACTGTCGTCGAGCCTGATCGTGCCGCGGGTGGGTCGCACGAACCCGGTGAGCGCGTCGATGACCGTCGTCTTGCCGGCCCCGTTCGGGCCGATCAGGCCGTGGACCTCGCCCGGGACGAGGTCCAGCGACACGTCGTCGACGGCCACGACGCCGCCGAACTGCACCCGCAGGTCGGACACGTGCAGCGACCGCGACGGACGGCGGTCGTGCGCCGGCGTGACGGGCTGCTCCCGCTCGGCCCGGGGGCGGGACGGGAAGGAAGGCACCCGCAGGAGCCGGCCGATGCGGCGCACGAGGTGGGCGTTCATCTCGTACAGGCCGTTGCGGCCGCTGCGCAGCACGTAGAGCAGGAACAGCCCGCTGACCAGCGGCAGGTAGCGCTCCAGGTTGTCGACGCCGTGCAGGATCTGCGTGCCGACGCCGCCGGGCAGCAGCGTGGACGCGAGCAGCGCACCGCCGATGGTGCCGATGCCGCCGACGACCGAGACGCCGATGACGGTGATCGAGGTGAGCACGTCGAACTGGGCCGGGAGGACGGTGGCGCCCTGGAAGGCCAGCAGGACACCGGCGAGCGCGGCGAGCGCCGACGCGAGCGCGAAGGCGTAGAGCTTGCCGACGAACACGTTGACGCCGAGGGCGGCCGCGGCCCGTTCGTTGGACCGGACGGCGAGCAGGCGCCGGCCGACCCGGCCGCGGCGCAGGTTGGCCACGGCCAGGGCGCTGAGAGTCAGCGCCGCGAGCGCCACGAGCCCGTAGTTGTAGGGAAGCTTGATCGCCCCGAAGTCCCAGCCGAGGATCGACGGCTCGCCGATCGGGATGCCGGTGTCGCCGCCGGCGAACTTGAAGTCGCTGAGCACCAGGCTGAACAGCACGATGCCCATGCCGAGCGTCGCGATGGCGAGGTTGATGCCCCGGGTCCGCAGCGCCGGCAGCGCGACCAGCACGCCGACGAGCGCCGCGGCCACCATCGCGCCGATCAGCGCCGGCAGGAAGCTCCAGCCCGCGCGGGAGACGAACGTCGCCGCGGCGAAGGCCCCCGACCCGGCGAGCACGTACTGGGCCAGCGACAGCTGCCCGGCGTACCCGGTGACGACGGTGACCGACAGGGTGAGGATCGCGAACGCCATCGTGACCGTCAGCGCCTGCGCCCACACCGGCGAGACGACGAAGGCGATGAGGAAGGCGAACACGCCGACGACGAGGACCGCCGGCACGACCCGGATGCGGCCGTCGCCGACGCTGGGCAGGCGCTCCAGCACGTGACTGCGCAGGGGCAGCGAGCTTCCCCGCAGCACCAGATAGGCCACGATCACGATGAAGGGCACGCTGTCGCCCCAGCCCGTCACCGTGACATAGCGGGTCGTCAGGGACTGCACGACACCGATCGCCAGCGCGCCGGCGAAGGCGATCGGGAACGAGACGAACCTGGCCAGCAGCGCGGCCGCGAGGGCCGGCACGATCAGCAGGGTGAGCTGCGTGGGCTGCAGGTAGGTGATCGGGCCGATCAGGGCGCCGGCCAGCGCCGCGATGCCGGCCGCGAGCGCCCAGTTGGCGGTCGCGATCCGGTCCGGTGAGTGGCCCAGGCTCGCGACGGCCCGCTGGTTCTCGGCCATGGCGCTGGCCACCCGGCCGAACGACGTCCAGCGGAAGACGGCGTACAACGCCGCCGTCAGTGCCGCCCCGATCAGCAGGATGATGAGCCGGTCGACGCCGAGCGTCGCGCCGGGGAGCGGCTCGACGGCGGTGGTGGGCAGGAAGGAGGGCACGCTGATGGGGCCCACCCCGTACCGCAGCACGGCGGCGGCCTGGAGGGTGAGCAGCACGCCCAGGGTCGCGATCACCCGTTCGATCGGTGACGAGGTGCGCATCGGCCGAAGGATCAGCAACTGCACGGCGACGCCGAGCAGGACGCCGACCGCGGTCGCGGCGACGACGGACGGGATCGCCGGCCACCCGGCCGCCACCCGGATCTCGTAGTACGCGTAGCCGCCGACCATCACGAACGAGCCCTGCGCGAAGTTCACGATCCCGGAGCCCCGGTAGATCAGCACCAGCCCCTGGCCGAGGAGGCTGTAGATCGCGCCGATGCCCAGGCCGAGCAGGAGGAACTGGACGATTTCCACGATCACTCCGTTCCCGTCGCGGTGGCGTCACCGAGGTAAAGGGACTCCACGGCGGCGATGCCGTCGGCGGCGTTCCCGGTCGCCGCGACGGCACCGCGCCGCAGGAGATACCAGCGGTCGGCGACCGCCATGGCCCGGCGGGCCTGCTGCTCGACCAGCAGCACGGCCACCCCGTCCCGGTCGGCCGCCTGCCGCAGCGCGGCGAACAGGCGGTCGACCACGAGCGGTGCGAGGCCGAGGGACAGCTCGTCGAGCAGCAGCGCGACCGGGTTCGCGGCGAGGGCCCTGGCCAGCGACAGCATCTGCTGCTCGCCGCCGGACAGCAGCCCGGCCCGGGTCGCGAGGAGCGGCTGGAGCTCGGGGAAGAGCTCCGTGGCCCGTTCGATGCGCCCCGACCCGAGCAGCAGGTTGTCGCGCACGGACATGCTCATCAGCACCGAGCGCTCCTCGGGCACGAAGCTCATGCCCATGCGGGCGCGCACGTGGAGCGGGGCGGTCGTGGCCGTCCCGCGCCACAGCACCTCACCCCCGATCGGCGGCAGTTCGCCGGCCGCGGTGAGGATCGTCGTCGACTTGCCCGTCCCGTTGGCCCCGAGGAGCGCGACGATCTCGCCGCGCATCACCTTGAGGTCGACGTCGCGCACCACAGCCAGGTCGTCGTACCCCGCGCTCAGTCCGCGCAGCTCGAGGACGGGTGCGTCCCCGGACACCACAGCCGCCACTGCCGCCGATGCGTTCATCTACTTCGCGCCCAGCGGGTCGATCGCGTCGCCGTCCTGCTTGAGCGTTCCGCCCACGGCCTCGGACACGTACACCTTGAAGGTGGGCACCCGCGGGTAGGTCTGGACGACCGGCGGGTTGGGGATGCCGGCGTAGTCAGGCACGGTGCCCAGCACGATGGGCTTGTCGAGCTTGTCCAGCAGGCCGGTGATCGCGGCGGCGGAGACGTTGCCGCCCAGCCGCTTCACGATCTCGACGAGGAACGTGATCGAGGTCCAGGTGCCCAGGGAGCCGTTGTCGGTCACGGCCTCCGGGTGGTACTTGGCCATGTCGGCCAGGAACTGCTGCACCTGCGGGATCGAGGTGTTGGTCACGGGCACCGCGGACGACGTGATGAACACCTTGTCGGCGAGGTCACCGAGCGCCTTCTGGTCGGCGGGCTTGAAGATGTTCGCCAGGGTCGCGATGTTGCCCTTGAACCCGGCCTGGCGCACGGCCCGGATGATCCGCGGCGCATCGGTCGCGGTGGAGGCGACGGCGATGGCGTCGGGGGTCTTGGCCAGCGCCGAGGAGGCGACGGCGCTGAAGTCGGGCGCGCCGAGCGGGGCCAGGATCCGGTACGACTGGGCGCCGCCCGCCTTCGCCCCGTTGGCGATGTCGTCGGCGGCGGCGTAGGCGGCGGCCGCGTCGGCGACGATGACCGCGATGTTCTTGCCGCCCTTGTTGGCCAGCAGCCGGCCCAGGCCGACCTGCATCGACTGGGTGCCGCCGGTGATCGGGTACGACACCTTGCTCGTGCCCTCGGTGGGGCCGCCCGATCCGGCGCCGGCCAGCCACGGGATACCGGCGGCCTCGAGCACGGGCAGTTCCGCGGGGGCCTGCGAGCTGGCCGCGCCGACCACGGCGACGACGCCGTCACTCACGGCCTGACGGGCGCAGGCCGCACCGGTGTTGGCGTTGTACGCGTCGTTGCAGTACGTCACCTCGATCTTCCGGCCGTCGATGCCGCCGGCGGCGTTGATGGACTGCACGTGCGCGTCGAGACCGGCCTTGGCGTCCTTGAGCGAGAGGTTCGGGCTCTCGAAGGTTCCGATCTGCATGATCTTGATCGGGCCGCTGCTGCTGGCGGTGGTGCTCGGGGTGTCCGCGCCGCGGCAGGCGGCGAGGCCGGCCACGAGCGCGAGGGTGGCTAACGGGACGAGGACATGACGGGGTGTGAGGAAGGGCATGTCGGTCCTTTCGGAATATCCGAGCTGTCTCCGGCTTGGAGGGGGTGTCCAGCTCGGGATCAGGTCAGCGCAGGCTCTGGATGTTCACGCCGGCCGGCAGTTCGCGGCCGGAGTCGGAGTAGGCCTTGGAGATCGCGGCCTGGGCCAGTGGCTTGTAGGACGGTCGCTTCTCGGTGACGACACGGGCGGACCGCTGCGCGGCCGTGAGCGTGCCCTGGAAGTGCGGCATGACGAAGCGGGCGAAGAGTTCGAGGCTGGTCAGCGACTTCTCCCGGCTGGCCCAGTCGTGCGTCATGATCATGAATCCGCCGAAGCCGCCGGTCTGATCGAGCATCCGCTCGATCGCCGCGATGGCGTCCGCGGGCGTGCCGATGATGGAGCTGTCGTCGGCGATCTCGTCGGCGAGGGTGTAGTCGTTCTCCAGGCCCAGCACCGGCTTGAAGTAGTTCTCCCGCTCCTCGGCCCGTCCCTTCTCGACGTCGCGGATCGCCTGCTCGCGGTCCTCGGCGAGGTGGACCCGCACGACCATCCGCCACTCGTCCCGGCTGATGGTCGTGCCGGCGTCGGCGGCCGCCTGCTCGGCGATCTCCCACTGGGCCTTCATGTCCTTCTTCCCGCCGATGAAGCCGGCGCTCAGCGACAGGACGCCGACGCCGTGCTTGCCGGCGGTGGTCACGCCCGAGGGCGAGGTCGTGCTGGCGACGGCGATCGGGACGCCGTCCGGACTGAGCGGCAGCCAGGCAAGCTGGGCCTCGCGCAGCTCGAACCATTCGGTGGACGCGGTGACGGTCTCGCCGTCGAGGAGCCGGATGATCACGTCCAGCGCCTCGTTCATCCGGGAGCGCTGGGTCACCGGCGCGATGCCCATCATGTCGGCGTCGGAGATGAGCGCACCCGGGCCGACGCCGAGCATCGCGCGGCCGTAGCTCAGGTGGTCCAGCAGGACGACGCGGTCGGCGACCAGCAGTGGGTGGTGGTACGGGAGGCTGACCACGCCCGTGCCGAGCCGGATCCGCGAGGTGCGGACGGCCGCCGCCGACAGAGCCATGAACGGGTCGGCGATGCGCTCGACGCCGGTGGAGTGGTGCTCGCCGACCCATGCCTCGTCGTATCCGAGCCGGTCGGCGAGCTCGATGAGCGCCAGGTCGTGGCGCAGGCTGAGCGTCGGACTGTCGTTGTTCGCGTGGAACGGGGCGATGAACACACCGAAAGTCATGGGCGCCGGACGAGCCATGGGGATCCCCCTCATAAGCGGGTGTCGATCGAGAGCGGAGAAGGTGGAGCCGGGCGCGTGTGACGCCGGTCTCAAGCAAGTGATTGCTGAATCTACTCAGAAACTCGCCGAGCGCAAGAGACTGCCGGAAACCGGTTCGGCTCGGTTCGGCGGCGTGCAGTTCAGTGGAAATGCCCGGATCTTGCCTCGTTGGGCGGTACCTCGGGGCTTGGAAGTGTTCCTGAATCTATTCAGATTCAGGGTGGCGTACGCCACAGAGATGGCGCTATGGTTTTCCGGCGTTCACCAGAGAGCGCCGGCGAGGAAGAGGGGGCGGCATGCCGGAACTGTCCGACGAGCCCGACGCGGCGCGCACCAGGCGCCTGGAGCGAGTCGCCGCCAACCTGCGGGGAGCGGTCCGGCGCCAGGACGGGCGGGAGACGCCGGTCGGCCCGCGCGCCATGCGCACCCGCAAGAAGCTGCTCGAGGTCGCCGAGCAGCTCTTCGCCCGCGACGGCTACGCGAACCTCTCCCTCAACGACATCGCCCAGCAGTCCGGGGTGAGCCTGGGGACCGTCTACCAGTACTTCGCCGACCGCGACGACATCGTGGCGACGCTCGCCGGCGAGAGCGCCCTGCGTATGCTGAACCGCGGCGCCGACTTCTGGGACGCGGCCACCGGCCGCCTCGGCCTGCGCCGGGCGATCAGCGCGATCGTGACGACGCAGTGGGAGAACCGCGACTTCTTCAGCCTCTGGGAGACCGCCAGCCACAGCGATGCCCGGCTGGCCGAGCTGCGCCGGGAGTGGGTCGGTGACTTCCGCCGCTCCTTCGCCCGGTCCCTGGCCCGCGGGATGAAGAGCGGGCACGTCCGATCGGGCCTCGACCCGGAGGAGACGGCGCGCGCCCTGAGCCTCATGGTGAGCGCGTACTGCTACGACGCCTTCGTCGCCGACCCGCCCGACCCGCCCCTGGATCCCGAGGGCGTGATCGACCACCTGACGACCCTGTGGGCGGACGCGATCGGCCTGCGCGAGGACCGCGAACTGCGGCCCGCGGACGCGTGAGACCGACGGAGAGGACGACGATGTCGCTCAGCACCGCCCACCGGACGGCCGGCTCGGCCGACGACCCCGCCTGGTTCCGCCACGTCCTCGGGCAGTACCCCACCGGCGTCTGCGTGATCACCGCCCAGCCGGAGGACGGCCCGCCGATCGGCATGGTCGTCGGCTCCTTCTCCTCGGTGTCGCTGAACCCTCCGCTGGTCGGGTTCTATCCGAGCGTCACCTCGGAGACCTGGCCGCACCTGCAGCGGGCCGGCAACTGGTGCGTCAACATCCTCGCCGCCCACCAGACCGACGTGTGCCGCCGGATCGCGACCGCTCCGCTCGCCGAGCGGTTCGACGGCGTCCCCTGGCGGCCGGCCCCGTCCGGCGCCCCGATCATCGACGGCGCGGTGGCCTGGATCGACTGCGTCCCGGTCGCGGTGCACGACGCCGGTGACCACAAGATCGCGCTTGCCGAGGTGCGGCACCTCGACACCGCGAGCACCGAGCTGCCCCTGCTGTTCTTCCGCAGCGGCTACGGCAGTTTCGCGCCGCTCACCCTGACCGCCTACGACCCGGAGATGCGTCTCACCCGCCCGCTGCGCCACTTCGAGCTCATCCGTTCAATCGCGCAGGAGCTGCCCGACCACGGCCTGCGGTGTCTGGTGACCGCACCCGTCAGCGACAGCGTCGTCGTGGTCGGCCAGCTCGACCCGCCGTCCGCGACACCCTCGGCGCAGCCCACCACGCTGGTCGGCCAGCGGCTGCCCTTCCGGCCGCACGGCCCCTCGATCTTCGAGGCGTGGGCGCCCGAGCGGGAGCAGGAGGCGTGGGTGGCCCGGTTCGCTCCGGACTCGCAGGAGGCCGAGATCCGGGCCCTGGCCCGCATCCGGGAGCGCGGATTCTCCATCGGCCTCGGCAGCGAGGGGCACCGGCGCTTCGCCGCGGCCCTGGAGCGGCTCGCCGCCGAACCCGGCGCCGTGGGCAACGAGGAGCTCGACGCCCTGGTGGCCTCCCTCGACTACGAGCCCCCGGAGCTGTCCGACGAGGTCCTGGCGCAGGCGCGCGTGATCTCCGCGCCGGTCTTCGACAACGAGGGAAACCCGGTGCTGGCGCTCACCGTCTTCGGCTTCAAGGCCCGGCCGGATGTCGTCCGCGCCGCGATCGCCGCCGTCACCGCGTGTGCCGGAAGGGCAACGAGTTCGCTCGGGTCGTGATGTCCGGCCCGCCGTGGGGTTCACGGCGGGCCGGTCCGCCGGCGACAGGGTCAGGCGGTGGTGCCGGTGACGGTGCTGCCGGACTTCGTCACGTAGTACGTGACCTTGGTGCCGCTCCAGAAGTGGAACGTCAGGGTGACCCTGGCGTTGTCGTTGACCTCGGCGAAGAAGGCCGGGCGGAGCGTGATCGTGTTCGCGGTGGCGTCCGGGGCGAACGTCACGTCGAACTCCTTGAACGAGGTCCAGTTCTGCGGCCCGGCGTTGCTGCCGTCGGCGTACTTCGCCTCCATCGTGGCGAGCTGGTCGCCGCGGAACTGGGCCGGCAGCGAGAACGCCGCCGTGGTGCCGGTCGCGCCGGCGAGCACCGGCGGGTCGAACGTGATGATGTTGATCCGCCACGGTACGCCGGTGGAGAAGCGCGCCTGGAGGGTCGTGTTCACGCCGTACGAACGCGAACCGACGAGTCTGGTCAGCGCGGCCGCGGTCAGGGTGAGCTGGTTGCCGGAGACGGTGTAGTCGGTGCCGCGGACCAGGTCGGTGCCGCCCTGGCGCAGGCTCTGGAACGTGGTGCCGTTGAGGTTGAGCGTCAGGGTCTGCGCCGCGACCGCGCCGGTCTTCGGCACGTAGACGAAGTCCGCGGAGGCGGTGCCGGAGCGGGTGGTCCAGCTCGACCTGATCTGCCCGAACAGCTCCGGGTCGCTCCAGGCGAACGAGGTCCGGCCGAAGTGCTGGCCGTTGTCCCACAGCATGGTGGTGAGCTTCTTCGTGCGGGCGTAGTGGCCGAGGTACTCGAAGAACTTGAGCTTCTCGCCCTGCTCGATGGTGCCGGTGTGCCGGTCGAAGCCGAGCAGCCCGTACTCGCCGATGATCACCGGGATGCCGCGGGCGACGAACGCGTTGGCCACCCGGTCGAACTGCCCGACCAGGTCCTGCTCGACGGCCGAGTCGAACCTGGTGCCGCCGGCGATGTTGACGCTGAACGGCCAGTAGCCGTAGAAGTGCACGGTCGCGATGAGGTTCCGGTCGTTCAGCTGGTTGAACGTGGTCGTGAGCTCGTCGATGCGGGCCTGGTCGGCCGACGTGTGCAGGGTCGGCAGGACGAGCAGGCGGGTCGCGTTGGTGCCGCCCGAGGCGCGGACGATGCGGTGGAACTCCTTGTTCAGCGCGGCCAGCAGTTCGGCGTTCTGGGCGTCGCCGGAGGAGCCGGTGAACTGCGGCTCGTTGACGCTCTCGAAGACCAGCTTCGGCGACGAGCCGCGGAACGCCGCCGCGAGCTGTGTCCACAGGGCGTTGTACTTGTTCTGGATGTTCGTCCGGTCGCCCGGCATCGTGTTGATCCACTGCCACGAGTCGTGGTGCACGTTGATCATGACGTAGAAGCCGTCGGCGAGCGCCCAGTCGACGACCTCCTTGACCCGGGCGAGCCAGGCCGCGTCGACCGTGTAGCTCGGCGCGCCGCCCATGTGCTGGCCCCAGGTGACCGGGATGCGGACGCTGTTGAAGCCCTGGGCGCGGATGTTGTCGAGCAGGGCGGCGGTGACCCGCGGGTTGCCCCATGAGGTCTCGTCGGCGCCGGTCGCGTCCAGGCTGTTGCCGAGGTTCCAGCCCGGCTGCATGGCGGCGACCGCGGCCATGGCGTCGCCCGGCTGCGGCGGCGTGCTCGGGCTCGAGCTCGGGCTCGTGCTCGGGCTCGGTGAAGGGCTGGTGCTGGCGCTGCTGCTCGGTGAGGCCGACGTGACGCTGCCGGTGCAGGCCGTGCCGTTGAGCGTGAACGACGACGGCACCGGGTTGCTGCCGGTCCACGACCCGTTGAAGCCGAACGACGCGGTGCCGTTCGTCGCGATGGCGCCGTTGTACCCGGCGTCACGGGCGGTGACCTGAGCGCCGGACGCGGTCACGGTCGCGTTCCACGCCTGGGTGACGGTCTGCCCGGCGTCGAACGCCCACCGCAGCGTCCACCCGTTGATCGGCTCGCCGAGGTTCTTCACCGCCACGTCGCCGGTGAACCCGCCGGGCCACTGGCTGGCGACCCGGTAGGTCACCTGGCACCCCGCCGCCGCGTAGGCGCTGGTCGTCACGACCGCGACGAGGCCCGCCAGCATCGCGACGACCGCGCCGATCGCCAACGCCAGCCGAGCCCGGAGTGTGTGTCTTGCGCCGAGCGAACCGGCCATGACGCCTCCAAGTGGTTTCGAAACCCGCCCAGTCCGGACGGCGGGCCGGACAGTAGGGAGGCGTACGAATAGCTGTCAATGCGTCGAAACCCCGCGAACGGCATGGCCGCGCTCCGGGCGTGAACGTTTCACGCATCGGCGCCGTCATCGGAGCAGACGTGGGAACCGTCTCCGTCATCGAAGGCCACGACGCAGTCCACACCATCCAGGTCCGCGGGCGGGTGGAGGCCGACACCTCCGTCTCGCTGCGGCAGGCGCTCGTCACCACCATGCTGCACCGTCAGGCGGCCGCGGTCCTCGTCGACCTCGGCGGCGTCACCGAGATGGATCCGATGGCGGTCGGCGCGCTGAGCGCGGCGCACGACGTCGCCCGTGACCTGCGCCTCGCGTTCACCGTACGGGTGGCGCAATCGCCGATCGCCGGGCAGCTCGCGACCGTGGACCTGCCCCTGTCACCCTGATCCGCGTCCGGCCGGTACACCGCGTCGTCGTACCGCGCCGACTACCTGGCGCCCGTCGACTACGACGGCGACTGGAACACCCTCAACAACCGCGCCTGATCCCGAGCCCCGGCGCCGGTAGCGTCGTGGGCATGGTGACCCTGGCCCGGCTGACCGAGGTGGACCCCGCCGACCTGATCGACCTCATGAACGACCCCCGGGTCCGCCGGCACATGCCGCTCGCCGTCGGCAGGTTCGGCCCGGAGGACTGCACCGCCTGGGTGGCAGCCAAGGAGGCCATGTGGCGCGACCACGGCTACGGTCCGTGGGCGTTGCTGGTCGACGGTGCGTTCGCCGGGTGGGGCGGCCTGCAGCCCGAGGACGGCGAGGCCGACCTGGCCCTCGTGCTGCGCCCGGCGTACTGGGGCCACGGGCGGGCGATCGCCGAGCGCATCCTGGCCGAGGCGTTCGGCCCGCTCGGCCTGCACGACGTGACCGTCCTGCTGCCACCCAGCCGGGGCACCGCCGCCGCCGTACGACGGTTCGGATTCCGGCCCGATGGAGAGGTCGAGCTCGCCGGTCAGATGTTCCTGCGCTTCCGGCTCATCAGGGAACCTCGCCAGCACTGCCCAGATGGAGTGGCAGGACAGTAGCGGTCGTTGCGGCCAGGTCGCGGTCGAGAAGCTGTTCCCGCGGGACGAACACCATCGCGCGTCCCTCGCCGACCATCACGTCCCGCTGCGTGGCGTCGGTCGTGCCGTGGAAGACGTGGACGGTGACCGTGTGCGGGAAGCCTGCCTCGTACGGACGCGGGCCGCTCCACAACAGACGCAGCTCTCCCGCCGTCAGGCCCGTCTCCTCGAGCAACTCCCGGCGCGCCGCCTGTTCTGGCGTCTCGCCCTGCTCGACATGGCCGCCCGGCAAGCTCCACTGATTCGGAGAGACCGAGGTCCGATCGTCGCGATGCTGCATGAGTACCGCCCCGGAGGCGTCGACGAGAAGCACCAACGCGACTTCATAGGTGGCCATGCTGAGATCATGCCAAGCCGCGTCCGCCGTCGTGATCGCGTGCTTGCCGGCTGAGCAGCAGATAGCGCTCGTCGGTGATGGTCTTGCCCCAGAGGACGTCATCGTCGAGCAGCCGCAGCTCGGCGCTCCGGCCATGACGTCGAAGGAGCGCGCTCGCCTCCGCCGCTGACAGTCCGGCACCTGTGGTCCACCGGCCTTCGATGAGCACGAGCCTTCCCGACGGCCGGAGGAGCCTGATCCATCGGGCGAGTGTCGTGTCGCGCTCCTGTACTGCCCACAGGACGTGCCGGACCAGCACGACGTCGAACGATCCGGGCGCGAGCGGTGGCCGCGACACGTCGCCACGGATCAGCGGCACCGCAACGCCATGGTCCGCCGCCTTGCGTCGCGCCACGGCGAGCATCTCGGCGGACGCATCCAGGCCGCAGACGCGGTGCCCGGCCTCGGCCAGCAGGGTCGTCAGGCTGCCCGTTCCGCAGCCGAGATCGACGATCGATGCGGGAGCCGGGGGAAGGACGGATGCCAGGAGCTCGGCCCATCCGCGGCGGACGAACGGATCCCGAAGTCCATGGTCGGGCTCCTCATCGAAGGTCGCGGCGTGCGCGTCCCAGATCGCGCTTCCGTTGTCAGCCACGTACGGACTGTGCCATAAGCGATTCCGGCGTCTGGGTCCCGTCGGTCAGCCTCGCGCTTCAGCCTGGGGACGTCAGGACCCCTGCGGGCTACCTATGCTGTCGCCATGATCGAACGTCTGACCCACCGTTGGCGGCAGGAAACAGCGGAGCAGGAGGCAGCGATCGCCGCAGGGACGTTGTCGCCGGACGATGCGTACGCGCTGGCGTTCTTCCCGCCGGCGTTCGTCGCGGCCGTCGACGCGGCCCTGGAGGCGTACGAGCAGGAGATCGCGAGGCTGGATCCACCGACGGACGAGGCGGTGTGGGCCGCGGTCGAACGGGTCGTGGTCGCCCTCAACGACATCGACGTGGAGTTCGGTCGGCACATCGAGACCATGACCCGCGAGGAGTTGTGCGCCTACATCGAGGAGGTCCTCGCCGACGCCGGCATCGATGTCGATGCGCTACTGGAACGACGCGGCGTCGACGAGGTAGCCGGTGAGTGGCGCGACTGGTGACCAGCACCAGCCGCTGGAGGCGCCGATCGCCAGCCCGAACGCATCGTCGTCCTGGTACGTGGTGACGACCACGGCGCCGGTTGCAGGTGCGCGCTTCTTCCGGTCCGCGCCCGGTGCGACGTTGATCAAGTAATGTCGCGGCGCATGGGCAGGACGACGGCGATCAGGGATGCGGCGAGTGCATAGAAGGTGAGTAGCAGCGCGCCGGCGGCTGGCGGTAGCAGGCGGACGGCGGTACTGCCGACCTCTTGCGACATGGCATCGGCGAGGTAGGTGAAGTCGGTGAGGGAGGCGGTGGCGCCGCCGGGCAGCACCGGGTAGAGCAGGTTCACGCCGGGGATCATCATGAGCAGCGGTTCGCCCACGTACAGGTAGCCGATCACGACGCACAGGGCCGCGACCTGGTTACGGATCAGGGCGCCCATGCCGACACCGATCAGGAGGTAGACGACCATGGCGAGGCCGATGCGGGCGAGTAGCGCGAGCACGGTGCCGGTCGGCAGGCCGAGCGAGATGCCGCGGGTGGCGGCGACGGTAAACAGGGCCGCGGCGGCGGTGCCGGCGAGGATCAGCCCGTAGGCCAGCCCGGCCACGCCGTGGATGGCGAGTTTGGCGGCGAGGACCTGCCAGCGGCGAGGTGCGAACAAGAACGTGAGGGCGGCGGTGCGGTGCCGGTACTCGGAGGTGACGGCGAGTGCACCGGCGGCGGCCGGCACGAACGCGGTGTAGCCAAGGATGCCGAGGATCGAGCGGATGCCGCTTTCGGTGTGCAGTCCGGGCATGGGTGGGTCGAAGTTCTCCGGCCCGACGAATGCCATCGCGGCCATCATGCCGCCGCCGAGCACGGCGGCGGTGAGCAGCAGCCCGCTCCACATACGGGTGGCGAGCAGCCGACGGGCTTCGGCGCTGATCAGATGTTTCACGTTACGGCCGCCTTGTCGATGGTCAGGTGCAGAAACAGTTGTTCGAGGCTGGCGTTCTCCGTGACCAGTTCATGGACCCGCAGCTGGTGCGCGGCGGCGAGCTCGGCGATGCCGGGTGCGTCCAGTCCGTGGACGCGGAGACGGCCGCTGTCGGTGGCTTCGACCTGCGGTGGATGGCCGGTCGGCCCGCCGGCCCGTAGGACGGCAGTCAGCCGGTCGGCGTCCGGAGACTGCACCAGCACTGCCGGTGGTCCGGCGAGCCGCGACCAGGGCCCGGCCGCGACGAGCTCGCCGTTGCGGATCACCACGACGTCGTCGACGAGCTGCTGTACCTCGTTGAGGACGTGGCTGGAGATCAGCACGGTGCGTCCTTCGTCTGCCAGCCGTCGCAGAAACCCGCGCAGCCACAGCATTCCTTCGGGATCGAGGCCGTTGCTCGGCTCGTCCAGCAGGAGTACCCGCGGGTCACCGAGCAACGCTGTGGCGAGGTTGAGCCGCTGTCGCATGCCCGTGGAGAACCCTCGGGTACGGCGGTCGGCGGCATCGGTGAGGCCGAGCAGTTCGAGCAGGTCGCTCACCCGGTTGTCCGGGTAGCCGCCCATCGCGGCGTAGACACGCAGGTGGTCACGGGCGGTGTGGCCGGGGTGGAAGGCGCTCGCGTCGAATACCGCGCCGACCGTGGACGACGGCCGCCGCAGCTGCCGGTACGGCTGGCCACCGATCGTCGCGGTGCCGGACGTCGGTGAGGCAAGGCCGGTCAGCAGGCGCATGGTAGTGGTCTTGCCGGCACCGTTCGGGCCCAGGAAGCCGGTGACGACGCCCGGCGCGACGGTGAACGTAAGGTCGCGGACCGCGGTGACCGTGCCGTACCGCTTGGTCAGGTGCGAGACCTCGATCGTCTGACGGTCGCCGCTCATGCGCGGGCCGCCATCACGCGTGCGATCGCGTCCGCGATCCTGGCTCCGGCCGGGTGGGAGAGCACCACCTCATCAAGCTGTCCACCGGTGGACGGCCGATCCAGGACGAGGTGCAATCCCGCCTCACCCCGGCGCGCCACCACGAGCTGGCGGGGACCGCCGAAGATGCCCCAGACGCCGATCTTGAGAAATCCGGACACCACGATCCCGCGCCGGGCGCCGTGCGCCAGACCCAGTGGTTCGGCCACGAATGCAGCGCGCCGCACGCCGGCGGCCGGGATCGTCAACCGCTCGCGCCCGATCCAGAGCCGCTCCCATCTGGTGAATCGGATGTCGATGAGGTCGCCGGT
This sequence comes from Dactylosporangium sp. NPDC006015, assembly GCF_040614215.1. Classification (NCBI taxonomy): domain Bacteria; kingdom Bacillati; phylum Actinomycetota; class Actinomycetes; order Micromonosporales; family Micromonosporaceae; genus Dactylosporangium; species Dactylosporangium sp. NPDC006015. The sequence continues at coordinate 78,495 of NZ_JBEXUD010000048.1, forward strand.
AACCGTGACTGTAGCCATCAGACACTCTCCTCCGTCGTGCCGGATCCCTCGTTGCGCTCCGGCGTCTGTGGTGTGGCCTCGGACGCCGCCGACTCCCCGGCCGGCAGCAGGATGGTGGCCAGCAGGCGAGGCACCCGGCCCTTGCCGGGCTCGTTGCCGAGCAGCGGCCCGATGATCTGGTTGAGGTCGGCGGCGAACGTTGCCAACTCAGCGTCGGTCAGGTGCAGTACGAGCTGCTGGTAACCCACCCCGTCGGCGATGAAGTCGATCCCTTCGCGGGCGAGGTAGCGGGAGAATTCGGACAGCAGGCTCGACACGAACGCGGTGAAGTACCGGGCGTGATCCTCAGGCGTCGCCGTGGCCAAGGCCGCGGGGTCCAGCGCCGCGCCGTGGGCGGGCAATGCGTAGACCCGCTCCACCGCACCGCGAATCTTGCGTTGGTCCACCACCTCGATCAGGCCGGCTTTGACCAGCGTGGCCAGGTGCCGGTAGAGCGTGGCGTGCGGGATGTCCGGCAGCCGCGCCGCGATGTCCTGCGTCGTCAGCCGGGCCCCGGCGACGGCCCTGAGTACGCGGATGCGCACAGGGTGCAGCGCCAACTCGGCCCAACCGTCTCCGGACATTCCCACGAGGGCAACGTTATCACTCTCGATAATGATAACGGAAGCGGGTGAGCGATCCGCCGACGACCCTGTCGTGTCGGAATCGCTGTCACACCGGGTCCAGGCTGCGGAGATAGCCACGTACCGGATGGCGGTGCTGGTCGCCGGAGGACGGGCCTGTCTGCGATGCTCGTCGGGTGATCAGCTCGGTTGAGCGGCGCCGGGTCGTCCGGCGGGTGGCCGACCTGGTGCCCGTGCCGGAAGGTGGCGCCTGCGTCCGCGTCGGGATCGACGGGCCGGACGCGTCCGGCAAGACGACGTTCGCCGACGAGCTGGCCGCTGTGATCCGTGCGCTCGGTCGTCCGGTTGCCCGGGTCTCCCTCGACGACTTTCATCACCCGCGCGCTGTGCGGTACCAGCTGGGTCGCGACTCACCCGAAGGCTTCTGGCGGCACGCCTTCGACTACACGCGGTTCCGCAGCGAGGTGCTGGACCGGTTCGGTGCCGGCGGAGACCGCCGCTACCGGACGGCCGCGCATGACGTCGTCACCGACACCGAACACGTGACGCCGCTGCGGACCGCTGCCGTCGGCACCGTGCTCATCGTCGACGGGCTCTTCCTCCATCGGGAGGAACTCGTTGCGGCGTGGGAGATGTCGGTGTTCCTGGACGTGGATTTCGCAGTGACGGCGAAGCGCATGGCGCTCCGCGACGGTGCCGACCCCGACCCCGACCACCCAGGCAACCGCCGCTACTCGGACGCCCAGCGCATCTACTACGCCGCCTGCACTCCACATGAGCGCGCCGACATTCTCATCGACAACCAGGATCTGATCACGCCACGCATCGTCCGGGAAAGGCCGTGAGCGGCAGTCGACCGATGGGGTCCGGCGGCGGGTCCGGCGTCAGCGGAAGGCGGCGTGGCCGGTCACGGTTTGACCGATGATCAGCTGGTGGACCTCCGACGTGCCCTCGTAGGTCAGGACCGACTCCAGGTTCGACGCGTGGCGCAGCACCGGATAGTCCAGTGTGATGCCCGCGGCGCCGAGGATGGTGCGGCACTCACGGGCGATGGCGATCGCCTCGCGAGTGCTGTTGAGCTTGCCCAGGCTGATCTGGCGGTGGTCCAGGGTACCGGCGTCCTTCAGCGCCGCCAGCTGCAGCGCGAGCAGGAAGCCCTTGCCGAGTTCCAGGGTCATGTCGGCGAGCTTCAGCTGGGTTGCCTGGTAGGCCGCGAGGGGCCGGTCGAAGATCTCGCGGCTTCCGGCGTACGCGATGGTCGTCGACAGGCAGTCGTGCGCGGCGCCGAGGGCGCCGAAGACGATGCCGAAGCGGGCCTCGTTGAGGCAGGACAGCGGGGCCGACAGGCTGGTCGCGCCGGGCAGCATCGCGTCGGCGGGCAGCCGTACCCCGTCGAGGACCAGCTCGGCGGTGACGGACGCGCGCAGGGAGAGCTTGCGGGTGATCTCCGGGGCGGCGAAGCCGGGCGTGCCGGCGGGCACCAGGAAGCCGCGGATGCCTTCGTCGGTGCGGGCCCAGACGACGGCGACGTCGGCGACCGAGCCGTTGGTGATCCACATCTTGGTGCCGTCGAGGATCCAGTCCGAGCCGTCGCGGCGGGCGCGGGTGCGCATGCCCGACGGGTCGGAGCCGAAGTCCGGCTCGGTCAGCCCGAAACAGCCGATCGCCGTGCCGCTCGCCATGGCCGGCAGCCACTGCTCACGCTGGGCCTGCGAGCCGTAGCGGTGGATGGCGTACATCGCCAGCGAGCCCTGCACCGACACCAGCGAGCGCAGGCCCGAGTCGCCCGCCTCCAGCTCGAAGCAGGCCAGCCCGTACGCGAGGGCGGAGGTGCCCGCGCAGCCGTAGCCCTGCAGGTGCATGCCGAGCACGCCGAGCGAGCCGAGTTCCCGGGCGAGGTCGCGGACCGGCAGGCTGCCCTTCTCGTACCAGCCGGCGACGTGCGGCCGGACCCGCCGGTCGACGTAGGTGCGCACGGCCTCGCGCAGGGCGCGGCTCTCGTCGTCGATTCGGCCGTCGACGCCGAAGTAGTCCAGCACGGGCAGGGTCGCGGGCGGGGTCACAGCGATCATCCTTTCGCAAGTACATCGAGGACACCCTGGGCGACGGCGACGGCCATCGCGTCGAGTGCGTCCGAGGTCATCGCCGCCATGTGCGGTGTCGCCAGGACCCGCGGGTGGTGCAGGAGCGGATCGTCGGGCGAGGGCGGCTCCGGGGCGAACACGTCGACGGCGTAGCCGCGCAGCCGCCCGCCGTCGAGCGCGGCGAGGACGGCGGCGTGGTCGACGACCCCGGCGCGGGCGGTGTTGACCAGCAGCGCGTCCGGCCGCATCGACGCCAGCGCGGCGGCGCCGATCAGCCCGGTGGTCTGCGGGGTCTGCGGGACGTGCAGGCTCACCACGTCGGCTGAGTGCAGCAGCTCGTCCAGCGGCACCAGGCGGACGCCTTGTGGCGGTACCACCGCCGCGACGTCGAACGCGATGACCGTCATCCCCAGGCCCAGCGCGCGGACGGCCACGCCGCGGCCGATCGCGCCCAGCCCGACCAGGCCCAGCGTCCGGCCGGCGAGCATGGTGCCGGTCAGGCCGGCGGCGACGACCGAGGAGGGCAGCGAACGGCCGGCCGGGAAGCCGCCGCTCGCGAGGGTCGCGACGGCCCCCGGCAGCTGCCGGGCGAGGGCCAGCGCGGCGAGGACGACGAACTCGGCGACCGACTCGGCGTTGGCGCCCGGCGTGCTGACGACCGGGATGCCCAGCCGCTGCGCCGCGGCGAGGTCGATGCCGTCGAGGCCGGCGCCGTGGCGGCCGACGACCCGCAGCCGCGGCGCGGCCTCGAGCATGGCGGCGGTGACGGGGGAGGAGCGCACGACGAGGGCGTCGGCGGTGGCGAGCGGGCCGGCGGCGAGGGCGGCCGGGTCGGTGACGCCGGCGACGCGCACCTCGGCGGCGGCCCGCAGCAGCTCCATCCCAGCGTCCGCGATCGGCTCGGTCAGCAGGATCTCAGGCATGCGGTCTCACCAGCCCGTGTAGCAGGTCACCGGCACCGAGTAGAAGTCGCGGGCGTAGCCGCCCTGCTCCCGCGGGCCGTGGTTGGAGTCTCCGGTGCCGCCGAACGGCAGGTGCAGCTCGGTGCCGGCGGTGGGTAGGTTGACCGTGACGATGCCGGCCCGCGCGTCGCGTTTGAAGCGCTCGGCGGCGGCGAGGGACGTGGTGACGATGCCGGCCGAGAGCCCGTAGCGGGTGTCGGCGGCGACCGCGATCGCCTCGTCGAGGTCGCCGACCCGGATGACGCAGGAGACCGGGCCGAAGATCTCCTCCTGGGCCACCCGCATGCCGTTGTGCGCGCCGGTGAGCAGCGTCGGGCGCATGAACTGCCCGTCGCTGGTGCCGCCGGCGGCCACGGTCGCGCCCTCGGCGGTGCCGACCTGGACGTAGCCGAGGTTCTGGGCGAGCTGCTGTGGGCTGACGACCGGGCCGACCTGGCTGCGCGGGTCGAGCGGGTCGCCGACCGTCAGTGCCCGGGCGGCGTCGGCGAGCGCGGCCACGAACCGGTCGTGGATGCCGTCCTGCACGATGAGGCGGCTCGACGCGGTGCAGCGCTGTCCGGTGCTGAAGAAGCTGCCGTCCAGGGCGCAGCGCACGGCCACCTCGAGGTCGGCGTCGTCGAGCACGACGAGCGGGTTCTTGCCGCCCATCTCCAGCTGGAATCGCTTGTTGCCGTGGGTGAGGCACTGCCGTGCGACGTGCGCGCCGGTGCCGGTGCCGCCGGTGAACGACACGCCGTCGACGCCGGGCGCGGTGAGCAGCGCCTCGCCGGCGGTCCGACCGGCACCGAGGACCAGGTTGAACACGCCCGGCGGCAGGCCCGACCCGGCGATGATCCCGGCCAGTTCGCCGGCCGAGGCGGGCACCAGCTCGGCCGGCTTGAGCACGACCGCGTTGCCGTAGGCGAGCGCCGGCGCCACCTTCCAGGCCGGGATCGCGATCGGGTAGTTCCACGGCGTGATGACCGCGACCACGCCGAGCGGCCGGCGGCGCACCTCGGCGTGGACGTTGTCCCTGGTGGACGCGTACACCTCGCCCTGCGGCTGCAGCAGCTGATGGGCGTAGTAGCGGAAGGTCTGCCCGGCCCGGACGACCTCGCCGCGCGCCTCGGCGAGCAGCTTGCCCTCCTCGCGGGCGAGCAGCACGGCGAGTTCCTCGGCGCGGCCGAGGATCGTGGTGCCGATCCTGTCGAGGACCGCCATTCGCTCGGCGACGGGCGTGCGGGCCCAGCGGGGCTGGGCGGCGCGGGCGGCCTCGGCGGCGGCGCGGGCGGTGTCCGGGCCGGCCTCGGCGTACTCGCTGACGACCTCGTCCGGCCGGGCCGGGTTCACGTTCGGGCGGCGGTCGCCGTCGACCCATTCGCCGCCGACGAGACTGCGGTGTAGCACGGTCACACCCCCGCGGCCGCGACGGTCGCGGGCTCGGGGAAGTGGCAGGCGACCCGGTGCCCGTCCGCCGGGTCGGTCAGCACGGGCACGGTCGTCGCGCACACGTCCTGCGCCTTCCAGCACCGCGTGCGGAACCGGCAGCCGCTGGGCGGGTCGAGCGGGCTCGGCACGTCCCCGGTGAGCAGGACGCGCTGCCGCTTGGTCTCCACGAGGGGGTCCGGGATCGGTACCGCGGACAGCAGCGCCTTCGTGTAGGGGTGCCGCGGCGACTGGTACAGCTCCTCGCACCCGCCGACCTCGACGACGGTGCCGAGGTACATCACCGCGATCCGGTCGCACAGGTGCCGGACCACGGCGAGGTCGTGCGCGATGAACATCATCGTCAGGCCCAGTTCCTCCTGCAGCTGTTCGAGGAGGTTGACGATCTGCGCCTGGACGGACACGTCGAGGGCGGAGACCGGCTCGTCGGCGACGACGAAGTCGGGGCCGCTGACGAGGGCCCGCGCGATGCCGACCCGCTGGCGCTGGCCGCCGGAGAACTCGTGCGGGTAGCGGTCGTGCCAGCGGTCGCTGAGCCCGACCAGCCGCATGATCTCCTGCGCCTTCGCCCGCCGGCCGGCCGCGGACAGGTCGGAGTGCACGAGCAGCGGCTCCTCGATGAGCTCGCCGATGCTCATGCGCGGGTTCAGCGACGCGTACGGGTCCTGGAAGATCATCTGCATCCGGCGGCGCATCGCCCGCATCCGGCGGCCGGGCAGCGTGGTCAGCTCGGTGCCGTCGAACCTGACGCTGCCCCGGCTGGGCCGCAGCAGCTGCAGGATGGCCCGCCCGGTGGTGGACTTGCCGCAGCCGGACTCGCCGACCACGCCGAGGATCTCGCCGCGGCGGATGTCGAGGTCGACGCCGGCCACCGCGCGCAGCCGGGCCGGCAGCAGCGAGCCGCGGCGCGGCACCTTGAAGTCGACCGCCAGGTCCCGGACTTCCAAGAGGTTGGTCATCGCGCCTCCACGGACTGCTCGGCGAAGCGGTCCTCGTCCGACAGCCAGCCGCCCGCGTCCGCGGGGCGCATGCCCCAGCAGCGGTTGAGCTGGCCCCGGTCAGGGACCTGATGGGTGAGGACGAGGTCGGGCACGGCGTCGGCGCAGCTGTCCCGGGCGTGCGCGCAGCGGGGCGCGAACCGGCAGCCGGGCGGCATCGCGGTCAGCTCGGGCGGGCGGCCCGCGATCGGCCGCAGTCGCCCGCCGCGGACCAGGTCGAGGCGCGGGACCGAGCCGAGCAGGCCCCAGGTGTACGGCATCTGCGGGCGGTGGAACAGGTCGACGGTCTCGGCCCGCTCGACGATCTGCCCCGCGTACATGACGTTGACCCGCTCGGCCATGCCGGCCACGACGCCGAGGTCGTGGGTGATGAACAGGACGGCGGTGGCGGTCTCGCGGGCCAGGTCGCGCAGCAGGTCGAGGATCTGCGCCTGGATGGTGACGTCGAGCGCGGTGGTGATCTCGTCGGCGAGGATGAGCCGCGGGTTGCAGGACAGCGCCATCGCGATCATGACGCGCTGCCGCATGCCGCCGGAGAGCTGGTGCGGGTAGGCGCCGAGGCGGCTCTGCGCGGCCGGGATGCGCACCATCTCCAGCAGCTCGACGGCCCGGGTCCGGGCGGCCCGGCGGCTCAGCCCGAGGTGGGCCTGCAGGGTCTCGGTGATCTGCTTGCCGATGGTGAGCACCGGGTTCAGCGAGGTCATCGGATCCTGGAAGATCATCGCGATGCCCTTGCCGCGCACGGCCCGCAGCTCGCGGCGGCTCAGGGTGAGCAGGTCCCGGCCCTCGAAGAGCACCTGACCGCCGGTGACCTGCCCGGCCGGCGGCACGATCAGGCCCATGACGGACTGCGCGGTCGCCGACTTGCCGCAGCCGGACTCGCCCACGAGCGCGACCATCTCACCCGCGTCGACGGTGAACGAGACGCCGTCGACGGCGGTCACCGAGCCCCGCGCCGCGCGGAATTCCGTGCGCAGGTCGCGCACCTCCAACAAGGCCATCGAAACTCCCCAAAACTCGGTGCGCGAACGTCGCCATTCGTCACTCGGGAGTGTTGCACAGGCGATCTTCGTCGTCTAGGCTCCGGCGAGCGACGAATTACGTCGATTGAGAGTTGGAGCCCGATGACATCCAAGAGCTCGATCGTGAAGGATCGCGCGATCATCCGGGAGCTCGTGCAGGACCCGAGACAGACCAACGTCGCACTGGCGGCCAAGGTCGGGCTCTCCGAGGGTTCGGTGCGGCGCCGGATCGACCGCCTGCTCGCCGAAGGCAAGCTGCAGTTCTCCGCGATCCCCAGCGCACCCTTCATGGGCCGCCCGGTGCACACGCTCTTCGAGATCCAGAGCGCCCCAGGCGCCACCGAGCAGCTCATCGACAAGCTCGCCGGCATGCCCGAGATGGCCTACGTCTACCACGTGACCGGCCAGTTCGACATCATCGCCGTCGGCTACTTCGCCTCCACCAACACCATGCGCCGGTTCTGGACCGAGCGCCTGGGCCACCTGGAGGGCGTCATGGAGAGCCGGTCGGTGATGGTGCTGCGGGTCGCCAAGCGGGCCCACGAATGGGCGCGTGACCTCGCCGGCGCCGACGACGAGCTGGAGCCCGGCTGGGACGAGGGCGCCGAACCCGGGTTATCCGGTTACGAGCACTGACCGGCAGGAGAGCACACCATGCTGCGCATCACGCTGATCCGCTCGCTGACGGTCATCCCCGTCCTGCTCGGGATCTCAGTCATCTCGTTCCTGGTCATCCGCATGATCCCGGGTGACGTGATCAGCTCCATCATGGGGCAGGACTTCGGTGACCCCGAGGTCGAGGCGGAGATGCGCCGCTACTTCGGGCTCGACATGCCCGTGCACGAACAGTTCTTCACCTGGTTCGGCGACCTGCTGCGCGGTGACCTCGGCACCTCCATGCGCACCGGCCAGCCGGTGCTCGACGAGATCCTGCAGCGACTCCCGTCGACCCTGCTGCTGGCCGTCTCCGCGTTGCTCGTCGCCATCCTGCTGTCGATCCCGATGGGGATCCTCAGCGCCACCCGCCGCAACGGCCCGCTCGACGCCTTCGCCCGCGTGGCGTCGCTCATCGGCCTGTCGGTGCCCAACTTCTGGCTGGGCATCCTGCTCGTCTACGTCTTCTCCGTCTCCCTCGGCTGGCTGCCCTCACAGGGCGCCAGCGAGGGCGGCGGGCTGCTCGACAACTTGAAGTACCTGGTGCTCCCCGCCGTCACCCTGGGCGCCAGCCTCGCCGCCATCAACATGCGGATGACCCGCTCCAGCATGCTGGAGGTGCTCAACCAGGACTACGTGCGCACCGCCCGCGCCAAGGGACTGGCCGAGCGCGTCATCTTGGTCCGCCACGCCCTGCGTAACTCGCTCATCCCGGTCGTGACCGTGCTCGGCATCGAGCTCGGCGCGCTGCTCGGCGGCACCGTCATCGTCGAGCAGGTCTTCGCCTGGCCCGGCCTGGGCACGATGGTCATCCGCGGGATCAGCCAGCGCGACTACCCGGTCGTCCAGGGCACCCTGCTCTTCCTCGCGTTCTTCTACGTCCTGGTCAACTACCTGGTCGACCTCGTCTACACCTACCTGGATCCGAGGCTGCGCAGTGGTCACTGAAGTCGACACCGTCACGGAGGTACAGGCGCGGCGGCTCGGCCGGCTGCGCACGGTCGGCGGGCGCGGCGGCGCGCTGCTGCGGCAGCTCACCCGCGACAAGATCGGCGCCGTGGGGCTCACCCTCGTCCTGCTCATGGCCGCGGCCGCGGCCCTCGCCCCGGTCATCGCGCCCTACGACCCGACCGCGATGTCCAACCAGCGGCTCGCCACGCCCGGCGGGACCTTCCTGCTCGGCGCCGACGAGGCCGGCCGCGACCTGCTCAGCCGGGCCCTCTACGGCGCGCGCACCTCGCTCGCCGTGGGCCTCGTGGTGGTCGGCTGCGCCGCCGTCATCGGCGTCCTGCTCGGCCTGCTCGCCGGCTTCTACCGGGGGATCCTCGACGCGATCATCACCCCGGTCACCGACATCATGTTCGCCTTCCCGACCCTGCTGCTCGCCCTCGCCGTCGTGGCCGCCCGCGGGCCCGGCACCGAGAACCTGATCCTCGCCCTGGTGCTGGTGTTCATCCCCAGCTTCGCCCGGATCGTGCGGGGCACGGCGATGTCGGTGCGGCGCGAGCCGTTCGTCGAGTCCGGGCAGGCCGCCGGGCTCAGCAACGCCCGCCTCATCTTCAAGTACGTGCTGCCCAACTCGATCGCGCCGATCGCCGTGCAGTTCACCACGAGCATCGCCTACGCCATCCTCATCGAGGCGTCGCTGGGCTATCTCGGCCTCGGTGTCCAGCCGCCGGCGCCGTCCTGGGGCTCGATGCTGGCCAACGGCAAGGCCTTCATGGAGCTGTCGATCTGGCCGTCGGTCGTGCCGGGCGTCTGCATCATGATCGCGGTGCTCGGGTTCAACCTGCTCGGCGACACCCTCCGCGACGTCCTCGACCCGCGGCTGCGCGGCCGCACCAACCGCTGAACTGGAGCCCTCCGTCGTGGAATCCATCGACGAGCACGTCGTCCGCCGGCTCACCGAATGGTCGTCCGGAGCGCCCACCGGCACCGCCGACGACACCGAAGCCGACCGCTCGGTCCTGCTGGAGTACTGGGAGGCCCAGGTCCAGGCCCGTCACCTGGACCTCGCGCTGCGCTGGCTGCAGGCCCAGAAGGAGGGCTTCTACACGATCGGCTCCAGCGGCCACGAGAGCAACGCCGCCGTGGCCCTCGCCCTGCGCCCGAGCGACCCGGCGCTGCTGCACTACCGCTCCGGCGGGTTCTACGCGGCCCGCGCCGGCCAGGTGCCCGGCGCCACCCCGATCAGCGACGTGCTGCACTCGGCGGCGGCGTCCCGGCACGACCCGATCTCCGGCGGCCGGCACAAGGTGTTCGGCCACCGCGCGCTGAACATCATCCCGCAGACCTCGACGATCGCCTCGCACCTGCCGCGCGCGATGGGTCTTGCCTTCAACCTCGGCCGGGGTGCCGGCTCGGTGTACCCCGACGACGCCGTCGTCGTCTGCAGCTTCGGCGACGCATCGCTGAACCACTCCACCGCCGCCGGCGCGCTCAACGCCGCCGGCTACAGCGCCCACCAGGGCCTGCCGCTGCCGCTGCTGCTCGTCTGCGAGGACAACGGCATCGGCATCAGCACCCGATCGCCGCACGGCTGGGTCCGGCGCGCCCTGTCGTCGCTGCCCGGCATCGACTACGTCCACGCCGACGGCACCGACCCCGCCCACCTGCTGGCCGTCGCGGCCGACGCCGCGCGGCGGGTCCGCGCCGAGCGCCGGCCGGTGGTGTTGCACCTGGGCACCGTGCGGTTCATGGGCCACGCCGGCTCCGATGCCGAGCTGGCCTACCGCAGCCGGGTGGAGATCCTCGCCGACTACGCCCGCGACCCGATCCTCGCCACCGCCGCGACGCTGGCCCGCCGTGGCATCCTGAGCCCGGCCGAGAGCCTGGCCCGCTACGAGCACGCCCGCAAGCTCGTCATGGACGAGGCTCGGCATCTGGTCGGCGCGGTCGAGCGGCTCGCGTCGCCGGACGCCGTCACGGCGCCGCTGACCGCCCGCCGCCCCGCGGCCGTCACCGCGGCCGCCGCCCGCGCCGGCGCCGACCGTGCACCGGCCTTCGGCGGGAAGCTGCCGGAGGAGCGCGGTCCGCTCACCCTCGCCCAGTCGATCAACGCCGCCCTGCACGACGCCCTGCTGACCCACCCGGGCGCCCAGGTCTTCGGCGAGGACGTGGCCCGCAAGGGCGGCGTCTACGGCGCCACCCGTGGGCTGCGCAAGGCGTTCGGCGCCGGCCGGGTCTTCGACACGCTGCTCGACGAGCAGTCGATCCTCGGGCTGGCGCTCGGCGGCGCGCTGGCCGGCGCCCTGCCCATCCCCGAGATCCAGTACCTCGCCTACCTGCACAACGCCGAGGACCAACTGCGGGGCGAGGCCGCGTCGCTACGGTTCTTCTCCGCCGGTCAATACCAGAACGGCATGGTCGTGCGCATCGCCGGCCTGGCGTACCAGAAGGGTTTCGGCGGCCACTTCCACAACGACAACTCGGTCGCCGTGCTGCGCGACATTCCCGGCCTCGCGCTCGCCGTCGCGTCGCACCCCGCCACCGCGCCCGCCCTGCTGCGCCAGTGCCTCGCCCTTGCCGAGGCGGAGGGGCGGGTGTGCGTGCTGCTGGAGCCGATCGCCCTGTACCACACCCGCGACCTGCACACCGAGGGCGACGGCGGCTGGCTCGCCCCGTATGCGGCCCCATCGGACTGGGCCGAGGCGCCGTTCGGCGCGGTGCGGACCGTCCGCGACGGCGGCGACCTGGCGGTGGTCACCTTCGGCAACGGCGTGCCGATGAGCCTGCGGGTGGCCGACGTCCTGGCCGGCGAGGGCGCCGAGACCCGCGTGGTGGACCTGCAGTGGCTCGCGCCGATGCCGGCGGCGGCCCTGTCCGCCGCGCTCGCCGGTGTGGACCGGGTCCTCGTCGTCGACGAGACCCGCGCGAGCGGCGGCGTCTCCGAGGCGGTCGTCGCGGCCCTGGTCGACGCCGGCTTCGCCGGCCGGATGGCCCGGGTCAACAGCGTCGACAGCTACGTCCCCCTGGGGCCGGCCGCCGACCAGGTCCTGCTCGGCGAGGCGGACATCCTGGCCGCCGCCCGCGCCCTGCTCAGCTGACCCGGCGCGGCCCTGCCCGCGGTGGCTTCCGCGGCCGGCACACGAGAACCAGACAGAGAACGGCGGCCCGGCTTCGGTGGAGCGAAGCCGGGCCGCCGTCGTCGGTCGTGCGATCTGTCAGTAGCCGAGGTCCGGCTGGCGGTGCGTGCCGGCGAGGGGCTCGCCGGACAGGTAGCGGTCCAGGTTGGCGCGGAAGTCGGCGCCGAGGCGCCGCAGGTTGCCCGAGCCCCGGAACGACGTGTGCGGGGTGATCGTCGTGTTCGGCAGGTCCCACAGCCGGTGCACCGCCGGCAGCGGTTCCTCCTCGAAGACGTCGAGCACGGCGCCGCCGATCCGGCCGGCGTGCATCGCCTCGACGAGCGCGTCCTCGACGACCAGCGCGCCGCGGCCGACGTTGACCAGCACCGCGCTCTCCCGCATGGCCGCGAAGTGCTCCGCCCCGAAGAAGTACCGGTTCTCCGTGGTGAGCGGCATCGCCAGTACCACCGAATCCGCCTCGGGCAGGAGCGCGAAATGGTCGCCGAAGGCCACCACCCGTGCGAAGCCGTCGACGGGGGAGCCCGTGCGGTTGACGCCGATCACGGTGGAGCCCAGGGCGGTCGCGCGCCACGCCACCTCGGAGCCGATCCCGCCCGTTCCGAACACCAGCGTCGTGCTGCCGATGACGTCCTTGCCGACGAGGCGGATCCATTCGTGCCGCAGCTGGGCCTCGCGCAGTGCCGGGAACGCCCGGCCGTGCATGAGCATGGCGCCGATGACGTACTCGGCGATCGGCACGTTGTAGGAGTTCGGTGAGCGGGTGTAGACGAGGCCCTCGTCGAGGCGGCGCTGCCAGACCGTGCCGCCGACCCAGTCGAAGCCGGCCGCGGTGATCTGGACCCAGCGCAGCCGCTCGCATTTGCTCAGCAGCTCCTCGAACGTGTCCTCGTTCATCGCGCTGCGCAGGATGATCTCGGCGTCGAGCCACTCGTCGCGGACCGTGCCGTCGTCGGGGATCGCCGTGAACCTGCAGTGCGGGTAGTCGGCCGACAGGCCGGGGACGAGCTCGGCGAGGTTCGGGGTGAGCAGTGCGTGCGGGCCGGTCACGAGCCCTCCTGGGCCTTCTTCTTCCGGTTGTTGTACGTCACGCCGCCCTTGGCCCAGTTGTCGTAGGAGACCTCGTACAGCAGGACGTGGGTGTTCTCCCGCGGCGAGCCGTACTTGACCAGGACGTCGGTCAGCTCGGCGATGATCGCCTCTTTGGTCTCCTGGTCGCGGTGGCCGATCTCGGCCCGGATGATCGCCATGATGCTCAGTGCTCCTTCGTCGCCGTTGCGAAGTCGGGGTTGCGGGAGTATTCGGACGTGACCGCCAGATAGGCGAAGGCGTGCGTGACGCCGGTCTTCAGGACGCCGTCGAAGACCTCGCGGGCCCGGGCGACGTCGCCGTTGTAGTAGTGCCAGTTGCCCAGGCCGTAGCCCTGGGTCACGGTCTTGAGGCTGTCGCCGTCGCACATCGCCCACAGCTGCTCGGGGGTCAGCTCGCCGGTGTAGAGGCGCATCCGGCCCTCATAGCCGACGAGGTGGTCCTCGTCGACGACGGCGATGCCGCGGAACCGGTCCAGGACGGCGTCGGCGTCGTCGGCCCGGCCGAGCCGGCGCAGCGCCATGTACTGCCAGTCCTGCGACGCGACGATCCCCTCCTGATGGCGGGCGCAGCGCTCGGCGTTGTAGAAGCTTTCCAGGCAGCCCTCGAGGTCGCCGTCGAGGTACTGGGCCACGCCCAGGTGGTACCAGACCGACGTGTGCAGCGTGGTGTTGTACCGCGCCAGCGCGTCCGGGTCGGCGGCCGCCATCGTGTCGGTGAGGTGCTGCGGCCGCACCGCGTCGGGCCGGCCGAGGATCAGGCTGACGACGTCCTTCTCGACCTCGGGCTGGTACATCTCGTACTCGTCCTCGACGTCGTCGAGACGGTCCGCGGCGGCCCGCAGGTCCTCGATCGCGCCGGCGTAGTCGCGGACGGAGATCCGCCGGTGTCCGCGGAAGCGCAGCAGGCGCGGGTCGCCCGGCTCCAGTTCGAGGGCCTCGGTGAGCAGGGCGACGGACTCGGCGTGCTTGTTGAGGTAGCCCTTGAGCCGGGCGGCGATGATGTAGCGATGGCTCAGCGGGACGTCTTCCATGGCGGTGCCTTTCGTCGCGGGGTGCTCCGGAGGGGCGCCCACCCTCGGGCGCCCCTCCGGTGGGTCATCGGTTGAGCCAGAGGCTGCGGTAGAAGCGGTACGTCGGGGTCGGGTCGCCGCGGTAGCCCATGACGTCCTTCTGCACGACGTCGAAGTCGGCGTTGAGGAACGTCATCGCGACCGGGCCGCGCTCGGCCAGGATCTTCTCGGCCTGCTGGTACAGCGCCGAGCGCTTGTCCTTGTCGAGCTCGGAGCGGGCCTGGACGATGAGCGCCTCGTACTCGGGGTCGCTCCAGTTGCCGTAGTTCAGGCCGCCGCCCTTGAGGAAGCTGGCGCTGAACCGCTCGTCCGGGTCGTAGGTGAGGCCGAAGCCGGACTGGTACATGTCGAACTCGCCCGACTTGGTCTTCGTGTCGGCGATCGTCGACTCGACCGACTCGATGGTCACCTTGATGCCGATCTTCGCCAGCTGCTGCTGCTCGACCTCGGCCGAGCGCACCTGGAACGCCGAGGTGGCGATGACCATGAGCTTGGCCTCGAAGCCGTTCGGGAAGCCCGCCTCGGTGAGCAGCTGCTTGGCCTTGTCGATGTCAGCCTTGCCGTACACCGGTGTGGTGAGCGCGCCGTAGCGGTCCGGCGGCAGGTAGCCCGCGTTGAGCGCGGTGCCGAAGCCGGAGTTGGCGACGTTGAGGATCTCCTGCCGGTCGAGCGCGTAGTAGATCGCCTGGCGGACCTTCACGTTGTCGTACGGCGCCTTGGACGTGTTGAGCCGCAGGTGCAGCGACAGCGAGCCGGACCCGCCGTACCACTTGAGCTTCTCGTCCTTCTTCAGCGCGTCGATGAACTCCGGCGCGGGCCGCCAGAGGAAGTCGACGGTGCCGCTGCGCACCGCGGCGGCGCGGGCGTTGTCGTCCGGGTTGAACGTGAAGTCCATGCCGTCGAGGTACGGCAGGCCGGACTGCCAGTACTGCGTGTGCTTGTCGAGCTTGATGGTCTGGCCGGCCGTCCGCGTCGCGATCTTGAACGGGCCGCTGCCGCCGTCGACGGCGGTGTTGAGCCCGCCCTTCTCGTCGACCACCGTCTTGTCCACGATGGACGAGGCGGCGGTGGACAGCAGGGTCAGGATGGCCGCGTTGGGCTTGCTGAGCTTGAGCACGGCCGTGCGCTCGTCGGGCGTCTCGACCGCGCTGATGCCCTCATAGCTGCGGGCGCGCGGGGCGCGGGTCGCCGGGTTCTTGATCCGCTCGATCGAGTACTTCACGTCGGCCGACGTGACCTTGCGCCCGCTGTGGAAGTACGCATTGTCGCGCAGCTTGAACGTCAGGGTCAGCCCGTCGGCGCTCTGCTCCCACGACTCGGCGATGGAGGGCTTGATCTCGCCGCGGTAGGACTCCACGAGCGACTCGTAGATCTGCTCGTTGATGACGAAGGCCGAGGTCTCGGACATCTTGTGGGGGTCGAGCTCGTTCGCGTCCAGCCGGATCATGATCCGCAGCCGGCCGCCGGCCTTCGGCGTGCCGGAGGGCTGCGACTCGTCCTCCAGGCGGATGTTCTTGGTCAGGCCGTCATTGGTGCTGGCGCCGTTGTCACTGTTCGGGGGCTCGCCGCCGGAGCAACCGGCCACGAGCGCCGCAATGACGCCCACCGCCAGCACTCTGGTCATGAAATGCGTTCTCATGGGTCTCCTTGGCTGATCTCTCAACTCGCGCCTACCGGCCGGCCGGGCTCCATGCCTCCCCAAACACCCGCAGCCAGTTGCCGCCGAGGACCTTCGTCACGTCGGCCGGAGAGAAACCTCCGGCCAGGAGCGCCTCGGTGAAGTTCGGGAAGTCGGCGGCGTCGTCCATGCCGATCGTCCGCCGCTCCTCCCACTTCCAGTCGCCGAGCAGGCTCTTGAACTCCTTGTGCTTGAGCTGCTCGGCACGCATCGCCTCGGTGAGCGTCTCGTCGTAGTCGGTGGCGATCGCGACGTGGTCGATGCCCACGACCTCCACGACGTGGCTGAGGTGCTCCACGAAGCGGGTCAGGTCCGGACGCCGGGTCGGCTCGTCCGGGTAGTACAGGAACCCCGAGAGGGTGGTGATGCCGATGACGCCGCCCTGCTGGCCGAGGGTGCGCAGGAAGGCGTCGTCCTTCGCCCGGATGTGGGGCGAGATCGCGTCGCAGAACGAGTGGGTGACGACGACGGGAGTGCTGGACACCTCCATGGCGTCGAGCCCGGTGCGCTGCCCGCAGTGCGAAACGTCGACGACGATGCCGATCTCGTTCATCGCCTCGACGAAGATGCGGCCCTTGTGCGTCAGGCCGGGGTCGACGCTCTCCCCGCAGCCGGCGCCGAGCAGGTTCTGCCGCTGGTAGGTCAGCTGGAGGATGCGCACGCCAAGGTCGTAGAACGTGCCGAGCAGGTCGAGGTCGACCCCGATCATCTCGGTGTCCTGCGGCCCGAGGATCACCGCCTCCTTGCCCTCGGCCTTGGCCCGCTCGATGTCGGCGACGCTCGTGGCGAGCAGCGCCCGGTCGGCGTGCGCGTCGATCCAGCGGCGGCACTGGTTGACCTCCCGCAGCGCGGTGACGGTGTCCGCGTAGGGCCTGGTCACGGTGTGGTTGACGGCGGTGACACCGCCACGGCGGATGCGGTCGAGGTGGGCTTCGGACAGCTCGATGACCGTGCTGCCTTCCACGACGGTGGCCGCGGCGTGCAGTTCGGTCGCGGAAAGAGCGGGACTTTCCTGGGCGGCAATGTTCAACGTCATCTCCAGGATCAGCGGAAGATGCCCGACTCTACGAGCAACGCCAGTTTCCTGTCCATAGATCTTACGAACTCGTCATAAACGAGCGTCCAGGCGACGAATTTCGTCACTTTGGCGGTCATCACTATGTTGCGTCTCGGATGCCGGTGCTGATAACGCCCAAATCGGGACCACCGTGCCTCGTGGAAGCCCGGCGCCAGCCGAAGCGCACCTGCCCGGCGAAGAGGTGCACAGGCCAGGTGACCAGCAGTTCAGCGTGTGTGACGGGTCTGCGGACGGCGGTGGCGCGTTCGGTGAACGCCGCGGCGACACGGAGCCCGCGCCGGCGCGTCACGCGCCCAGGCCGAGCACGGCCGGCCCGAGATCGAGCGTCAGGTGTCAGTGATCTTGGCGGCGCGGGCCAGTCGGCGGCGGGTCCGGCGAGCATCGCCCGCGCCGCGGCGGCGCTCTCGCCGGGGCGCTCCGTGTCCCAGGGGGCGTGCACCCAGATCTGGTACTCGCCCGGCTCCTCGAGCTGGATCTCGAGCTCGCCGGCGTCGGTCGTGTAGACCTTGACGCCCTCGACCCCTGGCGGCAGGGTGAGGCCTGCGAGAATGAGCCGCCCCGGCCCGGTGCGCCGCACTCTCCCAGCTGTGATCGGCGCCGATGCGGGCCACCTCGGCGTCATAAGCCCCGGCATCGGACAGCGTCGTGCGCCGCTCGCCCTCCCAACGCGCGCCTCGCCGGCCCCACTCCCAGCGGACCGTGTCACCCTCACGGCGGATGCGCGCCTCGACGGCAAAGCAGTCCGGGCCGCAACTCGGGCAGCACACGACCGTCGCAGTCACCCCCGCAACGGCGGAGGGCGTTCAGGAAGACGTGTGCAGGAAGAAGTCGAACACCTGCTGCGGGTCCGGGTAGTCCTTGAGAGCCGCTTCGCATTCGGCCTCCGGCATCGGCGGCCGCAGGCCGGCACGGCGGCAGAAGTCGAGCAACTCCTCGGCGCCGAGCTCGCCGACCCAGGTGCCGAGGAAGTCGACCAGGCTGGTGCCGATCAGTTCGACGCTCGCCTCGTCGTCGACGTAGATGACCGGCGCGCCGGCGAAGGTGTCCGCGCCTGCGCTCCAATAGCCGATCGGTAGGCGGACGTCGGACTCGCCCAGCCAGATGATGTCGGACAGGAACCTGGCCACGCCTGGGTGGCCGCCGGCGAGGTAGCTGTGGATGACGGGCGGGTCCTCGGTGACGGTGAAGACCTCCGCGAGGAACGGGTCGTCGCGCATCCGCCGCCACACGGCCAGCTCGGGCGGCTCCACGTCCCGCGACGCCGGGGGTACCCCGGCATCGGAACGCAGTCGCCGCAGCAGCTTCTCGGTGGCTTCGGTGCGGTCGGTCATCGGATTCCTTCCGTGGATACTCCGGCCTTCAGGCCGGGGAGGAAACGGAACTCCTGCGGAGCAGGGCAGGGAAAGCCGATCCGCCGCCAA
>NZ_JBEXUD010000049.1:0-92051 GCF_040614215.1 Dactylosporangium sp. NPDC006015
GTCACGGTGGACACGATGAGGCTGTTGGTGAGGTACCGCAGCAGCTTCGCGTTGTCGAGGATCGCGGTGAAGTGCTCGAACGTGAGGTGCTCCGGAAAGAGCCGCGGCGGGAACCGGAACACCTCGTGCGTCGGGGTCAGCGCCGTGACGAGCACCCAGTAGACCGGCCCGAAGGCGAAGATGCCGATCAGTGCGACCGTGGTGGCAGGGCCGAACAGCCGGCCCGCACGGCGCTTGCGGACCACGTCCTTCGGCGGGACGACCACCGGCGACTCCTTGACCAGCGTGGGTGCGCTCATGCCGGCTCACCCCGCTCGGACACCCGCACGTAGACGACGACAAGGGCGAGGATGAGCACCAGCCACAGGGCGCCGAGGGCGCTGGCCTTGCCGAGGTCGAAGGCCTTGAACGCGGTGTCGTACACGGCGACGGCGAACGTGGTGGTGGAGCCGGCCGGCCCGCCGTTGGTGAGCACATAGATCATGTCGAAGTGCTGCACGTTCCAGATCACCTCGAGCAGCACGACGATGCCGAGGATCCCGCGCAGGTGCGGCAGCGTCACGTGCCAGAAGCGGTTGACCGCTCCGGCGCCGTCGAGTGCCGCGGCCTCGTGCAGCGCCGCCGGGACGGTCTGCAGCCCGGCGAGCAGCATCACCATGATCCACGGGAAGCTCGCCCAGCTCTTGGCCACGATGACGGCGGCCATCGCGGTGCCGGGGCTACCGAGCCAGACGATCGGCTCGTCGATCAGGTGCATGCTCGTGAGGAGCCCGTTGAGCAGGCCGTAGTTGGCGTTGAAGATCCACATCCAGACGAACGACACGACGACGCCGGGGATCACCCAGGGCATCAGGAACAGGCCGCGCAGCACCGCCCGGCCGCGCAGTCTCGTGTTGAGCGCCAGGGCGAGGGCGAAGCCGATGACGACGGGCACGACGGTCGAGCCGACGGTGAAGACGACCGTGTGCTCCAGGACCGGCCAGAAGTTGCGCTCCAGCACCTCGGCGAAGTTGTCGAAGCCGGCGAAGGAGCGGCCCGGCAGCACCAGACTCTGGTTGAACAGGCTGGTGGACAGGGACCCGATCAGCGGATACAGCACGACCGCGCCGAGCAGCGCGAGCGCCGGCAGGGTCAGCAGGAACCCGAACGTCCGGTCCTTCACAGCGACACCGCGCTCGGGTGGTGCGCCGGCCCGACGTAGCCGAGGCCGATGCTGATCGAGTCGGCCGCCTCGATGACCATCCGGGACAGCGCGACCTCGCGGCTCTGCAAGTCGATTGCGGAGAGCGGGCCCGACACCGACAGCGCGGCGACGACGGTGCCGGCGCCGTCGCGGATCGGGGCGGCGACGCAGGCGCGGCCGAGCGCCAGCTCCTCCAGCTCGGAGCCGTAGCCGCGGGCGGCGGTCAGCTCGAGCTCGGCGTCAAGCTTCTCGTGGGTGGTGATCGTGCGGGGCGTGTAGCCGACCAGGGCGCTCGGCGGCAGCAGCCCGCGCCGCTCGACCGGCGTGAGGCCGGTCAGCAGCGACTTGCCCAGGCCGGTGGCGTGCAGCGGGTTGCGCTGGCCGGCGAGCACGAAGGATCGCGGCGCCTGCCGGCCCTCGAAGTTGAGCAGGTAGAAGAGGCTGGCGTCGCGGCGGACCGCGACGTTGACGCCGAGGCCCAGGTCGGCCGCCAGGTTCTGGGCGATCTGCCGCGCCTCGCGGTGCACGGGGTGGCTGTTGAGCACGGCGCCACCGAGGCTGACCGTGTCCAGGCCGAGCCGGTAGAGCCCGCTGACCGGGTCGCGGTCGACGAAGCCGGCCGCCTCCAGGGTTGCGAGCAGGCGGGACGCGGTGGAGAGTCCAAGGTCTGCGAGTTTGGCGACGTCGGAGACGCGCAGCTCGGAGCGGCCGGCCGTGAAGACCCGCAGCACCGTCAGCGCCCGCTCGACGCTCTGGTTGCTTCCGACATCCGAAGCCATCAGGACCCTCTCTGGAAGTTGCTTGCGTGATACGGCAAGATATCCCGCATGCTGCAAGTGGTCAACCGCACAGCGGGGGTGCCCCGTGAGGATCGTTGACGTGACGACCTTCCCGCTCAAGCTGCGCGGGGAGGACGTCTACCTGGGCGCCGCCACGCGCTCGAATCCCGAAGAATCCGCCTATTACCTCCGGCCGCCCTGGCGCAGCCTGTACTCGGATCGTTACGAGACGCTCCTCGTCAGGATCACCTGCGACGACGGCACGGTGGGCTGGGGCGAGGCGCTCGCACCCGTCGGGCCCGAGATCGTGCAGGCCATCGTCGACCGGCTGCTGGCGCCCGCGCTGCTGAAGCAGGACCCGCGGCGGGTCCGGCCGATGTGGACCAGGCTCACCGGCCTCATGCGGGAGCGCGGCCACCTCGTCGGCCACCAGGCGGACGCCCTGGCGGCGGTGGACATCGCCCTGTGGGACCTGGCCGGCAAGGCGGCGGGGCTGCCCGTGCACGCGCTGCTCGGCGGGGCCTACCGCGACACCGTGCCGACCTACGTCTCGGGCCTGCCCGTCGCGACCGACGCCGAGCGGGCCGAGCTCGCCCGCAACTGGCTTGCACAGGGTGCAACCTCGGTGAAGCTCCACCTCGGCCGTGGGGTGGAGGAGGACCTGGCCACGTTCGACGCGGTCGCCGCGACCGGGATGCGGGTCGCCGTCGACGCGCACTGGGCCTACGACCTCGCCGACGCGCTGCGCCTCGGCAAGGCCCTCGACGCCCGCGGCGCCTGGTTCCTGGAGGCACCCCTCGCACCCGAGGACGTCGACGGCCACCAGGAACTCGCCGCCGCGCTCGTCACCCCCGTCGCCGTCGGCGAGACGCTGCGCAACCGGTTCGAGTTCAAGCTGTGGCTGCAGGAGCGGGCCCTGGACCTCGCGCAGCCCGACGTCGGCCGCACCGGCATCACCGAGGCCATGGCCATCGCGGAGATCGCCTCCGTGCACCACGTGCCGGTGGCGCCGCACCACTCCGTCGGGCTCGGCGTCGTCCTCGCCGCTGGCATCCACGTCGCCGCCGCGATCGAGGCGATGCCGGTCTTCGAGTTCCAGCCCGGCCCGTTCCCCGTCGCCAACCGCATCCTCACCCGGCCGCTGACCGGCGGACCCGGGTCGTTCCACCTGCCGACCGCGCCGGGCCTCGGCGTCGACGTCGACATCACCGCCCTTCTGGAGGACCAATGAGTGGCCAGCAAGCACAGATTCAGCTCGCGACGACGCCGCAGGCGGCGCCGTGAGTGGCCAGCGGAGCGGCTCGGGCCGCTCATCAGCAAGCACAGATTCAGCTCGCGACGACGCCGCAGGCGGCGTCGTGAGTGGCCAGCGGAGCGGCTCGGGCCGCTCATCAGCAAGCACAGATTCAGCTCGCGACGACGCCGCAGGCGGCGTCGTGAGCCGGTCCACCGACGTGCGCGGGCTGATTCCCGTGCTCGCCACCCCGTTCCACCCCGACGGCTCCCTGGACACGTCCAGCCTGCGCCGGCTCGTCGAGTTCTCCGCCGCCGCGGGTGTGGACGGCGTGGCCGTGTTCGGCTTCGCCAGCGAGGGCTTCACGCTGACCACGGCCGAGCGGGCCGCCGTTCTCGCCGTCGTACGGGACGCGCTGGGCCCGACCCTGCCGATCGTCGCCGGCGTGTCGGCGACCGGCACCGGCGACGCGATCGACCAGTGCCGGGCCGCGGCGGACGCCGGTGCCAGCGTGGCGATGCTGATCCCGCCGTTCATGGTGAAGCCGTCCCCGGCCCAGATCGTCGACTTCTACGGTGCGGTGGCCGGGGCCGGAGGGCTCTCGGTGATGGTGCAGGACGCGCCCGCCTCCACCGGCGTCAACCTGCCCGTGCCGCTCATCGTCGAGCTGTCGAAGCTCGACGGCGTCGACTCGGTGAAGGTCGAGACCCAGCCGACCGCCCCGAAGGTCGGCGCCGTCATCGACGCGACCGCCGCCGACTTCCTCGTCCTCGGTGGCCAGAACGCGCTGTTCGTCCTGGAGGAGTACGCCCGCGGCGCCGTCGGCACCATGCCCGCGAGCGAGTTCCCGGACCTGCTCGTCCCGGTCCTCCGCGCGTACCAGGCGGGGTCGCTCCGGGAGGCGCGGGAAGGGTTCAACCGGCTGCTGCCGCTGATCCGCTTCGGGCTGCAGCCGGGGATCGCGTGGTCGATCCACAAGCACGTGCTGCACCGGCGGGGCGTCATCGACTCCACGACGGTCCGCGCGCCCGCCGTGGACGCCGACCCGGCGACCCTGGCCGCGCTGGACGTGATCCTGGACGACCTCGGCCTGTCAGGACCGGCCCGATGAGCGGCGTCCCGGACGGCCGCCACAGTTCAGGGAGCGCCCGGTGAGGGGCGTGCTGGTCATCGGGGCGACGTCGCCGATCGGGCTCGCGATCGGGCGGGCCTTCGCCGGCGACCGGGTCGCGGGCGCCGCCCTGGACACCACCGGGGATCCGGCGTTCGAGGCGAGCTGGGCGGCCGACTGCTCCACCCCCGACGGCGCGGCGGACGTGGTCGGCCGGGCCGTGGACCTGTTCGGCCGGCTCGACGTGCTCGTCCTCGCCGCCGCGGTCATGCCGGTCGCCCCCGCCGAGACCCAGACCGACGACCAGTGGCGCGCCGCGATCGACGTGACGCTCTCGGGCGCCTTCTACGCCTGCCGGGCGGCGCTGCCGCACCTGCCTTCCGGCGGCAGCATCGTCGCGGTCACCTCCGTGAACAGCTTCCTCGCCGCCCCCGGCCTGCCCTCGTACGCGGCGGCGAAGGCGGGCCTGGACGGCCTGGTGCGCCAGCTCGCCCTCGAGTACGGCCCGCGCGGCATCCGCGTCAACGCGGTCGCGCCGGGTCTCATCGGCGGCGACGACCTCCCCGCCGCCGCCGAGGGCTACCCGCTGCGCCGCGTCGGCCGCCCCGAGGAGGTGGCGTCCGCGGTGGCGTTCCTGGCGTCACCGGCCGCCGGGTTCGTCACGGGCGCCTGCCTTCCCGTCGACGGCGGCCTGTCGATCGCCTCCCCGGCCGCGTTCCTCCGCCCCGACCTCCGCGCGAGGTGGCTCCCGTGACCGCCGTTGTCCGGGGTGCGGGCGGTCGCGGGAGGTGGATCGGGTGAGCGGGCTGATCGTGGGGCTCGGCGAGGCGATGGTGCTCTTCCAGCCCGCCGACCTCCTCCCCCTGGAGGAGTGCGCGACGGCGTCGGTGCACGTGGCCGGCGCCGAGCTGAACCTGCTCGCCGCGGCGGCCAGGGCCAGGGCGCGGGCGGCGTTCTGCAGCCGGGTCGGCGACGACCCGTTCGGGCGGCGGGTCGTGGCGGCCGCGGAAGGGCTCGGCGTCGCCGCCGGTCTCGTCGCCGTCGACGGCACCCGGCCGACGGGCGTGTTCGTGAAGGACGTCCGGCCCGACGGTGCGCGGCGGGTCCACTACTACCGGGCCGGTTCGGCGGCGTCCGCCCTCGACGAGGCCGACGCCGACCGGGCTCTGGCCGCCGGGCCCGACCTGGTCGCGGTGTCCGGGCTGACCGCCGCGCTCGGCGACGGGCCGCGGCGGGCGGTGCTGCGGCTGGCCCGCGAGGCGCACGCGCGGGGCATACCCGTCGCCGTCGACCCGAACCTGCGGCCCGGGCTGGACGCGGCCGGTGTCGTGACCGCGTTGCTGCCGCTGACGGCGTACCTCCTCCTCGGGATGGACGAGGCGGTGCCCCTCTTCGGCACGGACGACCCCGGGGAGGTCTTCGCCCGGGCCAAGGCCGCCGGCGTGCGGGAGGTGGTGCTGAAGGCCGGCGCCGACGGCTGCTGGCACGACGGCGGCGACACGCCGGCGCACCTGCCGTCCGCGGCGGTCCGGGTGGTCGACCCCGTCGGCGCGGGGGACGCGTTCGCGGGCGCCTACCTCGCCGCCCGCCTCGCCGGGACCGGGCCGCGCGGCGCGGCGCTGCTGGGCACCCGGTTCGCGGCCAGGGTGGTCGCGTCGGCCGGCGACACCGAGGGGCTGCCGGCTCCCGCCGAGGTCGCAGCGATGCTCGCCGAGGCCGGATGACCCTTGCCCGCGGCGGCGGGGATCATCCTCCTGGCGAACGACCTTCAGATCCGCGTCGGGAGGCCGATGGATGGTTGGGTCCTCCACGAGGACCACAGGGGTCCGCCGTCCAGAGGGAGCGTCACAGGTCATGCCCGGAGTGCTCGCGTGGCTCATGCCGAAGGTCCGCCTCAGCGACGCGGCCTTCCAGTCGCGGCACCGGGCGCTGCGGCTGGTGCTGGCGCTGCACCTGCCGGTGCTCGTCGTCCTCAGCCTCGTCAACGGGCACACCGTCGTCGGCGCGCACGCGCACGACGGCGGGTGGCTCGTCTGGTCGGCGAACGCGGGCGTGCTGATCTGCGCGATCGCCGGCGGCGTCGCCCGCAGCAGGCGCGGCTCGGCGGTCGCCGTGTCGACGGGTCTCGTGCTCGCCGCCGCGGCGCTCGTGCACGCCGGCAACGGCCTCACCGACCTGCACTTCCATTTCTTCGTCGTGGTCGGGCTGGTCAGCCTGTATCAGGACTGGGTCACGCTGCTGGTCGCCGTCCTGCTGGTCGCGGCGCACCACCTCCTCGTCGCCGCGACCATGCCGGACATGCTGTTCAGCAGCCCGCAGGCGCGCGACCATCCGATCCTGTTCGTGCTGCTGCACGCCGGGTTCGTCCTCGCGATGTGCCTGACGCAGCTGGTGTACTGGAGGTTCGCCGCCAACGCGGAGGCCGAGGTCGACGCCGAGCGGGCGCGCGTCGCCGCGGAGAACCAGACGGCGCTGCGGGCCGCCGCCGACGACGCCACCCGGCGCGAGGAGGCGGCCGCGAGCAACGCCGCGGAGCAGGTCGAGCACAGCGAACGCCTCGGCCGGCGCCTCGAGACCGTCCTCGCCGACGTCGCCGACGCCGGTGTGCGGCTCGGCGCCGAGGCCGGCGCGGCGATGGAGTCGTTCGAGCAGAAGCTGGCGGGGATGACCGGCGCCGTGCGGGACGCCGTCACCGACGTCGAGGCGGCGCTCAACGACTCCAACCACGCGCGCACCGTCATCGGCGAGCTGGAGACCGCGATCGCCGACATCGCCACCGTCGCCGGCCTCATCCAGGCGGTCGCGGACCAGACGAAGCTGCTCGCCCTGAACGCGACGATCGAGGCCGCCCGCGCCGGTGAGGCCGGGAAGGGCTTCGGCGTGGTCGCCAACGAGGTCAAGGACCTCGCCGCGCAGACCGCCGCCGCGACCGGCCGGATCGAGACGACCGTCGGCCAGGTCACCGCCGGCGCGCTCGCGGCGGCGAACGCGGTCGGCGGGGTCGCGGACCGGCTCGGCTCGGTCGCCGCCGCCCAGCGCGAGGTCGAGGCGTCGCTGCACGAGCAGACGAGCCTCGCGGCCACCACCCGCAGCTCGGTCGCGGCCGCCGCGGAGAAGGTCAGCGCCACCGCCCACCAGCCCTGACGCCGCGGGTCCACAAGACCTGGCGGTGTGCACCCCACGAACGCACAACCTTTACCGGATCACGGCACACGCGAGGAGCGCAGCGCCGGTGCAGCACCACGACGCCGAGCGGGCGCGGAAGCAGGAGGCCGGAAGCAGGAGGCCGGTCAGTTGGCGACGGGGGCCGGGACCTCGGCGGCGGAGACAGATGCCTTCGTGCGGAAGGCCGGGGCCAGGGCGACGATGCCCGCGGCGAGGACCGCCGGCACGACGAAGGCCAGGCGCAGGGACGCGCTCTCCGCGACCGCGCCGATCAGGCCGGCGCCGACGACGAAGCCGACATAGTTGAAGAGGTTGACGCGGGCGATCGCGACGCCGGTCCCGGCCGGGTCGAGGCGGCCGGCGGCGGAGAAGGACTGCGGGACGACGAGCGACAGGCCGATGCCGACGACGGCGAAGCCGGCGATGCCCATCGCCGCCGACTGGGAGGCGGCGACGAGGCCCAGGCCCAGGCCGCCGACCACGCCCCCGACGGCGACGACGCCGACGGGGCCGAAGCGGCGCACGACGAGGTCGCCGGCGGTGCGGCCGACGAGCATGGTGGCCTGGTAGGCGGCGAGGCCGAGGGCGGCGACGCTGGTGCTGGCCGAGAACGCGTGGTCGAGGAAGACCGTGCTCCAGTTGGAGACGGCGGAGTCGGCGATGAACATGAGCATCATCGCGATGCCGACGAGGATGACGGGGCGCCACGGGACGGCGGTGTCGGCACCCGGTGGCACGTCCGCGACCTCCTCCGCGCGGCGCAGCTGCCAGGGGCCCGCGGCGAGGGCCAGCAGCGCGCCGACGGCCGCGACGGCGGCGAGGGACGCGCCGATCGACCAGCCGAGGCGGGACGTGCCGGCGGTGGCGAGCGCGCCGAGGATGGCGCCGACGCTCCAGACGGCGTGGAACGAGTTGAGGACGGGGCGGCCGTAGCGGCGCTCGACGCTGACGCCCTGCATGTTCATCGTGGCGTCGACGAACCCGAGCATGAGGCCGACGAAGGCGAGCGCGACGTACAGCTGCCAGGCCTGGCCGGCGAGGCCGACGGCGGTGATGGCGAGGGCGACGCCGGGGCCGCCGGCGCGCAGCACGGGCGAGCTGCCGAAGCGGGCGGACAGCAGGCCGGCGAGGACGCTGCCGACGCCGGCGACGACCGGGACGGCGAGCAGGACCAGGGAGAGCTCGCCGTCGGAGAAGCCGAACTTCTCCTGCAGCACGCCGACCTGGGTCAGCAGGGCGGCGAAGCAGAAGCCCTGGACCAGGTACGCCACCGCGACGCTGAGTCTTGCCCGGCGGTCCCGCATTCCGGCCCCCAATGGTGAGAATTCCTCGGAAGCATCGTTCACGGGGCGGCGGAGCGCAAGGCCCACCAGCGGGCGGCCTGGAGGGTCGCGCCGTATCCGATGAGTGTCAGCAGGTGGAACAGGTACAGCCACAGCAGCACGGCGACGGTCGCGCCGACCGCGTCCAGGCCGCCGAAGGGTGCGCCGAGGTCGAGGGGCAGCGACCAGAACAGCACGAACCCGTGCGCGAAGCCCGAGACGTTCGCCGCGGTGAACGAGCCGACCACGACCGTCGGCACCCAGGCGGGGCTCGGTGGGGCGCACCAGCGGTACACCATGACGAACGCCGGGCTGAGCGCGAGCCAGGTGGCGAGGAACGACACGACGACCGCCGTCACACTCGACCACCCGCCTTCCTGCAAGCGACGTGCGGCGCCGGGCAGCACGAGGAGGAGGCCGAGCAGCAGCGCCGGCGCGGCGGCGAGGACGGGCAGGATGAGCAGCCGCCCGCGCCAGCCCGCGGGCGAGCCGGACTCGGTGAGCGAGACGAACGCGCGGCGGAGGCCTTCGCCGTACCAGGTGGCGGGGACGAGCGCGATCAGGGTCAGCGGCCACGACATGCCGAGCCCGGCGTCGACGAGCACGGCGGTGGCGTGGCCGGCGCCGAGACGGTCGGGCATGGCGGCGATGACCGGCCCGGCCAGCTCGCGGACCCGGCCGGTGCCGGCGATGAGCCCGGCGAGCTTGATGGTGAGCAGCGCGACGGGCACGACGGCGACGGCGCCGTAGAACGTGACGGCGCCCGCGTGCAGGTTGAGGTCCCGGCCGCGGAAGAACCGCAGGACCACCCGCACCGCACGCATCACGACCGCCCGGTACCCACCGCGGCCCCCCGCGACACACCCCGGCGCGACGCACCGGGACAGCGCCGGAAGAAGGACGGCGGGCCGCGTGCCGGCGGCGTCCGGGAGCAGGCCCGGGGCCGCCGGCACGGGACATGGCGCGGCTACGACACGGCGGGGGCCGGCAGGAGGGTGGTGAGCAGGCCGCGCAGCAGGTCGATGCCGTCGTAGCTCAGGACCGACTCGGGGTGGAACTGGACGCCGGCGAAGGTGGGGCCGCGCAGCGCGTGGACGTCGCCGTTGGCCGGGTCGCGGGACAGCTCCACCTCACCGTAGGCGCTGCTGAAACGGTCGTCCGGGTGCGTGGCGGTGAAGGTGGAGTAGAAGCCGACGGTCGTGGGGCGGCCGAAGAACACGATGTCGCGCTGCATGCCCTGGTACGGGTTGGCCTTGCGGCGCAGGGGCAGGCCCAGCAGCCCCGACAGCAGCTGGTGGCCGAGGCACACGGCCAGCGTCGGCGTGCCGGAGTCGAGCAGCTGCTCGGCGACGGCCCGCATGGCGGCCATCTTCGGCTCCTCGACGCGCCGCGGGTCGCCCGGGCCGGGGCCGAGCACGACGAGGTCGTAGCCGTCCAGCGTGGTGACCGCCGTGTACTTCTGCAGGACGACGTCCAGGCCGAGGATCCGCAACTGGTGGTGCAGCATGCCGGTGAAGGTGTCCTCCGCGTCGACGATGAGGACCCGCCGGCCGGCGAGCGCGGGCGTCGCGAGCGACCGCGTGTGGTGGTCCTGGAGCCAGAACGGCGCGAGGGTGGCGTTGCGGGCGACGAGGGCGCCCTGCACGGCGGGGTCCGCGGCGAGCAGCGGCGCGGCCGGGACGGGGCCGGAGGCCGCGGCGGCGCCCAGGCCGAGCGCGGTCAGCACGCCGGCGGCCTTCGTGTGGGTCTCGCGCACCTCCCCTTCGGGGGTCGAGTGCCGCACGAGGGTGGCGCCGACCGGCACCCGCAGGCGCCCGGCCGAGGAGATCTCGGCGGTGCGGATGAGGATCGGCGCGTCCAGGGTCTGCCGGCCGGCCTCGTCGGTGCCGATGAGGGCGAGCACGGCGCCGTAGTAACCGCGGCCGCGGCGCTCGTGGCGGGCGACGACCCGGCACGCGTTCTCGATCGGGCTGCCGACGACGGTCGGCGCGAACATCGTCTCCCGCAGCACGTCCCGCACGTCCAGGGCGCTGCGGCCGGCGAGGAGGTACTCCGTGTGGACGAGGTGCGCCATCTCCTTCAGGTACGGGCCGATGACCTGCCCGCCCTCGGTCGCGACGGTCGCCATCATCTTGAGCTCCTCGTCCAGGACCATGGACAGCTCGTCGATCTCCTTGCGGTCGGCGAGGAACCGCAGCACCGCCTCCTTGTCGGGCACGCCGCCCGGGTGCCGGAACGTGCCGCTGATCGGGTTCATCATGACCAGGCCGTCCTCGACGCTGACGTGCCGCTCCGGGGTGGCGCCGACGAGCGTGCGCTCGCCGGTGTGCACGAGGAACGTCCAGTACGCGCCGCGCTCGCGCTCCAGCAGCCGCCGGTACACGGCGAGGGCGGCGGCGACCGGGTCACCGTCGACGTCGGCGGTGAAGACGCGGTGGATGACGAAGTTGGAGCCCTCGCCGCGGCCGATCTCGTCGCGGAGCACCTCGGAGACGATGGAGGCGTACTCGTCGTCGGACACGTCGAACGCGCCGTCGCGCAGCGACACCGGCCCGGCCGGCAGTACAGCGAGGAAGTCGGACACGGGGCACGACGAGCGGGCGGAGATGCGCAGCACGGACAGGGGCGTGCCGTCGTCGACGCACTCGAAGCCCCGCTCACGGACCTGCCGGAACGGCACGAGCGAGAGGGACTCGGACGGGATGTCGGCGAGCGACTCGACGGTCTCGACGGTGCCGGCGAGCACCTCGACGACGTCGCGGCCTTCGCGGCGCAGCAGGGCGAACGGGCGGTTCAGGTCGGGCAGCATGCGGGTCGTCCCTCTCAGGTCTGGCCGGCGGTCCGGGCGGCCGGCCCCTTCGAGAAGGGAACGAAAAAGCGACCGCCGGATCGGCGGCCGCGGATGTGGGTGTCACGCGGGAGTGGGCCGCCTCGTCAGGCGGGCCACCAGCATCGGTTCAGGTTCGCGGACACGCAGAAGACCATACGACGAACTCCCGGGCGGCGCCAGCACCTCCCCGCAAAACGCCACCCAGGAAGAAATCGTCAGCGGTTCAGCGACCCCATCGTCGCCGCTGGATACCTCGTGCCGGCCACATCCTGCGCGATGGAGAGCTTCTCGATCGCGGCGAGATCGTCCGCGGTCAGCGGGACGTCGAGCGCGGCCACGTTCTGTTCGAGGTACGGGCGCCGCTTGGTGCCGGGGATCGGCACGACGTCGTCGCCCTGCGCGAGGACCCAGGCGAGCGCGAGCTGCGCGGGGGTGACGCCCTTCGCGGCGGCCAGGGCGCGGACCTCGGCGACCAGGTCGAGGTTGCGCTGGAAGTTCTCACCCTGAAAGCGGGGGTTGACCCGGCGGAAGTCCGACGGGTCGAACTGCGACGGGTCGGTGATCTCGCCGGTCAGGAAGCCGCGGCCGAGCGGGCTGTAGGCGACCAGCCCGATGCCCAGCTCGCGGAACGCGCCGAGGATGCCGTCCTCCGGCTCGCGGCTCCACAGGGAGTACTCGTACTGCCCGGCGGTCACGGGGTGCACGGCGTGCGCCCGCCGTACGGTGGCGACCGACGCCTCGGAGATGCCGAGGTGGCGGACCTTGCCGGCGGCGACGGCCTCGCTGAGCGCGCCCCAGGTGTCCTCGATCGGCACCCGGTCGTCGACGCGGTGCTGGTAGTACAGGTCGATGTGGTCGACGCCGAGGCGGGTGAGCGACGCGTCGAGGGCGGCCCGCACGTAGTCGGGGTGGCCGTTGATGCTGCGGCCGTCGCCGTCGCGCTGGATGCCGAACTTGGTCGCGAGGGTCACCTCGTCGCGGCGCCCGGCGATGGCGCGGCCGACCAGCTGCTCGTTGGTGAACGGGCCGTACATGTCGGCGGTGTCCAGGAGCGTCACGCCGAGGTCGAGGGCGCGGTGGATGGTGGCGATGGACTCGGCGTCGTCACCCGGGCCGTAGAACTCGCTCATCCCCATGCAGCCGAGGCCGAGCGCCGACGTGGTCAGAGTGCCAAGGGTTCGCTGTCGCATGCCCCAACACTCCCCCTTCGAGCGCGCTCGAAGTCAAATAGGCTGAAACGATGGATCTCACCATCGCGGAAGTGGCGCAGCGGACCGGCCTGACCGCGCACACGCTGCGGTATTACGAGCGGGCCGGCCTCCTCGACCCGCCGGAGCGGGACTGGAACGGCCACCGCCGCTACTCCGAGCGCGATGTCGGGATGCTGGGGATCCTGACCCGCCTGCGGGCCACCGGCATGCCGATCGCCGGGATGCGCCGGTACGCGGAGCTGTGCCGGGTCGGCCCGGAGACGTTCGACGAGCGCCGCGAGCTGCTGGAGCAGCACCGCCGGGAGGTGCTGCAGCGGATCGCCGACCTGCAGAGCGACCTGACCCTCATCGAACACAAGATCAGCGTCTACGGCGGCGTGGCGACCCCCGTGCCCGATCTCGCCAGCCCGTAGAGGCACACCAGCGCGGCCAGCACGAGCGGGACGCCGTCGCGGATGACGCCGTCGACGCCGAGCAGCAGCCAGCACAGCGCCGGTTGCACGAGCAGCACGAAGACGCTGATCATGGCGAGCAGCACCCGCGCCCAGGCGTGCCCGAACATCATCGCGAAGCTGATCAGCGACGCCACGAACGCGACGACGATGCCGAGCACGAACCACGAGATGACCAGCGGCACGGCCGTCGAGCGCGGCAGCCGCGGCTCGCCCCACAGCGTCCCGGCGGCGACCAGGCACGGCACGCTCAGCAGCGCCGAGTAGGACAGCGCGGCGACCCGGGCGGTCAGCGCCCACGCCGGGATCGGCCGCTTCGACGGCCTGCGGGTGAGGTGCGCGGCGATCGCCGGCGAGCGGAACAGCTGCCAGACCACGGTCGTGCACAGCGTCAGGATGACGGCGAGCGCGGCGAGCACCTGCCACGGCGGCAGGTAGCCGCCCTCGCGGGGCTGGGCGAGCCGGGCCGAGGCGAACACGGTGGTGACCGCGAGGATCAGCCCGAACGGCCGGGCGGTGAGCCGGCCCCAGCGGATCTCCCGCATCAGGAACAGGAATCCGAGTGCGCGCAGCATCGCCCAGAACGTCCGCACCCCGAGCCCGAATCCGCCCTCGCTGGAGTATTTGAGGTTGACGAGGTCCGCGGCGAGCGTCACCACCGCGGTGAGCAGCACGATCCGGCGCAGCCGCCGGCTCGCCGGAGTCGGCGCCGGAGGTCGTTTGATTTGCACCAGTTCACGCCAACTGCCCTGCATGAAACGGCACGCTAACACCGTCGCCCGCACATTGCTGACGCCAATGCACTAATGTTTCCGCCCATGACCGGGCGATTCCTTGGTGTGGTCAGGCGCAGCACAGTGTTCGTCGCGATGATTGTCGGAATTCTTGGCATCCTGCCGTTTCCGTCAATTGCCACCGCATATGCACCCCGTCTCACGCTCGCGAGCAGCACACCGGGCGCGGAGACCCGAGTGGGCCACCTGCCGCAGGTGCTGCAGCTCGTGTTCAACGACAAGATCGTGGACGCCCAGGTGATCCTGACCGGCCCGGACAGCGCGGCCGTCAGCCTCGGCGCCGTCACCGTGCGCAACGAGACGGCCCGCATCGCGCTCGGCGTCCCGGACGGCGCGCCCGGCAGCTACACCGTGTCCTACACGGCCACCGGGAGCAACGGCGCGGCCGGCAACGGCAGCTTCTCGTTCACCGTGACCACCGGCGCGAAGACCGGCACCTCCGCGAAGCCGACCCGCACGCCGTCGCCGACGGCGGCGCCGACCGTCCTGCCGGTCGGCACCAGCGCCGCGGCCGCGCCCGCCGACTTCCTGACGTCCAAGGCGCAGCCGCCGGCCGCCGCGGCGCCGCCGGCCGCCGGACGTCCCGCGTGGTGGACCTACGCGGCGGTGCTGCTGGTGGTGGCATGTGTGCTGGTGGTGTTCCTCGGGTTCAGCCGCCGCCGGATCCGGCCCGGCATCCCGGCGAAGTAAGGCAGATCAGGCACAACCACGCCTTATCGTGAAGGCATGCTGGAGCACCTTCGCGTCCTCGTCGTCGACGACGAGCCGGACCTGTGCGAGATCGTCAAACGGGTGCTCAGCCGCGCCGGCGCCGATGTCCTCACGGCGTCGGGGCTCGCCGGGGCGGAGCGGGTCTGCGTCGAGCACCCGGCCGCGATCGACCTGGCGATCACCGACCTGAAGCTCAACGACGGCTCCGGTGTGCAGGTGGCGGAGGTGGTACGGGAGCACTGCCCCGACGCGTTGATCATGTACATGTCCGGCCTGCCCTACTTCGACGCCTCCGTCGTGGAGCTCGGGCCCGACGCCTCGGTGATCGCCAAGCCCTTCCGCGCCACCGAACTGGTCGACATGGTGCAGGTCGCTCTGATCCGGGCGGGACGGGTCGCTCCGTAGCGACATCCCCCAAGCGTTATCACCAGCGTTATCACCACGCGCCGGTAGGGCATATGAACGGCATGGAGCAGGACGAACCCACCGGACCGCGGCTCGAGAACCCGCCGAGCCGGCCCACGCAGCTGACCAAGGGGTCATGGATCAACGTCCTGAAGCGGACGGTCAAAGAGTTCAACGAGGACAACCTGACCGACTGGGCCGCCGCCCTGACCTACTACGGCGTGCTGTCGATCTTCCCCGGCATCCTGGTGCTCCTCGCAGTGTCCGGCATGCTGCTCACCGACACGACCCAGAACGCGGTCCTGAAGAACACCCAGGAGCTGTTCCCCGCGCCGATCGCGGGGCCGGTCAACAGCGCCATCGACGAGCTCAAGCAGGGTTCCGGCTCCGCCGGCGTGCTCGCGATCATCGGTCTGCTCGGCGCCGTCTGGACCGCCTCCGGCTACGTCGGCGCGTTCATCCGGGCCGCCAACTCGATCTACGACGTGCCCGAGGGCAGGCCGATCTGGAAGGTGCTGCCGATCCGCCTCGGCGTCACCGTCGTCGTCGGCGTCCTCATCTCCCTCGCCGCGCTGAGCATCGTCTTCACCGGCCGGTTCGCCGAGCAGGCCGGCAGCTGGATCGGCCTGTCGAAACAGGCCGTGCAGATCTGGGACATCGCCAAGTGGCCGGTGCTGCTGCTCGTCGTCATGGTGATCCTCGCCGTGCTGTACTACGCGTCCCCGAACGCCCGGCAGACCGGCTTCCGCTGGGTCACGCCCGGCGGCGGGCTCGCGGTGCTGATCTGGCTGATCGCCTCCGCCGGCTTCGCGATCTACGTGGGCAACTTCAGCTCGTACAACAAGACGTACGGCACCCTCGGCGGCATCATCGCGTTCCTGGTGTGGCTGTGGATCTCCAACATCGCGATCCTGCTGGGCGCGGAGTTCGACGCCGAGCTCGAGCGCGGCCGCGCCATCCAGGGCGGGCTGCCCGCTGACCAGGAGCCGTTCATGCCGCTGCGCGACGCGAGCAAGGTGAAGGAGGGCGACGACCCCGATCTCTAGCGGGACGACGGGGTCAGGGCGGCGCCGACCTGGTCGACGAGGCCCGACATCTCGAACGCGACCTCGCCGACGTCGCAGCCCGGCTGGACCATGGCGGCGATGCTGGCGAGGGTGTGGCCGTCGCCGAGGGCCATGACGAACAGCAGGCTGCGACCCATCTGCACGATCGTGCGCAGGACCGGGCCGGCGTCGGTGGCCGCGGACACGCCCTGCGCGAGGGAGACCACGCCGGCGACCATCGCGGCGAGCTGGTCGGCGCGCTCCGGCGGCAGCTCGTTGGAGGCCGCGACCAGCAGGCCGTCCCCGGAGACCGCGACGGCGTGCCGGACGCCGGCCACCCGATCGGTGAAGCCGCTGAGCACCCAGTCGAGCCCCGTGATGGCTGTCATGACGTGGCATGTCCTTCCTGACGCACCGTGGTGACGGTGCCGAGACGGCCGATCGGATGCCCGTGTGCCGGCAGCGTCTCGCCGGCGTCGCCGGGGTCCGCGGATTGGGATGTGCCCGTGGTGCCGCTCTGCGGTGACGCATTGACAGTACGCCGTGGCAGCCCGTCGTCGAACGCCCGGGCCTCGACCGTGGGCCCCTCCGCGACGACGCCGCTGGGCACCACCGGGACGAGCAGGCCGCCCTTGCGCGGCACGGGGATGTCCATCGGCTCCGCGCCGGGCAGCGCCGGGCTGCGCTCCAGGGGGCGCGGCGGCAGCCGGTGCGCGGCGGGCTCCGGCAGGACCAGTGGCATCCGCGGCCGGTGTACGACCATGCCCTGCGGCAACCGCACGGTCGCGACCAGCCCGCCGGACTGCGCCGGGTGCAGGGCGACACCGATCCCGTGACGGGCGGCGAGCCGGGCGACGACGGTCAGCCCGAGCCGCGGGCCGGCCGCCGGGTCCGCGAGCCGCTCGTTGAGCTCGGCGAGCAGGTCCGGGTCCACGGCGGCGCCGTGGTCGGTGACGTGGACGACGGCGCCGTCGCCGGCCCGCCGGGCGTCGACGACGACGGGGTGCTCGCCGCCGGCGTGCCGGGCGGCGTTGTCGAGCAGCTCGGCCAGCAGGTGCACGACGCCGTCGACCGCGGCGGGCTCCACCGCCGTGTCGTCGTCGACGCGGCCGTACTCGACGCGCTCGTAGGCGTGGATCTGCGACTGCGCGGCGCGGAGCACGTCGAGCAGCGGCACCGGCGCGGGGTGCACCCTGGCGGCGTCGGCCCCGGCGAGGACGAGCAGGCTGTGGGTGTCGTGCCGGATGCGGGTCGCGAGGTGGTCGAGCGCGAACAGCAGCGCCAGCCGGTCCGGGTCCGCCTCGTCGCGTTCGGCCTCGTCGAGGCGTTCGAGGAGCCCGTCGGCGAGCCGGGCCGCGCGGCGCCCGAGGTCGCCGTACATGCCGGCCTCACCGGCCCTGAGCGCGGCCTGCCCGGCGGCCGCCTCGGCGGCGTCGGCGGCGGCCCGGGCCACGGCCCGCTGCACGGCGTCCAGCGCCTCGGCGACCCGCCCGATCTCGTCCCGCCCCGCCGCCACCTCCCCGGCGGCCACCCCCGCCGCGTGCGGCTCGACCCCGGACAGCCCCGCGGCCCGCGGATCGTCGCCGGGCGGACCGGCGGCGCGCGGACCGGTGACCGGAAGGGCGCCTGCGACGGGCGGGGCGGCTGGGTGGGCCGCGGTGTTGGCTGCGGTGTTGGCTGCGGTGTTGGCGAGGCGCAGAGCCAGGGTCAGCAGGGCGCGGAGGCGGCGGCGCAGCGCGCGGGCGGCGGCGACGGCCAGGGCGATCGCGGCGACCACGACGGCGAGGACGGCGGCGAGGCCGAGGACGACCGTGCGGTTCTGCCGGTCGCGGGCGTCGCCGACGGCGGCGGCGGTGTCGGCGGCAACGCGGTCGGCGAGGCCCTGGAGGCCGTCGAGCTGGGCGAGCGACGCCAGCACCAGGGCGGCGGTGTCGGCGGGGGCGGACGGCGGGGCCAGCAGCAGCGGGTCCACGTCGGCGGTGACGTCCAGGCCCTCGAACACGGCCCGCCAGGCGGGGGTCGCGGCGGCGGCGAACCGGTCGAACGCGCTCGCCGCCGCGGCGCGGTGGGCGGCGATCGCGTCACGGTCGGCGGCGGTCAGCTCCCCCGCGGCGAGCGCGCGCACCGCCGTCACCTGCACGAGGGCGAGCTCCTCCTTGCCCACGGCGAGCCACCCCGCGGCCCGGCTCCCGGCGAGGACCGCCGGCGGCGCGGGCCGGTCGGCGACGCCCTGCTGGAAGGCGATCAGGCCGGCGATCAGCTGCCGGTACCCGAGCAGCGGCACCGGACCGGACGGCTCCGGCGCGCGGGCCCGCAGCGCGTCGAGACCGTCCAGCGCACCGGCGGCGCCGGGCACACCGGCCGAGACGGCACGGAAGCGGGCGGCGGCGGCGTCCGTGCGGGCGGGGTCGCCGGCCGGCGTGGGCCGGGCGGTGCCGGCGAGGGCGAGCCGCTCGCGCTGCAGGCCGTCGACGACGCGGCCGGCCTCCGCCGACGCCGAGACGGCCGAGGCGACGGCGCCCTTCACGTCGCCGGAGCGGTCCGCGTAGACGGCGACGGTGACCCCGGCGAGGCCGATCAGGGCCAGCAGGGGCAGGAGCAGGACGAGGACGAGCTTCGCGGCGACGGGGATGTCGGCGAACGCCACCCCACGGACGAAGAAGCGGTGCCGCCGTCGAACCGGCGCAGCGTCACGCAAGACCCCCACCGCCTCCCCTTGTCGGCCCTTTATGCGTACCGCTTTTGCGGTACGTGCGGAAGAGATAACTTTGAGTAGCCGCCCGAATTTCACACATTGACGCGGAATGCACCTCGCTTAAGCAAGAACAAAGACAAAGTTGAACCGGAGCCGCACCCGTCCGCTTGAACGCCCGAACGCGCGCTCATTAGGGTTCAGGGATGCCTGAGCGGCTCTTCGCGGATGACGACCCCTCATCCGACTCGCACAGACGCGTCAAGGGCGCCTTCTTCGCCGACTACACGGGCGAGTTCCCGATGCCGCGCGTCCTCAACGAGCCGTCGCCGGCCGACGACGAGCAGGAGCAGCCCCGTACACCTGCCGCGAAGACCTCAAAGGGACCCGCGCCGGCATGGCTCAGGACGGGACGGCCCGCCCTGCACGAGCTGATGCGCAACCGCCGGCAGGCCCTCATGGCCCTCGGCGGCGGCGCCGTCGCGATCGGCGGGCTCGGATCCGGCGCCGCCGCGATGCTCGGCCGCCCCGAGGACGCCGACGAGATGGTCCGGACCGGCCAGGGCGGCGGCAACGTCTCCCCGCGCGACGCCGGCTCGTTCTCCAACCGCGACTCCAGCTACACCAGCGGCCTCGGCGACCTCAACGACCTCGGCGCCGCCGGCACCGCCGACTCGGCCTCCGCGGCCGCGGTCGCCGCGATGCGCGCCACGCCCCGCTTCCCGACGCCGCTGAACCGCGACCCGGTGCTGCACCTGCTGCGGCGCTGCACGTTCGGGCCCACGCAGGCCGACGTCGCCGCGGTCAAGGAGCTCGGCATCGACGGCTGGCTCGACCAGCAGCTCGACCCCGAGAAGATCCCCGACCCGGTCGCCGACGCGGCGCTGAAGACCACGCCGACCGTCACGATGACCACCGCGGAGATCCGCGCGGCGGTCAAGGACGGCGACAACAAGGCGATGTACGAGCTGACCCGCGCCGTCATCGCCCGGCAGGTGTGGAGCACCCGGCAGCTGTTCGAGGTGATGGTCGACTTCTGGAACAACCACCTCAACATCACCAGCCCGTTCGACGGCGGCTGGGACACCCGGGTCCCCTACGACGTGAACGTCATCCGCAAGCACGCGCTGGGCAAGTTCTCCGACATGCTCATCGCGTCGGCGCGGGACCCGGCGATGATGCGCTACCTGGACAACACGTCCTCCGACAAGCGCAACGTCAACGAGAACTACGGCCGTGAGCTGCTCGAACTGCACACCGTCGGGATCGACGGCGGCTACAACGAGAAGGACGTCCGCAACTCCGCGTACCTGATGACGGGCCGCACCGCGACCCGCGAGGGCACCTTCAGGTATGAGCAGAACCGGCACTGGACCGGCGCGGTCAAGGTGCTGGGCTTCCAGCACGCGAACAAGTCGGCGAAGGACGGCCTGGCCGTCGGCGACGCCTACCTGCTGTACCTGGCCACGCACCCGTCGACGGCGAAGTACATCGCCCGCAAGCTCGCGGTCCGGTTCGTGTGCGACACGCCGCCGCAGTCCCTCGTCGACCGGCTCGCCACCGCGTACCAGCAGAGCGGCTCGGCGATCGCGCCGGTGCTCAAGGTGCTGTTCCGGTCCCTGGAGTTCTGGATCGCGGCCGGGCTGAAGACCCGCCGCCCCCTGGAGAACTTCGTCGCGACCGCCCGCGTCGTCGGCACCAAGCCCGGCACGGACACCGGCAAGGCCCTCGAAGACCTGTACAACTTCACCCGCAAGCTCGGCCAGGCGCCGCTGGGCTGGGAGCCGCCGGACGGCTACCCCGACGTCGCCAACGCGTGGAGCTCCGCCGCCGGCATGCTGGAGACGTGGAACTCGCACCGCGCGTTCCTGCAGCAGTCGTTCAAGGGCCTCAACAACCCGCGCGCCGACTCGCTCGTCACCCAGCCGGCCGCGACCCTGGCCACCTACCTGGACGTGCTGTGCAACCGGCTCATCTTCCAGCCGATGAAGCCCGCCGAGCGGGACGCGCTGATCAAGTTCCTCGGCGCGAAGCCCGACACCCGGGTCACCGACGCCAACCTCGGCGGCAAGCTGCCCAACCTGGCGCCGCTCGTCCTCGACTCCGTCTACCACGCGCTGCGGTGAGGTTTCCGTGACTGACCTTCCAGAAGGCGAGCGCCGCCCCACCTCACTGGAGGAGCTGCGCCGGCACGGCCCGAACCTGTGCGAGGCCGCGATCCGGGTGCAGGCCGACCAGGTCCAGGACGAGCTGGCCGCCGAGCGCGAGCGGTGGAGCAAGGGCTTCACCCGCCGCCGCCTCGTGCAGGGCGCCGGGTTCGTCGGCGTGGCCGCGCTCGGCGCGCAGCTGGTGACGAGCCGGGTCGCGTTCGCCGCGCCCGAGGACGCCAAGGGCACGCTCGTCGTCATCTTCCTGCGCGGCGGCATGGACGGGCTGTCCGTGGTCGCGCCCGGCGACGACCCCAACTACCGCTCGATGCGGCCCAACATCGCGATCCCCATGGCGGCGCTGCTGCCCGCCGGGCGCGGCTTCGGGCTCAACCCGGCGATGACCGCGCTGTACCCCTTCTGGCAGGCCGGCAAGATGGCCGCGGTGCACGCGGTCGCCTCCCCCGACGCCAGCCGCAGCCACTTCCAGGCGCAGGACGCCCTGGAGCGCGGCGCGGCGTCGGTCGCGGTGCGCACCGGCTGGCTCGACCGGGTCCTCGCCCAGATGGGCCCGGGCACCACGTTCCGCGCCGTCGCGCAGGGCAACGCGCTGCCGCGCTCCCTCGTCGGCGGCGAGCAGGCGATCGTCCTCAACGGCATCCGCGACTTCCGCATCGACAACGACGCCATGCGCAGCCAGACGATGGAGGCGCTGAAGACCCTCTACACGGGCCTCGACCACTCCCTGGCCGGCACCGCCGCCGGCACCATCCAGGCGATCAACACCGCGCAGAAGATCGCGAACTCGCAGTACCGGCCGCTGGAAGGCGTCCAGTACCCCGGCGGCGGCCTGGCGGACCGGCTGAAGGACATCGCCCAGCTCATGAAGGGCGGCGTCGGCCTGCGCGTCGCCGCCCTCGACGTCGGCGGCTGGGACATGCACACCAACCTCGGCCGGGTCGACGGCGGCGACATGCGCAACTCGCTGACCAACCTGTCCGAGGCGATCGGCGCCTTCGCCACCGACCTCGGCCCGCTGCTGGACAACACGACCATCATCACGATGAGCGAGTTCGGCCGGCGCGTCCAGGAGAACGGCAACGTCGGCGTCGACCACGGCCACGGCAACGCGATGCTGCTGCTCGGCGGCGGCCTCAACGGCGGCAAGGTGCACGGCAACTGGCCCGGCCTCGCCCCCGGCGCCCTCGACCAGGGCGATGTCGCGGGAGCCAACGACTACCGCGACATCCTCGCCGAGATGCTCAAGAAGCGCTTCAACGTCCAGGACTCGGCGGCCATCTTCCCCAACCACCAGTTCAAGACGCTGGGCGTCTTCAAAGGCTGAACCCTAGAGGCTGAAGACCGGCCCCGTGGTGGTCGACAGCGAGCAGGCGTTGCCGTACGTCTTCTTGTAGTCGACCCGCTTGCCCTTCCACCGGCCGACGGCCGTGACCGTCACCGGGTCGTACTGCATCGTGCACGCCATGCCGGTCGTGGCCTGCAGCCGGGCGAAGTCGCCGCCGACCTTGGCCAGCGCGGAGCACGCGTCCTTGGCCAGCTTGTGCGAACCGCCGGCGGGCCGGCACGTCAGCGACGCGCGGCGCTGCGCCGGCTTCGAGCTCTCGCCCTTGGCGACCGTCAGCACCAGCTTCGTCGGCCTGGCGGGCGCTGCCGTCGCCGCCGCGGCCGTCATCGTCTCCACGGTCGCGATCGCCGCCACCAGCATCGTGGCCGTCGCGACCAACCGTCCTGCACCCATTCCAACCCCCGTCGCACCTTGGTGGGGCGAGCTTACACACCTTTTTCCGGACATTTCGCATTTTGGCTAATGTACGACTGGCGCACGGCCATCTGGCCTCGCAAGCTCGGCTCCCCTCCCGCCTCCGTCCCCACCTGACCTCCGGCGGGACCAGTCACCCAGTCGAAGGCGCCCGGGCCGCGCCGCACGATCCCGCACCGGTTCCGGTGCCCCAGGCCGGCAGAGTCCGGGAATTCATGAGGGCCCGGACGCCCGAGGCTCACCGCCACCGTCCGCGGCGCCGGGGCAGCGTCGGGGCGGCTTCCTGACGGCTTCCTGGCGGTCTGACAAATTGCGGCGCGCGATGCCCCCTGTTGATCGACGTCCCGGACTAGGGTGTGCTACCACCGACGCTCGGGAGGAGACTGCCGTGACCCTGGAGGCACAGGCACAGAAGCTCGTCGCCGGCCTGGTGCGGGTCGCCGTCATGGCGCCCACCGACACGCCCCCGCCCGAGCAGTCCCAGCTCCCCCCGCCGCACCGGCAGGTCCTGCTGCTGCTCGGCCGGCGGGACCGCGAGTTCCGCCTGTCCGACCTGGCCGCGGAGCTCGGCTCGTCGGTCGCGGCGACGATGGCGATCGTGTCTCCGCTCATCGCCGAGGGCCTGGTCGAGATGCGGCCGGCGCCGTCCTACGCCGCGCACGACATGCGGATCGCGGCGACCGACCGCGGCCTGGCGCTGACCCCCGCGCCGTCCAACTGGGCGGAGCACGCCCTCGGCAGCGTCGAGGACCTCGACGAGCACGCCCAGGCGCGGCTGCTGCGGATCGTCACGACCAGGATCACCGAGCTGCAGCGGGAGGGCCGCATCCCGGTGAGCCGGATGTGCCTGTCGTGCCGGTTCTTCGACGGCTACCGCCACCCCGGCACCGACGCGCCGCACCACTGCTGGTTCGTCGACGCCCCGTTCGGTTACCGAGAGCTACGACTGCACTGCCCTGACCACATTCCGGGCGGAAGCTCACCACGGTCCGGGTGAACGACCCCCCTCACGCGCTGCGCTCACCCCCGGGTGCTCATATGCTGTGCCTGATGAACGCGCGGGGTGAGTCATGTCAATGTCGGTGACCGTCAATGTGTTGATGGACGGGTCCACGGTGGTCTCCGTCCGGGGCGAGATCGACCACGGGACCGCGACGACACTCCGTCAGGACCTGGTGGCCGCCGCGACCCAGCGCCGGCCGAGCGTGCTGCGGGTCGACCTGGGGCTCGTCACGTTCCTCGACTCGGCCGCGGTCGGCGCGCTCGTGGGCGCGCAGCGCGAGGCGGGCGTCGAGGGCGTCCGCCTGGTCATCCACCGCGCCAGCCCGTTCGTGATCCGCCAGTTGAAGGTGGCCGGCGTCCACGAGCTCCTCGGCGCGCCGCCCGAAGCCGACCCGGACCAGATCACCTTCTGAGCCGGGCGAAGGGCCGGCGCGCCGCGGGCCGGGCCCCCGCCCGAGGCCGCCGGGGCGCTACGAGCCCGCGCTGTCCGCCTGGACCGGGGCGGGGGCGACCTGGGCCGGCACGGTGTGGTCCCAGCGGTCGGGGGCGGGGCGCACGTCGTCGTGCGGGAAGACCCAGGCCCGGTATGCCCACAGCCGGAACAGCATCGCGAGGGCCGTGCCGAGCACCATGCCGAAGCCGAAGTCGGAGATCTCCTCGACCAGGGCGCTGACCGCCGGCTCCTGCAGCCCGAAGATGTACCTCGCAACGAACAACGGCGCCGCGTTGACCGCGACGCCGATGCCGTTGATGACCAGGTAGAGCGCCATCTCATGATGGCGGCGCCGGCCGCCCCGGGTCCGGAAGGACCATTCGCGGTTCAGGAAGTACGACACCACCGACGCGACCACGTTCGCGATCGTGAGCGCGGTGACCGGCTTGTGCTCCAGCACGGTCAACCGGAGCCCGTAGTTGACCAGCAGCGTGACCACGTAGCAGAACCCGCCGACGATCACGAACTTGACCGTCTCACGGTGCCGCCGCATCCGCTGCGCCACGGGGCCGGGGAGCCAGTTGAGGGTCCGGTCAGTGAGCCGCATCGGCCGGACTATACCCGGCGAACCTTGCGACACGCCCGTTGTCTGGCTCCGGTTCCCACCCCCGTCCGTCACCGCTCACCCGTGCACACCGACGCCCCCGGCGTGACCGCGGCGGCAGCGTCCACCGGCCCCACGACCACGCAATACGCGACCATCGGATCGACGCCCTTCACCACGTACGACGTCGTGCCCGGCGGCACCTGCGCCAGCACCACCGCGGGCCCGCCGTCGCGTGAAAGCGCCACGACCGCCGTGCCCTCCAACCCCGTCCAAGTGACTGCGAGGGCCGTCCCGTCGTCCCGCAGCCGGAGGTCCCGCACCCTCGCCGGCCCGCCCTCTCCCTGCCCGGCCGCCGCCTCCTCCCCGGCCCGGGGAGCGGCCGTGCCGGTCGGTCCGGCCGGTGGCTTCGCGGTGGTCCGGTCCGGGGCGCCGCCCTGGCCCCACGGGATCGAGACCGCGGCGATGACCAGCGCGCCGGCCGCGACCGCGACCACCGCCTTCAACGGCACCACGACCCGCCGCTCCCCCGCGGCACGACCCCTGTCGCCGGGACCGGAAGCCTCGTGCGTCACGGCGGGTGCGTCCACGACCGCGGGAGGACGCACGACGCGCTCCAGCGCCACGACCTCGGGCACCACGGCCGGCTCCTGGACGCGCTGCTCCGCCGGGTCCGGCAGTGGGTCCGGCAGTGGCTCCGGCAGTGGCTCCGGATCATCGACGTCCTCCGCCGCGACGTCCACGGCGAAGGCCCGCGCATCAGCGGCCTCCGGGGCATCGCCGGCCACCGCCGCCTCCCGGAGCACGGGCGCGGGATGCAGCAGGGCGGCGGGCATCGGGGGCTCGACGGCGGCGAGCTCCCACTCCATCGCCTTCGTGAACGGATGGCGGTTGCCGAGCCGGGACCGCGCCGCCGCGTGCGCGACGGTGAACAGACGGCGCGACGCGGGGACGTTGCCGTCGTCGCGGTGCAGGGCGGCGAGCTCGGCGGCGATCCGG
The DNA here is from genome assembly GCF_040614215.1 of Dactylosporangium sp. NPDC006015. Taxonomy (NCBI): domain Bacteria; kingdom Bacillati; phylum Actinomycetota; class Actinomycetes; order Micromonosporales; family Micromonosporaceae; genus Dactylosporangium; species Dactylosporangium sp. NPDC006015. The sequence continues at coordinate 25,901 of NZ_JBEXUD010000049.1, forward strand.
ATGGTGTCCAGGTCGTCGGCGCCGTACTCCCGGCGGTGCACGGCGTAGGCGGCGTTGAGCATGGCGAGGGCGAGCGGGCGCTGGCCGCGGTCGCGCTGCAGGAGCGCGAGGTTGACGCGGGCGAGACGGATGACCCGGGCCGCCTCCGCGCCGGTGACGGGGTCGGTCTCGTCGACGCCGCTGTCCAGGACACGGTGGTAGAGCGCCTCGGCGGCGTCCCACTCGTCGTAGTCGTGCCGGACGGCGGCGAGCACCGCCCAGGCGTGCACCGTGGACACGTCCGACGGCCCGTACGCCTGCTCGGCCTGCGTGGCGACGGCGTCCGCGAGGTCGTAGGCGGCGGCGAGGTCACCGAGCTCGCGCAGCGCCTCGGCGAGCAGCCGGCGGGCGGTGAGCCGGTCGCCGTCCGGCAGCCCGGGCTCGTCCAGCAGGGCCCGCGCGGCCTCCTGGGCGCCGTGCAGGTCCCAGGTGGCGACGAGCTCCTCGACGGCGGCGAGACGGGCGCCGAAGCCCCGCTTCGGCAGCGGGACGGGACCCGCGGTGGTATCGACGCTACTCACAGCCTTCCCTCCGCCCGAGAGCCTAGAGGGAACGGTGACGCAACGCCAGCCTTCGATCACGATGCGCGTAGATGGCGTCGGCTCCGGCAGCCTGCCACGTCGCTGCCGGAGCCGAGCCGTCCCGCGTTACCGCGTCGTAAGCCCGCGGGCGCCGCACACTGTGAACGTTCGGCCGCGCGGCCGGAGCCTTAAGAAGAAACAGGGTGCGGGCCCTGAGAATTCAGCCGAGCAGCCGGCGGTACAGGCGCAGATAGTCCTCGACCATCCTGTCGGCGGAGAAACGGCTCACCGCGTGCCCGCGGACCTGGTGGCGGTCGAGCTTGAGCGCGTCGTCGAGCACCTCCACCGCCTCGGCGGCGGACCCCGCGAGGTATCCGGTGACCCCCTGGTCCACCACCTCCGGCATCGAACCGAGCGGATACGCCACGACGGGCGTGCCGCACATCATCGCCTCGACGACCGACAGGCCGAACGGCTCCGCGAAGCCGATCGGGTGCAGCAGCGCGGCGGCGGCGCCGAGGACGTCGGCGCGGTCGGTGGGGCCGATGTTGCCGAGGTACACGATCTGCTCGCCGTCGATCTGGGGCAGGACCTCCTCGGCGTGGTACCGCTCGTCGTGGACGGGGCCGGCGATGAGCAGCCGCCGGCCGGCCGTGCGGGCGATCCGGATCGCCTCGGCGGTGCCCTTGTCGGGGTGGATGCGGCCGAACGCGACGAGCGAGTCGCCCGGCGCGGCCCGGAACGGGAACTGCGCGACGTCGATGCCGTGGTAGATCGTGGCGGCGTAGTCGAGGCCGGGGCCGCGGTCGGCGTCGGAGATGGACACGAACGCCGAACGGGCCCGCTGGTACGCGGGGAGGATCGACGGCGAGCAGAAGCCGTGCACGGTCGTGACGAGCGGCGCCCGGCAGAACCCGCTCATCGCGAGGGGCAGCCAGTCCAGGTTGTTGTGCACGAGGTCGAACCCGGCGCTGCGTTCGAAACAGTGCGCCACGTGCAGCGCCTCCCAGATCCTCCCGTCGTAGGAGGTGTCCTCGTTGTACGGGCGCTCGACGACCCCGTCGAGTCGGGCGGCGGTGACCGAGTCGAGGCTGGCGAAGAGGGTGACGTCGACGCCGCGCGCGACGAGCCCCTCGGCGAGCAGGGAGACGACCTGTTCCCACGGCCCGTACGCGCGGGGCGGGGTCCGCCAGGCGATCGGTCCCAGCAGTGCGACCTTCATCCGCGCTCCCTACCCGTCATGTGGCACTCGAACCCGTCCATCTTCGCCCTGCTCAGTTACGCCACCCGGCTGCCGATAGGCAGGTCAGCCGAATCAGCGACAAGGAGACCGATGACCGCATGGCGCTGGTATGCGGGGCTGGGGCTCGGCGCGGTGGTCGTCGGCGCGTTCCTGCCGGTCATCCCGCGCCAGGCGCTGTACTCGCTGGTCGGCGCCTCGACCGTGGTCGCGGTGGTCGTCGGGGTGCGGCGCCACCGTCCGGCGCACCCGCGCGCGTGGTGGCTGTTCACCGCCGGCCTGGCCTGCTCGGTGCTGGGCGCGGTGGCGTGGGCGGTCGACTACACGCTGACCGGTGAGGTCGGCTTCCCGTCGGCGAAGGACGCGCTGTTCCTCGCCGCGTACCCGTTCCTCGGCGGCGGCCTGGTCAGCTGGGTGCGCCGCGACCCGCGCCGGCCGCGCTGGGAGCGGCTCATCGACTCCGGCATCGTCGCGTCCGGGGTGGCGGCGCTGAGCTGGACGTTCATCGTGCATCCGGTGCTGGCCGGCGCGCACTTCGACGTCCCGCACCGGATCAGTCATGTGCTGTACGCGGGGATCGACCTCCTGCTGGTCGTGGCGACGACCCGGATGGCCTTCACCAGCAGCGTGCGCAACGCCGCCCACCGGCTCGTGTGCGTGGCGGCGGCGACGCTCATCACCGGCGACATCGTGTACTACGTCGCGATCGCCTGGACCGGCGACCCGAAGGGCGACCGTATCTCCGCGGCGCTGTACCTGTGCGCGTACGCGCTGATGGGCACCGGCGCGCTGCACCCGTCGATGGCGCAGGCCGCGGGCCGCCCGGAGCGGCCGCAGCAGGTGATCCCGCGGCGGCGGATCTACCTGTACTCCGTGCTGTCGCTGATCGGTCCGGTCACCGCGATCACGATGCTGCTGGTCGCGTCGCCGCTGCCGTCGCGGTCGTGGGCGGTCGTGCCCCTCGCCACGTCGATCGTCACGTCGGTGCTGCTCATCGCCCGGTTGAGCCAGCTCGTCCAGTTCGCGCACCGGCGGGTGGAGGAGCTCGACGCGCACGCGCTCGCCCTCGGCGCGGCGCTGCGCGAGCAGGAGGCGCTGCGGCAGCAGCTGACGCACCGGGCGCTGCACGACGCGCTCACCGGCCTCGGCAACCGCGCGCTGCTGCAGGAGCGCCTCGAGCACGCCCTGACCCGCACGAACGCGGCCCACGGCCTGCTGCTGCTGGACCTGGACGGCTTCAAGGACGTCAACGACTCGTTCGGCCACCCGGTCGGCGACGCGCTGCTGATGGAGGTCGCGGCGCGGCTGCTCGGCGAGGTCGACACCGCCGACACCCTGGTCCGGCTCGGCGGCGACGAGTTCGCCATCCTCCTGGAGGACGTGCCGGTGCTGCGGGTGAACGCGGTCGGTCAGGCGATCGTCGACGCCCTCGCCCAGCCGTACGGCATCGGCGGCCGGGAGCTGAACGTCACCACCAGCGTGGGGACCCTGCTGGTGCGCGCCCCGACGACACCCGCGGAGGCGCTGCAGCTCGCGGACCTCGCCCTGTACGCGGCGAAGGCGGCGGGCAAGAACCGGCTCGCCGCCTACGAGCCGCGGCTGGCCAGCGAACGGCACGAGCACATGCGCCTGTCGGCGGAGCTGCGGCGGGCCGTGGCGAACGACGAGTTCACGGTCAACTACCAGCCGGTGGTGGACCTGTCGACCGGCCGGGTCACCGCGGTCGAGGCGCTGCTGCGCTGGAGCCCCGACGGGCGGCCGGTGCCGCCGATGGAGTTCATCCCCATCGCCGAGCAGTACGGCCTGATCGTCCCGATCGGTGCATGGGTGTTGCGGCAGGCGTGCCGCGACGTCCGCTCCTGGCACGACAGGTTCGGCATCTCCGTCACCGTCAACGTGTCCGGCCGCCAGCTGCGCGAGCCGGACTTCGCGCGGACGGTCCTCTCGGCGCTGCGGGAGGCGGACCTGCCCGGCGGCGCGCTGATCCTGGAGATCACCGAGACGGTGCTGGTCGCGTCGTCGACGGAGAGCGACGACGTGACGGCGCTGCTGTCGGCGCTGCGCGAGGAGGGCGTGCGGGTCGCCGTCGACGACTTCGGCACCGGGTACTCGTCGCTGGCCTACCTGCGCCACCTGCCGGTCGACATCCTGAAGATCGACCGCGCGTTCACGCCGGAGGGTGGGATGGCGGAGGAGATGGCGTTCACGCGGGCGATCGTCGAGCTGGGCAACAGCCTGCGCCTGTCGGCGATCGCCGAGGCGGTCGAGACGCCGGAGCAGGCGGCCCGGCTGCGCGAGCTGGACTGCCCGCAGGCCCAGGGTTACCACTTCTCCCGGCCGCTGCCGGCCGACGCCCTCGACGAGGTCCTCACCGCGGGCGACGGCGTCCTGCACGGCGCCTCCGCCCCCGCCACGACCTGAGCCCGGCGTCCGCACGGGGCTTGCGGGCCGCCGGGACGGAAGGAGGACCCGGGGTGGGCCCGGGTCCTCCTCAGGTGTGACTGGCGGTCCGCCGGTTCACCAGTCCTTGATCCAGGTGACCTTGGTGTCGAGCCACTCGTTGAGGCGGGCGACCTGGTCGACGTCGGTGTCGAGCCAGCTGACCTGCCCGGTGATGGCGAGGATCGCGAAGACGACGGCGGTGCCGCTGAACAGCACGCCGAGGGTGCCGAGGCCGCGGCCGGCGACGTGGCGGCGGGCGCCGGCGATGATGCCGCCGAAGGACAGCAGCAGGCCGAGGGCGCCGAGCGGCAGCGCCCACACGGCGAGCAGGCCGGTGAGGGCGGCCGCGACCGCGACGACGCCGGTGATGAGGCCGAGCGTCGACAGCATGCTCGCGCGGGCCGGGCGGCCCGGCTCGGCGACGACCTCCGGGTCGGTGACGATCTCGCGGTCCGTGACGGGCTCGCGGTCGATGACCGGCTTCATGGTCGTCGTGTGCGACTCGCGGCGGTCGGCGATGCCGTCCCGGTCGGTGTCGGTGTCACCGGGGAGCGGGCCGACGGCGGGGATGCGGTGGGTGCGGTCCGAGGTCCGCAGCCGCTTCGACTCGACGCGGTCGTCGATGCCGTCATGGTCCAGGTCGACGGTGGGGCCGGCCTTCGGGTCGAGCGTGCGGTCGGCGACCCCGTCGTGGTCGCGGTCGGCCTTGCCGTACAGGGTGCCGCCCTCGACGCGGTCGTCCACCCCGTCATGGTCGCGGTCGACCTTAGGGTCGACCTTGCGGTCGGCGGTGTCGCCGGCCTTCTGGTCGAGGGTGCGGTCGTCGACCCCGTCGTGGTCCCGGTCGACCTGGGCGTTGCGCCCGCCGAACAGCTGCCCGATGCGTGCCACGCGTGTTCACCTCCTGTGGAGCGCCCGGCCGCAGGCCCGGGGGGTGGGAGTGCGGCGGATCGGGCGGATGTCGATGCCGTACCCAGCGGCGTCTCACCTCAATCGGGTGTCGTTCGTTTGGTGGGGGTATGCCCGGGTATCGCCGGAGACATGGAGCCTGAACTCACCCATGACGAGATCGAAGCCCGCAGCCGGCTCGGCCGTTTCATCCCGATGGCGAGCCTGCCCGGCGACCGCGACGACCTCCTCGCCGGCGCCACGGACCTCAACGCGCCCGACGACGTCCTCAGCGCGCTGGAGCGGCTGCCGGAGGACGAGATGTTCGAGACGGTGAGCGAGATCTGGGCCGCGCTCGGCCATCGCAACGAGGACGCCCACCACTGACGGAGATCCAGCGGGCCGGGATACCGGTGTACGACCTTGCCGCGACGCACTACCGTCACGCTGCGTGGAGTGTTCCGTGCTGGGTCCGGTCGAGGTGGTGGCCGGCGGAAGGCCCGTCGACCTGGGCGGCTCCCGCCAGCAACTGATCGTGGCTGGGCTGCTGTTCCACTCCGGCCGGGTGGTCGCCGTGCAGGACCTGGTGGAGCTGGTGTGGGACGACGACCCGCCGGTGACCGCCCGCAACCAGCTGCAGACCGTGGTGTACCGCATCCGCCGCCTCCTCGGCGCCGACGGCGAGGCCCTGCGGACCGACCCGGCCGGCTACCGGATCACGCTGCCGGAGGACCGGCTCGACCTGTCCCGCTTCCGCGCGGCACTGCGCCGGGCCCGCACCGAACCGGACCCGGAGGTCGCCGCGCGGCTGTACCGCACCGCCCTCGACGAGTGGCGCGGCACCCCGTTCGCCGGGCTGCCCGGCTCGGTGATCGCCCGGTGGCGCAGCTCGCTCATCGAGCTGCGCTGGGCCGCGACCGAGGAGTGGGCGGAGACCCTGCTGGTCCTGCGCCGGCCCCGCGAGGTGGTCGAGCACGCGGCGCCGCTCGTCGCCGGCAATCCGCTGCGCGAGCGCCTCGCCGGTGCCGTCATGGCCGCCCTGCACCGCGACGGCCGCCAGGCCGAGGCGCTGCACCTCTACCGGCGCACCGTCGAGGCCCTGCGCGACGAGCTCGGCGTCGACCCCGGCCCGCGGCTGCGCGACCTGCACATGGAGGTGCTCCGCGGCACCGCGGAGACGTCGCCGCAGGGATCGGGGCCCAGCGCCCTGCCCCGGACGGTCGCCCGGCTGCGGGGGCGGGAGGAGGAGACCGCGCGGCTGCTGAGGGCGGCCCACGGCCCGCACCGCCTGATCGTCGTCGACGGGATGGCCGGCGTCGGGAAGTCCGCGTTCGCGGTGGCCGCCGCCGAGGCACTGCGGCCCGGGTATCCGGCCGCTCAGCTCTTCGTCGACCTTCAGGGGCACAGCGAGGGCGGCCCGGTGTCGCCGGTCGACGCCCTCGGCCTGCTCCTCGCCCAGCTCGGCGAGGCACCGCAGCGCATCCCCGGCGACCTGCCGGGCCGGCAGGGGCTATGGCGGCGGGCCCTCGCCGGCCGCGGGTCCGTCGTGGTGCTGGACAACGCCGCCGGCGCCGAACAGGTGCGGCCGCTGCTACCCCAGGCCGACGCGCCGTGCGTGGTGCTCGTGACCAGCCGGACCAGGATCGGGCCGGTCGACGACGCGTTCCTGCTGAAGCTGGAGCCCCTTCCTGTCGGTGCCGCGGTGGCGGTGCTGCGGGACGCGGTGGGTGAGCGGGTGGACGCCGAGCCGGAAGCGGCGGTCATGGTGGTCGAGCTGTGCGGGCGGCTGCCGTTGGCGGTGCGGCTGATCGCGCACCGGTTGCAGCACCGGCCGCGGTGGAGTCTGGCGGCGATGGTGGAGCGGTTACGGGCCGCGGATCCGCCACCGATCGCGGTGTCGGCGGAGGGCCACAGCGTGGCGGCGGCGTTTGACGTGTCGTATCGGCAGTTGAGCGGGGCCGAGCAGCGGTGCTTCCGGCTGCTCGGGCTGCATCCGGCGGGTGAGTTCGAGGCGTGGCCGGCGGCCGCGCTGGCCGACGTGCCGGTCGGGCAGGCCCGGGAGCTGCTGGACCGGCTGGTGGAGGTGCACCTGCTGGAGGAGGACCAGCCCGGCCGGTACCGGCTGCACGACCTGCTGCGCGAGTTCGCCGCCACCCTGGTGATCGAGGAGGAACGGGCGGCCGCGACCACCCGGCTGCTCGACTACTACCTGCACACGGTCGCCGCCGTGAACCGTCCCCTGGAGCTGATCCAGGCGATCGCACCGGACGTGCGGCCGGACGCGTTCCAGCGGTCCTTCTCCGACGAGCACGAGCGCCTGCTCTGGTTGCGGGCGACGTGGCCCGCCGTCGTCGCCCTCGCCGATGAGGCGCACCGCACCGGCGCGCACCGGCACGCGGTCATGCTGCACCGGGTGCTGTGGCGGTTCGCCAACAACGAGGGGCGGGCCGAGATCGCCGAACGGCTCGGCCTGCAGGCCATCGCGTCCGCGTCCGCGCTCGGCGACGACGGGCTGATCGCGCTCGCCAGCAACTGGCACGCCGGCACGACGATGCGGCTGGGGCGCAGCACGGAGAGCATCAGGCACCTGGAGCGAGCCGCGGCGCACTACGCCACGGCCGGCATGCCGCAGGAGGTCAGCCGGGTCCAGGTCAACCTCGGCATCGTGTGCCGCGCCGCCGGATGGCTCGCCGAAGGCATGGAGCACCTGCGCACGTTCCGCGAGCTGAACAAGGAGCACGCCAGCACGCCGTTGGCCCTCTTCGAGACCGGCGCGACCGAGCTCCTGCTGGGGCGGCCCGCCCAGGCCCGCGTGACGTTGCGCGACGCGGCGCTGCACATGCACCGCATCGGCGCGACCATGCAGCTCGCCAACCTGTGCAACGAGTTCGCCGGGGCGCACCTCGCGCTCGGCCACCCACGGCTGGCGCTGCTGCTGTTCACCCGCGGCCATCGGATGAACCGGGAGGCCGGCAGCAGGGCCGGCGTCGTCGAGGCGCTGTGCGGGATGGGCCGCACGCACGCGGTGCTCGGCGACCCCGGCGCGGCACTGCGCTGCCATCACGAGGCATCCGAGCAGGTCCGCGACCTGGCGCCGTTCTTCGAGGCCAGCGCCCGCAACGACCTCGGCACCACGCTGACCCTGCTCGGGCGGACCGGCGACGCGATCGCCGCGCACGAGCTGGCGCTGCGCCTCGCCGAGCTGACCGAACGACGCTACGAGCGGGCCCGCGCGCACGCCGGGATCGCCGACGCGCTGCGGCGCGAGGAGCGGGACGACACGGCCGAGCGGGCCGCGGCGCGGGCGTTGTTCGAGACGTGCGGCCTGGACGCCGCGGCGGTGGCGCGGGCCTCAGAGCCGGCGCAGCAGCTTGTGCTCCTCAACGACCGGCACTGACAGCGTCTTGTAGCCGACCTCGTCGAACAGGACCGTCATGTGCTCACCGGCGTACGACATGACGACGCCCTTGCCCCACTCGCCGTGGCGGACCTCGCTGTGGACCGGGAACGGCACGTCGGCCGTGGCGGCGAGCCCGGCCTGCGCGCTGCCGTCGTGGCAGTTGTCGCAGTGGCCGCAGGTGCCCTCGAGGTGCTCACCGAAGTACGCCAGCAGCGTCCGGCCGCGGCAAAGCTCCGTCTCGGCGAAGGTGCGCATCATGTCCAGGCGCGACCGCGACAGCGTCTGCTGCCGCTCGGCCTGCTCCTCCGCGAGCTCCGCCGCCTTCGCGGGGGTCGGCGCCCACCGGGGTGCCTTGACCTTGCTGCCGTGCAGGAGCTGCGCGCCGCCGACCTCCTCCAGGAGGCTCAGCAACTGCCCGAGCTTGCGCGCGCCGAGGCCGGTGCGCTCCTCCAGCTCGTCGCGGGTGATCGCCTCGGGCGCGACGGAGCGCAGCAGCGCCGCGAGGGAGCTGACCTCCTCACGGTCGACGGAGACGTTCGTGAAGAACTTCCGCAGCCCGGTGTCCTCGGTTCGGTGCAGCAGCAGCACCTGCGCCGGCTTCCCGTCGCGCCCGGCCCGGCCGATCTCCTGCAGGTAGGAGTCGGGCGAGTCCGGCAGCGCGATGTGGTTGACCCAGCGGATGTTGGGCTTGTCGATGCCCATGCCGAACGCGGTCGTCGCGACCATGATCTCGACCTCGTCGGCGAGGAACGCCTCGTGCGCGCGCTCGCGGTCGCCGGCGCTCATGCCGCCGTGGTACGCGACGGCCGGCATGCCCTCCTCGACGAGCCGCTCGGCGAGCTCCTCGGTGGCGCGGCGGGTCGGCGCGTAGATGATCCCGGGCGGCGTGGACTCCTTCAGCCGGGTGAGCAGCCGCCGGTAGCGGGTCTGCTCGTCGGGGCAGTGCACCGACTCCAGGAACAGGTTGGGCCGGTCGAGGCCGGTCACGACGATCTCCGGGTCGCGCATCCCGAGCCGCTCGACGATGTCCTCACGGACCGGCGGCGAGGCGGTCGCGGTGAGCGCGACGATCGGCGGGCGGCCCAGCTCGCGGATGAACTGCCCGAGCTGCAGGTAGTCGGGGCGGAAGTCGTGGCCCCACGCGGAGACGCAGTGCGCCTCGTCGACGGCGACGAGGCTCGGCTTCAGCGCCTTGATCTGGGCGACACGGGCCGGGTCGGCGAACTGCTCCGGGGTCAGGAACACGAACTCGGCGTCGCCGGCGCGCAGCGCCTCCAGGGCCTCCTCGCGCTCGGCCTTGCCCTCGGCCGAGGACAGCCGCACGGCCTGCAGCGACGCCTGGTTGCGGGCGGTCAGCGACGCGATCTGGTCCTGCTGCAGCGCCAGCAGCGGCGAGATGACGATCGTCGGGCCGGGCAGCAGCGGCGCCGGCACCTGGTAGATGGCGGACTTCCCGGCGCCGGTCGGCAGCACCGCCAGGGCGTCGCGTCCCTCCATCAGGGCCTGCATGGCCTGCACCTGCTCGTCTCGCAGCCGGTCCCAGCCGAAGTGTTCCTTCGCGATGCGCCGCAGGTCGTCCGTCATCTCTGGATTCCTCTGGTAGGACGGGAGGTATGCCTATCGAAACACAGGGCGTCGTCGCCCTCGGCAAGGGACGGCCCGTCAGCCTCGAGACCGTCATCGTCCCCGACCCAGGCCCCGGCGAGGCGGTGGTGGAGGTGCAGGCGTGCGGGGTCTGCCACACCGACCTGCACTACCGCGAGGGCGGCATCGGCGACGACTTCCCCTACCTGCTCGGCCATGAGGCCGCCGGGATCGTCTCCGCCGTCGGCCCGGACGTCACCGATGTCGCGCCCGGCGACTTCGTCGTGCTCAACTGGCGGGCCGTCTGCGGGCAGTGCCGGGCGTGCCTGCGCGGGCGTCCCTGGTACTGCTTCAACACCCACAACGCGAAGCAGAAGATGACCCTCGCCGACGGCACCCCGCTGTCGCCGGCCCTCGGGATCGGCGCGTTCCTCAAGTACACCCTGGTCGCCGCCGGTCAGTGCACGAAGGTCGACCCCCGCGCGTCGGCGAGCGTCGCCGGGCTGCTCGGCTGCGGCGTGATGGCCGGCATCGGCGCCGCGATCAACACCGGCAACGTGGGCCGCGGCGACTCGGTCGCGGTGTTCGGCTGCGGCGGCGTCGGCGACGCGGCGATCGCCGGCGCGGTCCTCGCCGGCGCGCGCACGATCATCGGCATCGACGTGGACGTGCGCAAGCTCGCCTGGGCGCAGGAGTTCGGGGCGACGCACGTCATCAACTCGCGCGAGACCGACCCGGTCGAGGCGGTGCGGGCGCTGACCGGCGGGTTCGGCGCGGACGTCGTCATCGAGGCGGTGGGGTCGCCGCAGGTGTACGAGCAGGCCTTCAACGCCCGCGACCTGGCCGGCACGGTGGTGCTCGTCGGCGTGCCGCGGCCCGACATGCAGCTGACCCTGCCGTTCCTGGAGGTCTTCGGCCGGGGCGGCGCGCTGAAGTCCAGCTGGTACGGCGACTGCCTGCCGTCGCGGGACTTCCCGATGCTCGTCGACCTGTACCTGCAGGGACGGCTCCCCCTCGACAAGTTCGTCAGCGCCACCGGCGGCCTGTCGGACGTGGAGGCGGCGTTCCACGAGATGGAGGCGGGCACGGTCTTGCGGACGGTGATCGTGCTGTAACGCTCTTTTCGGGATGTATCGGTCGCGCCCTTGTTGCCGATAGGTTCCCGATATATCGTCGAACTATCAACGACAGTCGACAACAGGTCGGCGACCGTTCGACGATTGGAAACGATCATGCGATCACGACACGGAGCAATGCTCTTCGACGCGGGTGCCTGGCACCGTGGCTTCGGCGGCTTCATCCCGCCCTTCCCTCCCGGTGGCCCGGGCGGCCCGGGCGGGCGCGGCTGGGGCCACGGGCACGGCCGGGGCGCTGGACGCGGCGGCTGGGGCGGCAAGGGCACGGGCCGGGGCGGCCGCCCCAACGTGCGCCTCGCCGTCCTGGCGCTGCTGCACGAGCGCCCCATGCACGGCTACGAGATGATCCAGGAGCTGGAGAGCCGCACCGGCGGCATCTGGCGGCCGAGCCCCGGCTCGATCTACCCGACGCTCCAGCTGCTCGAGGACGAGGGCCTCATCACGGCCGAGGAGCAGGGCGGCCGCAAGCGCTTCGTCCTGACCGACACCGGCCGCCCCGAGGCCGAGGCCGCCGCACAGAACGCGCCGTGGCAGGAGTACGGCGACGAGAACGTCTCCCAGGCACAGGAGTTCCGCGACGCCGCGATCGGCATCATGGACGCCCTGCGGCAGGTCGGCTTCAACGGCACCGCCGAGCAGCGCACCCAGGCCCTCGAGGTCCTGACCGAGACGCGCCGCAAGCTGTACGCCATCCTCGCCGACTGATGCCGGCGCGCCGGACGACCCACCAGCGATCCACCCGCCCGACCAGGCGGGTGGATCGCCGCATCTCCACCCAGGACCGCCGCGCCGTCTCCGCCCGGGGACGCCACATCTCCGCCCGGGACCGCCATCTCTGAGCCGGGGATCGCCGCATCTCGTCTCAGCGCGGGTTCGCCGCGCCCCGGCCGGGGGTCGCCACGCCTCTGCCCGGACGGCAGGACCGCCACATCTTCGCCCGGGGCCGCCGCATCTCGGCCCGGAACCGCCACGCCTCGGCACGGGATCGCCATCTCTGAGCCGGGGATCGCCGCATCCCGTCTCAGCGCGGGTTCGCCGGGACCCGGCCGGGGGTAGCCACGCCTCTGCCCGGACGGCGGGACCGCCACGTCTTCGCCCTGGATGGCCACGTCTCGGACCGGGCGGCAGCGGAAGCCTCCTGGGTCTGCGCGGCAGGCGACACGAGGCGGCTGCGCGGCAGGCAGGTGACACAAGGCCGCATCGAGCCCGCAGGAGCTGACGGCGACCACGTCATCCCCTGGACTCGCGAGGGCCGTGCGTCATCCATCCCCTGGGCTCGCGGGGGCGCACGTCATCCCTGAAGCCTGCGGGAGTCGGCGGTGGGCGTGGCATCTCTTGCGGTGGATCAGGTGAGCAGCTCGGGTGCTGCCGGGCCGTTCACAAGCACGATACCCCCGCCGGAGAAATCGATCTTCCGCCGGAACAGTCGACCCGCGGCGGCGTAACCCTCCGTAGTCTACGCTGCCCCGCGCGCCCGGCACGGTGGCCGGGCGGGGTCAGACGGCGGCCGGTTCGCGCTTCTCGGCAGGTTCTTCGGAGATCTTTTTGCGGGTGGCGAGAAACGAGCCGGCGAGAATCAGCACGAAGGCGCCGACGGTCAGTGGGGTGATCTTCTCGTGCAGGACGGCGGCGCCGAGGATGACGGCGACGGCGGGGTTGACGAAGGTGATGACCGTGGCGCGGACGCCGCCGACCTCGGCGACGAGGGCGAAGAACAGCACGAACGCGAGCGCGGTGCACACGACGGCCAGGGTGACGGCGGCGAGGGCGGGGCGGAGGGTCACCGTGCGGGCCAGGGACGGCAGGCCGGGGGCGACGAACGGGGCGAAGAGCAGCGCGCCGGCGGCCAGGGACACGGCGGACACGCCGTAGCGGGGCACGTCGGAGAGCCAGCGTTCGATGATCAGCGGGCCGGACGCGTAGCAGATCACGACGCCGAGGAGCTCCAGGAGCGGGACGGGGCCGCCGGTGGTGCCGTGGAAGCCGACCAGCAGGCCGACGCCGGCGAGGCCGGTGACCAGGCCCGCGATGCGGGTGCCGGAGAGGCGTTCGCGGGCGATGAGGGCGGCGGCCAGGGGTACACCGGCGATGACCAGACCGGTGAAGGCGCTGTCGACCTCCTGTTCGGCGTGGGACAGCAGCAGCCAGGGGATGCCGACCTCGACGACGGTGTAGGCGAGCAGCGGCAGCCACGGGCGCAGCGAGGCCCGGACCTCCTTGCGGTACAGGGCGATCGGCAGCAGCAGGAGCGCGCCGAGGGCGGTGCGGACGAAGACCAGCTCGGCGGGGCCGATGTCGCGGACCGCGACCTTGATCAGCAGGTACGGGACGCCCCACACGACGGACATGGCGATGAAGAGCAACCAGCCACGACGACTCATGCCGACAGCATCACGCGACGGTGCGCACGGGGTCTTGAACGGAGTTGCGGAACGCGGCCGGGGTGACGCCCGTCACGCGCTTGAACCACCGGGTGAGGTGGGCCTGGTCGGCGAAGCCGACGGCGCCGGCGACCTCGGCGGGGGTGTGGCCGGCGGCGAGGAGGTGGCGGGCGCGGCAGACGCGTTCGAGGACGAGCCAGGCGTGCGGCGGGAAGCCGGTCGCGGCGCGGAAGACGCGCAGCATGTGGAACGGGGACAGTTCGACGCCGTCGGCGAGCTCGCGGAGGTTGGGGGCGCTGCGGAGGTCCGCCATGAGCCGGTCGCGGATCTCGGTGACCTTCCGTCCCGCCGCGGCGTCCTGGGCGGGCAGGGCCGGCATGCCGGAGGGGGCGTGCGAGCCGTGCCGGCGGACCACCGAGGCGAGCGCCCAGGTGAGCTTCGAGTGGGCGGCGAAGGTGTCGGTACCGGAGGTCAGCGCCTCGTGGGCCGAGCGGATCAGGTGCACGGTGTGCGGGTCGTGGACCACCGCGTCGGCGAAGTGTGCCGGCGCCGCGAAGCCCTCGAAGAGCAGGTCGGCGGGCGGGTAGAAGACGCGGTAGGCCCAGCCGGAAGGGTCGGCGGCCTGGCCGTCGTGCGGCTCGCCGGGCTCCAGGATCGCCAGGCTGCCGACGCCCGCCCGGTGCAACGCGCCCCGGTAGTGGAACTGTTCGGCGCCGCAGACCACGACGCCGATGGCGAAGGTCGAGTGGCTGTGCCGGGTGAACGCGTGCCGCCGGTAGTCGGCGGTGAGCAGATCGACCTGAAACCGGCCGTCGTCGACCCGGGTCCAGCGAGCCGAGTCGGTCATGCAACCACCGAAAAAGCCGAGAAAGCCGAAAAAGCCGAGAAAGGCGGGGAGGTCATGCGGTCACCGTATAGCCGAACGGCAGCTCCAACCGGTGCCGTTCGAGCAGGTCCGCGTCGGCGAGCAGCTCCCGGGTCGGGCCGTCGGCGGCGATCCGGCCGTCGTCGAGGATGACGGAGCGTGGGCAGAGCTCCAGGGCGTACGGCAGGTCGTGGGTCACCATCAGCAGCGTGACCGGCAGCGACCGGAGGATGGCGGCGAGCTCCCGGCGCGACGCGGGGTCGAGGTTGGACGACGGCTCGTCGAGCACGAGGATCTCCGGCCGCATCGCGAGGACGGTGGCGACGGCGACCCGGCGGCGCTGCCCGAAGGACAGGTGGTGCGGGGCGCGGTCGCGGGCGAAGGCCATCCCGACCGCGTCGAGGGCCTCGTCGACGCGCGCGGCCAGCTCGGCGCCGCGTAGGCCGAGGTTGGCCGGGCCGAAGGCGACGTCCTCGGCGACGGTCGGCATGAAGAGCTGGTCGTCGGGGTCCTGGAAGACGATCCCGACGCGGCGGCGGACCTCCTTCAGCCCGGCCCGGTCGCGCGGCTCGACGGCCAGGCCGCCGACCTCGACGCCGCCGGCGGTCGCCGTGTGGATGCCGTTGAGGTGCAGCACGAACGTGGTCTTGCCGGCGCCGTTGGGGCCCAGCAGGGCGACCCGCTCCCCCTGCGGGACGGTGAGGTCGACGCCGCGCAGCGCCACGTGCCCGTCGGGGTATGCGAAGTGCAGGCCGGTCACCCGCAGGGATGGCGTCACCCGAGCAACGCTACCGTCGCGATCGCGCCGGCGACGACGGGCACCGTGGCGGCCGCCGCCCACTGCCGGGCGGTCGCGCCGCCGCCGGCGAGCGCCAGTGGGATGCGCCCCTCGTAGCCACGGGAGATCATCGCCAGGTAGACGCGTTCGCCGCGCTCGAAGGCGCGCAGGAACAGCGCGCCGATGCCGGTGGCGAAGCCCTTGATCTGCCACAGGAAGCGCGGGTCGTAGCCGCGGGAGCGCTGCGCGACCCGCATCCGGCGGCCCTCGCCGGCCAGGACGTCGAGGTAGCGCAGCATGAACGTGGCGATGACGGTGATCATCGCCGGGCAGCGCAGCCGGTCGAGGCCGAGCAGCAGGTCGCGTGGGGTGGTGGTGCCGGCGAGCAGCAGCGACGAGAGCACGCCGAGGGTGCCCTTGGCGATGATGTTCCACATGCCGTAGACCCCGTCGACGGACAGGCTCATGCCGAGCCAGTGCACCCGCTCGCCGTGGCCGAGGAACGGCAGCGCGAACGCGAACAGGATGAACGGCAGCTCGATGAGGGAGCGCAGGGCGAGCCAGCGCAGGCCGATCCGGGCGGTGAGCGCGACGGCCACGATGACGGCGAGGTAGCCGCCGAACGCCCACAGCGCCTCGCGCGGCGTGGCGACGACGGCGACGGTGAACAGGACGCTGGCGGCGATCTTCACCTCGGGCGCCAGGTCGTGTACTGGCGAGCGCCGGTCCACGAACAGCGCGTGGCTGTGCCCAGCCCCCATGTCAGCCCGCCTGATGCGAGGAGCGCGAGGAACGACCGGCGCGCAGCAGCCAGAAGACGCCGCCGCCGATCGCGAACGTGGCGACGACCCCGATCACCCCGGACAGGCCGGTGGAGAGGAAGTCGTTGCCGATGCCGCGCAGCCCGTACCCGGCGAGGGGGCTGTCCTTGGTGGCGTTGTCCGTCTCCGACTGCGCCATGCAGGTGCCGCCGGTGATGTGGTCGTCGGCGTCGAAGGTGCAGCCCTCCCGGGCGACGGAGTCGAGGCCGTCGGGGTGGCCGGAGGCGTAGTTGCTGACCACGCCGGCGAGCAGCAGCGCGGCGATCAGGCCGCTGAGGATGAACCAGGTCGACTTCCTCATACCGTCACCGCCTCGCTGACGACGGGGCGCCGGCGGTTGCGGACCGCGTAGACGAGGTCGGGGCGGACCTTCGCCACGTAGGTGACGGTGAGCGCGGTGATGACGCCCTCGCCGAGCCCGATCAGCAGGTGCGTGCCGGCCATGGCGGCGGCGATCGCGCCGAGGGACTTCCCGATGTCGGTGGCGCCGCCGAGGGCGTACTGGAGGACGAAGCCCTGCGCGGCGACCGTCACCGACACGACGCAGGCGATCACGGCGGTCGCGGTCAGTGTCCAGGTGCGCCGGGGCAGCACCCGCAGCAGCGTGGCGACGACCAGGTAGCCGGCGGCGGTGCCGAGCAGCGCCATGTTGGTGATGTTGAGCCCGAGGGCGGTGACGCCGCCGTCGCTGAAGATCAGTGCCTGCACGACGAGGACGATCGTGACGCAGATCGCGCCGAGGTAGGGCCCGACGAGGATCGCGGCGAGGGTGCCGCCGAGCAGGTGGCCGCTGACCCCGGGCAGCACCTGGAAGTTGAGCATCTGCACGGCGAAGATGAACGCCGCGACCAGGCCCGCCATGGGCACGAGCCGGTCGTCGAGCTCGCGCCGGCCCTGGATGAAGCACAGGGCGAGCCCGGCGAGGGCGACACCGGCGAACAGCACCGCGATCTGGTTGTCGATGATCCCGTTGGAGATGTGCATGGCTACCGCAGGCATGCCATGCAGCCTATTGCCGATGCCACGTTGTTGCCAAGAGTTTGCAACAAGGCACGCGCGAACCTCAGGCGAGGATCCTGGTGTTCCTGGTCGTCGGGGTGGCGTCCACCAGGTGAACGCGGTTCCGGCCGTTGTGTTTCGCGTGGTAGAGGGCCTCGTCGGCGCGCCCGACGACCTCGTCCGCGGCCTCCACGCCGTCCCACCGGACCAGCCCGGCGGAGAACGACTGGCCGTGCGGGGTGACCTCGCGCAGCCGGTCCAGGATCCGTGCCGCCTCCGGCGGGGCGGCGCCGACGAGGAGCACGCCGAACTCCTCGCCGCCGTAGCGGGCCAGGGTGTCGCCGGGGCGCAGCAGCGACCGCCACGCGGCCGACGCCTCCTTCAGCAGCCGGTCGCCGGCCTGGTGGCCGAAGGTGTCGTTGAAGCGCTTGAAGTGGTCGAGGTCCAGCAGCGCCACGCAGACGTCGGCGCCGCTGCGGCGGGCCTTCGTCATCTCCCGCTGCAGCTCCAGGTCCCAGGCGCGGCGGTTGGGCACCCCGGTCAGGCCGTCGTTGTGCGCCGGATGCCGGCCAGGATCGCCAGCGTGCAGGACGCGGACAGGGCCGGGTAGAGCAGGCCGCGCTCGATGCCACCGGCCGGCAGCAGGTAGTACGCGACGATGACGAGCGCCCCCGCACACGGTCCAGAGCTGCCAGGGTGCGGGGCGTCCGATCGTTGCCATGCCCACCTGGTTCGTCAGGCGGCGGGTGTACGTGAAGCGCCGGCGGGTGCAGGTGCGGCGCCGACAGGTGTTACCAGGTCACCGGTAGCGTCTCGACGCTGCGCACGATCATGCCCTGCTTGAAGCGCAGCTCCTCGTCGGGCACGGCCACCCGGACCGCGGGCATCCGCGTGAACAGTCCGCGCAGCGCCTCCTGCAGCTCCATGCGGGCCAGCTGCGCGCCGAGGCAGTGGTGCACGCCCGCGCCGAACGACAGGTGCGACAGCTCCGCGCGGGTCACGTCGAGGCCGTCGGGCTCGTCGTACACCTCGGGATCCCGGTTCGCGACGGCGAGCGCGGGCAGCACGACCGCTCCCTTCGGGATCGTCACGCCGCCGAGCTCGACGTCCTCGGTGGCGACGCGGGGCAGCGAGGTGGCGGCGTCGCCGAGCTGGACGAAGCGCATCAGCTCCTCCACCGCGCCCGGGATCAGCGACGGGTCGGCGCGCAGCCGGGCGTCCTGCTCGGGGTGGTGCCGCAGGGTCAGCAGGATCATCGTGATCTGGTTGGCGGTCGTCTCGTGCCCGCCGATGAGGATGCCGAGGCTGAGCCGGACCAGCTCCTCCTCGGAGAGCTTGTCCTGCTCGTCGCGGGCCGCGATCAGCGCCGTCATCAGGTCGTCCTGCGGGCTGGCCCGCTTGAGCGCGATCAGGCCGGCGAAGTACTCCCCCATCGCCCGCAGCGCGGCGCCCATGACCCGCGGGTCGGAGCCGGGCCCGCCGAGCAGCGTGTCGGACCAGCCGTGGAACTTCGCCCGGTCGCCGGCGGGCACGCCGAGCATCTCGCAGATCACCCGGACCGGCAGCGCGAGGGAGAAGTGCTCGACCAGGTCGGCGGGCTGCGGCAGCTCCAGCATGGCGTCGATGAGCTCGTCGACGATCCCGGCGGCGCCGGGCCGCAGCTGCTCGACCCGGCGGGCGGTGAACGCGCGGGCGACGAGCTTGCGCAGCCGGGTGTGCTCCGGCGGGTCCATGCCGGCGATCGAGCCGGTGGCGAGCGCGCCGAGCCCGAAGTCGGCGGCGGCGGTGGTGGAGGCCGCCGCCTGGGCGCGGCTGAACCGCGGGTCGACGAGGACGGTGCGCACGTCGGCGTAGCGGGTCACCACGTAGGCGACCCCGCCGTCGGGGGTGTCGATCCGCGCCACGCCGCCGAGGTCCTCGTCGCGCTGGACCTCGGACAGGGCCGGCAGCGGCGCGTACAGCGTGGGCGCGTCGGGCAGCGGGAAGGGCAGTGTCGTCATGGCAGCTCCCTGCTCCGGAGGGTGACTGCCCGACAACCTATCGAAGTACGGAAATTCCTGCCGCCCCTTGGGTGTCCCCCTCGTCGCCTTCCGTGACGGCGCCCAGCGTGCCGTTCTCCAGGTGCACGAGGTGCCCGGTGACCGCCCGGGCGTGCTCGGGCTGCTGCTCGACCAGCAGGACGGTGAGCCCGGTGCGGGTCAGCTCGGCGACGACGGACCGGACCCGCGCGGCGAGGTCGACGGCGAGCCCCTCGCACGGCTCGTCGAGCAGCAGCAGCCGCGGCTGGGTCAGCAGCGCCCGGGCGATCGCGAGCATCTGCGCCTCGCCGCCGGAGAGCTGGTTGCCCTTGTGGGTGAGTCGCTCACCGAGCCGCGGCAGCAGGTCCAGGACGCGCTGCCGGGTCCACTCCCCCTTGCGGCGCGACAGCGTCAGGTGCTCGGCGACGGTGAGGCTGGCGAAGACCCGGCGCCCCTGCGGCACCAGCGCGACACCCGCCCTGGCGATCGCGTGCGCCGGTCGCCGGGCCAGCTCGGTGCCGCCCAGCCGGACGCTGCCGGAGCGGGCCTTGACCAGGCCGGCGATGGTGTGCACGAGGGTGGTCTTGCCGGCGCCGTTCATCCCGAGCACCGCCAGGGCCGTGCCCTCTGGCACGGTCAGGTCGACGCCGTGCAGGACGGTGCCGCCGCCGTACCCGGCGTGCAGCCCCTCGATGGTCAGCGTCATGGGGCCACTCCGGCGTAGGCGGCCGCCACCTCGGGTGAGGAGCGGGTCTCCGGGACGGTGCCGGTGTGCACGTGACGGCCGGAGTGCAGCACCGTGATCCGGTCGGCGAAGCCGTAGACCAGGTCGAGGTGGTGCTCGACCAGCAGGATCGCGACGGTGAGCGGCAGCGACGCCAGCAGCGACGCGAGGACCTCGACCTCCGGCGGGGCGAGACCCGCGGCGGGCTCGTCGAGCAGCAGCAGGCGCGGCTCCCCCGCCAGGGCCATCGCCAGCTCCAGCTGCCGGCGCTGCCCGTGCGACAGCGCGCCCGCGAGGGTCTGGTCCACGCCGGTCAGCCCGACGCCGGCGAGCAGGTCCCGGGCGTGCTCGTGGGCCCTGGCGCGGCGACCGGCGCGCAGCCGTCCCCACGGCCGGCGGGCGGCGACGAGCACGTTGTCCAGCACCGGCAGGCTCGACCAGACGGCCGGGTGCTGGTGGGTCCGGCCGACGCCGAGCCGGGCCCGGCGGGCCGGGCCGAGGCGGGTGACGTCGTGGCCGTCGAGGCGGATGCGGCCCGCCGTCGGCCGCAGCGACCCGGCGACCAGGTTGAGCAGCGTGGACTTGCCGGCGCCGTTCGGGCCGATCAGCCCGACCCGGTCGCCGGGCGCCATCCGCAGGTCGACACCGTCCAGGGCGGCGAGGTCACCGTACCGGCGACCGAGCCCCTCCACCTCGAGCACGTCAGTCATGCGCCGACCGCTTCCCCAGCAACCCCCGTGGCAGGAGGTACACGCAGATGATGAACAGCCCGCCCAGCACCAGCGGCGCGTGGCCGGGCAGCGGCCCGGAGACCCAGTCGCGGGCGGCGACCACCAGGCCCGCGCCGAGCAGCGCGCCGACGAGCGAGGTGGCGCCGCCGATGACGACCGCGAGCAGGACGAGCGCGGAGACGTCGAAGCCGCCGTCGCCGGGCGAGACGTAGCGCTCGACGGTGACCAGCAGCGCGCCCGCCGAGCCGGCGAGGGCACCGGCGACCACGTAGGCGACGGTGAGGTATCCGGCGACGGGGTGCCCGCTGGCCCGCATCCGCTGCTCGCCGTCGCGGGCGGCCCGCAGCATCGCGCCGGCCGGCGAGCGCAGCACCAGCAGCACCGCGCCGACCAGCACCGCCACGACGGTGAGGACGTAGAGGTACGTGGCCCGGTCGGTGGTGAGCGTGACCAGCCCCGGCAGCGGGGCCGGGGACGCGAACGCGAGCATGCCGTCGGTGCCGTTCGTGACCGACTTCCACCGTCCGGCGATGGTCGAGGTGAGCTCGCCGAGCGCCAGGGTGATCATGAGCACGACGACGCCCCGCGCGTAGACCACCAGCGGCGCGGTGACCAGCGCGAACAGCGCCCCGGCGGCGGCCGCGGCGAGCAGCTGCACGACGCCGATCGCCACGTCGTGCCGGACCAGGGTCGCGGCGGTGTAGGCCCCGACGAGGTACGGCGCGGTCTGCCCGAGCGTCGGCAGGCCCGCGACGCCGGTGAGCAGCGCGACGCTGACGGCGAGCAGCCCGATGACGAGGATCCGGGTGAGGGTCTTGGTGGCGTAGTCGTCGAGGACCCACGCGAGGGGCAGCAGCACGGCGATCAGCGCCGGGAACCCCAGCGGCGCGAGGCGCCGCAGCGGGGCCGGCAGCGCGGGGCGCTTGAGCGCGGTCATGCGGCGCTCCTCCCGGCCGACAGCAGGCCACGGGCCCGCGCGGACAGCACGACGGCCATCGCGCCGAAGAGTAGGAACGGGGCGTAGTCCCGGGTCGTCTCCGAGGTCACCCCGATGGTCTGGATCTCGCCGACCGCGATCGCGGCGACGAACGCGCCGCCGATCGAGCCCATGCCGCCGAGCACCACCACGACCAGGGACAGCATGAGGACCAGGTCCGCGGTGCGCGGCCCGGGGCCGATGATCGGGGCGCCGAGCGCGCCGGCGAGCCCGGCGAGGGCACCGCCCGCGGCGAGGATGCCGGTGCGCACCATGAACGGGTTGACGCCGAGCGTGGCGACCATGTCACGGTCGTCCACGGTGGCGCGGACCAGGCTGCCGAGGCGGGTGCGGGCGACGACGACGTAGAGCGCCACCGCGATGAGCGTGGCGACGCCGATGAAGGCGAGCCGGTAGCCGGGGTACGAGTGCCCGGCGATGGTCACCGCCCGGTCGAGGCTCGCGGGGATCCGCACCGGCAGCTCGTCGGGGCCGAACACCCCGACGAGCAGGTCGCCGGCGACGAGCGCGACGCCGAACGTGAGCAGCGCCTGCGCCAGGTGGCCCCGCCCGGCGAGCGGCACCAGCAGCGCCGACAGGACGGCGCCGCCGGCCGCCGCGGCCACGGCGCCGATGAGCACCGCGGCCGCGAGCGAGGCCCACGACCCGTCGCTGACCTTCGCCGCCGCGTAGGCGCCGAAGGCGAACAGCGTGCCGTGCGCCAGGTTGAGCACGTCACCGACGCCAAAGGCGAGGGTGAGCCCGGCGGCGACGACGAAGAGCAGCAGGCCGTAGGCCACGCCGTCGACCGCCGGGATCAGGTACGCGTCCAACTCGGTCAGGCACCGACCGTCGCGAGGTCCTGCACCATGACGTTGGCGAGGGCCCGGCCGTCGTTGCGGACCTGCCGCAGGTACCACTTCTGGATCGGCGAGTGGTTCTTCGGGCCGAACTGCCAGTTGCCACGCGGCGACGCGATCTGGCCGAGCTTGGCCACGGCGGCGTTGATCGACTCGGGGGTCGGGTTGTCGCCGGCCGCGGCGATCGCGCGGTCCAGGACGGCGGCCGCGTCGTAGGACGCCATCGCGTACTCGGTCGGGGTCGCGTCCGGGTGCTTCTGCTTCCAGGCGGCGACGAACTTGCGGTTCTCCTCGTTGTCGAGGTCCGGCGAGTAGTTGCAGACGTTGAGGATGTTCCGCGCCGCGTCGCCCTGCGCCTGCAGCACCGAGCCCTCGGTGAGGAAGCCCGCGGCGTACAGCGGGATGTCCTTCGCGTCGGACTGCGCGTACTGCTTCACGAAGTCGATCGCGGCCTTACCGGCGTAGAACGTGTAGACGGCCTTGGCGCCGCTCTGCTTGATCTGCGACAGGTACGGCAGGAAGTTCGTGGTCGCCGGGAACGGCGTCCACGTCGCCTTGCCGTTGACCAGCTGGCCGCCGATCTTCGTGAACTCGGTGGTGAAGCCGCCGACCTGGTCGAAGCCGCCCTGGTACTCCGGCCCGATCGCGAAGACCGGCCCGTTGACCTTGTCCTTGATGTGCTGCGCGATGGCCTGGCCCGCGTCGGTGGACATGAAGCTGGTCGTCCACACGCCGCTGAGGTCCTTGAGCTCCGGCCGGCCGTTGGAGCCGATCAGCGGGATCTTCGCCTCGGCGAGCAGCGGCGCGACGGCCGCGACCGAGCCACCGCCGACGATGCCGGTCAGCGCGACGACCTTCTCGTCCTTGATGAGCTTCGTCGCGGCGGGCACCGCGGTCGGGGCGCCGTCGCCCTCGTCGGCGATCTTCAGGTCGATCGGGTGGCCGCCGAGCTTGTTGTCGTGCATCGACAGGTACAGCTCGAAGCCGCTCTTCAGGTCGGTGCCGACCGCCTGGTAGGTGCCCGTGAGGGAACCGAGGAAGCCGATCTTCAGGGTGGAGGCGGCGGCGCCGCTGTTGGACTTGGTGTCAGCGTCGCCGTCGGCGCAGCCGGCGGCTGCGACCAGCAGACCGGCGGCGAGCACCGCACTGACCAGCGATCGTCGTTGCATGGTTCTCCTATGTGTTCTGCGTTCGCGGTTGGTTCGCGGAGGGGTTCGCGGTGGGGTCGCGGACGTTCGTTCTGTGACGCGGTTCTGGTCGGTGGCACGGTTCTTGGCGTCGGCGCGGTCATCGGCGCCGGCGCGGTCGGGGTCAGCGGCGGGCGGCGGTGCGCTGCGCCAGGGCGTGCTCGGTGACGGCGACCAGGATCTCCTTGGCCGACGCGCGGGAGCGGACATCGGCGTTGATCATGGGCACGCCCGGGCTGACCGCGAGGGCGTCGCGGACGTCCTCGAGGTGGTAGCGGGCGGCGCCCTCGAAGTGGTTCACCGCGATGACGTACGGCAGCCGCCGGTTGTCGAAGAAGTCGATGGCGCCGAAGCAGTCGGCGAGGCGCCGCGTGTCGGCGATGACCACGGCCCCGATCGCGCCGCGGCACAGCTCGTCCCACATGAACCAGAACCGCTTCTGCCCGGGCGTACCGAACAGGTAGAGCACGAGGTCCTGGTACAGCGTGATCCGGCCGAAGTCCATGGCGACGGTGGTGCTGCCCTTGTTCGGCACGAGCGTCGAGTCGTCGTGAGCGAGGCTGGCCGCGGTCATCACCGCCTCGGTCGTCACCGGCGGGATCTCCGAGATGGCCCCGACGAGGGTCGTCTTGCCGGCGCCGAACCCGCCCGCAATGATGATCTTGACAGCGGTCGGCCGCCCGCGTCCCGGAGCGGTCATGCCGTCACCTCCGCTGCGCTCCGGCGCCGGCCTGACCGAAGACTGCGATCCCGATGCCCGGCCACTCCGCTGCGCTCCGGGCCGGTCATGCCGGCGCCCCGCGGACCGTCGGGGCCAGCGCGTCACCGATCCGGTTGGCCAGCTCGGTCATCTCGTAGGACACCTTGCCGACGTCGGCGTTCGGCGAGGCGAGCACCAGCAGCGACGCGCCGTCGGTGAACGCCATGGTGAACATGAAGCCGCCGTCGAGCTGGGTCACGTTGGAGATGACGCTGCCCGCCTCGAAGAACCGCGCCGCGCCGGCGAGCAGCGCGACGAGACCACTGCCGGTGGCCGCCAGCTGGTCGGCCCGGTCGCGCGGCAGCGCGCGGGTGTGGGCCAGGACCAGCCCGTCGGTGGAGATCGCCAGCGCGTGGCTGACATCGGGGGTGCGGGTCGCAAAGTTGTCCAGCAGCCAACCGAGATTACTCGGGTCGGTCACAGAAATGGTCCTCTCTTGCTGTTCTTGGTGCGTCAGGGAGCCCATGTGGATCAGGAGCCGCCGCCCGGCCGGCGGCCGGCCACACCGCGGGCGTAGGCGGACATCGCGGCGGCGACCTTGCTGGGGTCCCGGCGCGGTGCGGTGGAGCGTTCCCCCTGTGCCGGCGCGGCCGCGCCGGGCACCAGATGTCGCTGCGGCGCGCGGACCGGCAGGCCGGACGCGGTGACGCTGCTGACCTCGGGCGTGGCCGCCTGCTGGGCGGCACGCCAGCCGACGTCGGCGCTGGACTCCCAGTTCGTGGGCTCCTCGGGCGCGCTGTACACGCCCGTGTCGGCGAGCTCGACGGGTGTCTCAGTGCGGAACCAGCCGTTGACCGACTGGAAGATCGGCAGCTCGATCGAGTCGTCGGCGTCGGCGAGGATCGAGGGCATCTCGGGCTCCGGCAGCGGCGGCCACGAACCCGGGCCGGGCGGCATCGGCATCGGCTGCGGCGCGCGGTACTCCTGCACCGGCGCGTACTCCTGGACCGGCGCCTGGACGGGTGCGTAGTCCTGGACGGGTGCGTAGTCCTGGACGGGTGCGTAGTCCTGGACGGGTGCGTAGTCCTGCACCGGCGCGAACTCCTGCGTGGGCGTCGCGACCCGGTACTCCTGGGTGGGCACGTCGAACAGGCTCGGCGGCGCGGTCCGCGGCGCGGGCGTGAACAGCTCCGCGGCGACCGGGCGGGCGGCGGGACCGCCCCCGTTGCCACCGCTGCCGTTGCCGTTGCCGCCGGCGCTCTGGGCGTACCCGGCGGGCAGGCTCGCGGTGACCGCCGGCGCGAGCTGCGGCTGCCGCTCCGAGGCCATGATCGGGCGGAACACGTCCTTGGGGATGACCACCTCGGCGAGCGTGCCGGTGTGCTGGCCCGGCCGCAGCTGCACCTGGATCTGGTACCGCGCGGCGATGTGCCCGACCACGGTGAGACCCATGGCGCGGACCGCGGCGATGTCGATCGCGGGCGGCTGGGCGAGCAGCTGGTTGAGCTGCTCGCGGCGCGACGGCGGCAGGCCCACGCCCTCGTCGACGATCTGCAGGATGACCCGGTCGCCGAGGGCCCGGCCGGTGACCCACACCTCGGACTCCGGCGGCGAGTAGCCGGTGGCGTTGTCGAGCAGCTCCGCGAGCAGGTGCACGATCTCGTCGACCGCCTCGGCGACGACCGCGACGTCGTCGTCGACGCTGCCGAACCGGACCCGGGTGTAGTGCTCGATCTGCGAGATCGCGGCCTGCAGGACCTTGCCCATCGGGGCGTCCTCGCGGCGGACGCGGGCGGCGCCGGAGCCGCCCAGGACGAGCAGGCTCAGGTTGATCCGGGCCATCCGGGTGGCGAGGTGGTCCAGCTGGTACAGCTGCTGCAGCCGGTCGGGGTCGGTCTCGTCGCGCTCGACCCGGTCGACCTGGGCGAGGACCGCGTCGACCAGTCGCTGCTCGCGGCGGGACAGGTGGACGAAGATCTCGGCGACGTTGGACCGCATGACGGCCTGCTCACCGGCGATGCGGACCGCCTCGCGGTGGACCGCGCGGAAGGCCTGCGCCACGTCGGCGACCTCGTCCGCGCCGCCGACGACGAGCTTCGCCGAGGCGCGGTCCGCGACCTCGTCCGGGTCGACCGTGCCGGGCGCGGCGGCGCGCAGCTCCGCGACGACCGCGGGCAGCTGGTCGTAGGCGACGTCGCGGGCCGAGTCGTGCAGGGCGCGCAGGCGGCGGGTGATCCGCCGGGCCACGACACCGGTCAGGATGATCGCGATGAGCAGCACCAGGGCGACGCCGGCGATCTGGAAGCCGGCCTGGGTCATCTGCTCGTCGCGCAGGTCGCCGACCTTCTTCTGGATCGCGTCGTCGACCTTCTGCTGGACCCCGAACAGCAGGCCCGACCAGCCGGACATCGCGTTGATCCAGCCGCCCGTGTCCAGGCTGAACCGCTCACCGGGCCGGGTGCGGTTGACCTGGTCCTGCAGCCGCTGCGCGGCGATGACCTGCTCGCCGGTGCTGGCCTGCTCGTACCACCTGCGCCACTCGGCCGGGGCGAGGTCGTTGAACTGGACCGTCGCCTCGACGAAGCTCGTCCGGGTGGCGGTGATCTCCTGCTGGAGCGCCGGGGTCAGCTCGGTCGCCGCGACGGCGCGCAGCACGGCCGCCTGCTGCTGGCCGAGGGCCTCCGCGGCGCGCGACAGGGCGGCGGCGGCGCGGATCTGGTCGGCGAGCTCGGTCGGGGCGCCGGAGCGGGCCACCGACTCCCGGTAGGACAGCAGGTCGGCGATGAGGATGCGGTAGCTGAACGCGATGCCGGACACCGACGCGCGGGCGTCCTTGCGGACCTGCTCGCGCAGCTGCGCCAGGCCGTCGAGGTTCGAGTCGACGCGGCGGACCACGTCCGGCACGTCGCTGATGCCGGCGCGGCTCTCGCGGTACGCCGTGACGTTGTCGTCGGTGATCATCACCTGCGACGAGTACGCCTCCAGCTGCGCCGGGTTCGGGTTGAGCAGCACGTTGACGGCCGCGGCCCGCTCGCGCTGCAGCGCGTGGGCGAGGCCGCCGGCGTCGGAGGCGAGCGCCGAGAGGTCCTGCAGCTGCCGGCTGCGGTTCACCTGTTGGACGGTGGTCACCAGGGCGATGCCGGCGAACACGACGACGGCGACGAGCGGCACGCCCACGATGAGGCGGAGCTGGTCGATGATGCGCCGGCCGGGCCGTTCACGCCGCCCGGCCCGTGGGTCGCGCTCAGGCGCGGCCGGGGCGGCGGCGTGACGGGTCGGCCGACGATCGGGACTCAGCCGAGTGTCGCGCTCCTGTCTTGGGACGGGCAGCGACGACGTGCTCTGGCTTTGGGTCACGAAGAGTCCCCGCAGGCATCCGAGATTGACAATACGGGTCAGTCCTGACAAGCAGGCGCATGACGTTGAGCACAATCACAGGTCGGCCGATCCGTGTCAATACCGATGTCGCACGCGCGCCGCCGATCGCCTTGTTTTTCCTCATCCGTTGGGTTGGTGTACACGAACCCATACGGACCCAAACGGCTGCCACGGGGCCAACTTCCGCTGGCCATGGGACGCCGGGCGCAACGGCGACGTTTCCAGGTTTTTACGGGACGGAAATACTCACCGAACGCATCGCCGACAGCACAAAGGGTAAGTATTTGCCGTAGGTCACATAATTTCGTGCCAATGTCCTATGGGGTTGCGAATACTTTGTTGGCGGTCCGGACCTGGTTCTCGTCAAGGCATGTCCGGCCGCGGAAGCCGAGCCGGCGCAGGACCACGCCGGACGGTTCGCAATCGGTGCCGGGCGGGCACGCCGCGGCGATCGGCGGCGCCAGCCGGGCCGCCGCGCCGGCCATCACGACCATCGACCGGGCCCACAGCAGCTCGCGCTCGTCGTCGCCCGGCTCGACCAGCAGCTGCCGGGCCAGGGGGCCCTCGGCGAGCTGGAGCCGGGCGACCCGCGGGGCGCGGGCGATCTCGGCGGCCTGCAGGACGGCGGCGGCGGTCGCCAGGCGGGGAACGACGGCGATCCGGCCGACCGGCAGCCGGGCCGCCTCCTCGGCCTCGGCGATGACGGCACTGAGGGCGGCGATCTCGCTGGCCGACTCGGCGGCGACGCAGACCCCGGTCAGCGCGGGCGAGACGACGACCCGCAGCGCCTGCCGGCCCCGCTCCGTCGCGTCCAGCCGGACCCAGACCGCCTCCCGGGCCGCGTCCACGATCCAGCCGCCTACGGCGGCTGGGTCGGCGGCGCCGCCGAGGTCGACCACCAGGGCGTCCGCCTCACTGGTACCGATGCTTCCGACATTTCGGATATCGGGGATATACAGCCACGACCGCATAGTTCGATCATCGGCCGGAAGTGCGCGCCGCGCACGTCGTGCGGTGCGTTTTGACCGTTTAGCCCTTCTTGCCGCCGGGTATGCATGCACGCTGAATGGTGACCGCGACGACAGGGGGAGTCATGGCATCCGACGCCGTCACGCTGATCATGAATGACCACCGGCTCATGGAGCAGCTCTTCGACCGGCTCCGAGCCGGCTCGGGCGACCGGCAGCTGCTGCTCGACGAGATCGCCGCGCGGCTCACCGCGCACAGCCACGCCGAGGAGCAGCAGGTGTACCCGTCGCTGCCCGACGAGGTCGCGCACCGCGGCGCCGACGAGCACCACGAGGCGGAGCGGATGCTCCACGACCTGCAGCGGATGGGCCCGGAGGACGAGTCGTTCAACGACCGCCTGGAGGACTTCATCGCCACCGTCGGCCACCACGTCGAGGAGGAGGAGACGTCGACGCTGCCCGCGCTGCGCGAGTCCGTCGACGAGGCCCGCCTCATCGAGATCGGCGCCGCCTTCGAGCAGGTCCGCCTGGAGGAGCTGGCGGTCGCCGGCATCAGCGTCGGCTGAGCCCGGCCCGCACGCCCGCACAGGCGTCATGAGCGCGATTCCGGCCGCGCCGGCACCGGAATCCGGTGGAGATGACGGCTCGGCCCTGCTTGGGTACAGTCGGGCAGGTCATGGTGCTTCTGCGGGCTTCGCCGACCGCGGCCGTCGATGCGGCGCGGCTCAGCGACCTGCCCGCACACCCCGCGCCGCAGCGGGTCCGCGACCATGTCGTCATCCTCGCCAGCACCGGCCAGGGCACCCACACGATCGACTTCGTGACCCACGCCTGCCGCCCCGGCACGCTGCTGTGGGGGCGTCCCGGCCAGGTGCACCAGTTCGGCGGGCAGGCCGGCTTCGACGCGACCGTCCTCGCCTTCCCGCCCGCCACGCTGCCGGCCCTGCCGCCGCTGCCCGTGCGGCTCGTCACCGACCCGACCGCACCCACCTGCTGGCAGCCGGCCGGCGAGGACGAGGAGGCGATCGTCGCTGAGATCGCACAGATCGCCGTCGACCGGGCCCGCAGCGACGGCAGCGAGCTGAGCCGCGCCCTCCTCGCGCACCAGGTCGCGGTCCTGCTGATGCGGATCGTCGCGCTGGCGCCACCGGTGCGCTCCGGCCCCGCCGCCGACCTGATCGACCAGCTCCGCGCCGAGATCGAGCGCGACGTCACCCACCGCCGGGTCGAGGACTACGCCGAGCGGCTGGGCTGCTCCGTGCGCACGCTGACCCGCGCCGGCCTCGTGATGACCGGCCGCAGCGCGAAGCAGATCGTCGACGAGCGGATCGCCCTGGAGGCGAAGCGCCTGCTCGCCACGAGCACGCTGCCCGTCGCCGAGGTCGGCCGGCGGCTCGGCTTCGACGAGCCGACCAACTTCGGCCGGTTCTTCGCCCGCGAGACCGGCCTCACCCCGGGCGCCTTCCGCGCGACTTTGCTGCGCTCCCCCGCCCCGCCGCGCGTGCCGCACCAGCGCTCGTCCCTGCCGGGCCGCCTCACCCCGCTGGCGCCCCGCACGGCCTAGACCTCCGGGGTCAGGCGGCAGCCGGACGGGCCGTCCGGCACGGGGATCGAAAGCTCGCTCGCCGCCTCCTCGCGGCCCACGAACGGCACCAGCGTGAAGTACGCGAGCATCGGCAGCAGCGCGGGGAGCTGCTCGACGCGGCCGGCGGCGACGTGGCGGTAGATCGTCGCGTAGATGCCGCCGACGACCGTCTCGACCAGCTCCTCCGGCATCGGCAGGTCGCCGGCGCTCGGCGCCTCGCTGAAGAAGCGGTCGAAGCGGCGCAGCAGCTCGGCGCGCTCGGCCCTGGCCAGCGGGCCGGCGGCGTCGATCTCGACCACCGCCGTGGTGGCGAAGGCCGGCAGCTCGGCGAGGACCTGCAGCAGCACCCGCAGGGCGGCGCGGGCGCCGTCGCGCCAGACGGGTTCGGCGCGGAACGCGGACTCCATCAGGTGCAGCAGGAGGTCGGTGCCGTGCCGGTAGGTGGCGATGAGCGCGTCGTCCTTGCCGGCGAACAGCGCGTAGAAGGCGGGCCGGGTCACGCCCGCGGCGCGGCAGATGTCGCTGACCGTCGCGTTGGCGTAGCCCTTCTCCGCGACGGTGTGCACGACGGCGTCGTAGAGGCGCTCCCGCTGGTTGGCGGCGACGACCTCCGGCGGGACCCTGCTCGGGCCGCGTTTGATGGCGCGGGACGGGTCGCGCGCCTCACGGGCCCCGGGCAGCGGGCTCAGCGGGTGATCTGCCATACCTCAAGTATCGATCAGGCACGCTCGCACCGGGGCGGCGCAGGGGGTGGCGGGACGGGCACGGAACAGGGCAGAGTATCGGCGTGTCCTCGTCCGCCCAGCTTGCCAACGCCATGCAGGGCGCCCGCGCGGTCGCGGCGCAGGGCGACGTGCGGGGCGCGTTCTCCCTGCTCGACCAGGCGCTCGACGCCGCCACGGGCAGCCTCGGCGGCGACGACCCTGACGTGCTCGCCGCGACCTGCGTGCTCGCGAAGTTCCACACCGACCTGGGCGAGCTCAGCGACGCCCGGCGGGTCCTGGAGGAGGGGCTCGCGGCCGGCTACCACCGGCTCGGCGACGGGCACGCGGTGATGCTCGCCCTGTCCTACGAGCTGGCCCGCATCGCCGACGAGCTCGGCAACGTCTACGAGGCGAAGCGGCGCTACGGCCAGCTGGCGAGGCTGGGACCGGCGGCGCTCGGCGAGGACCACCCGAGCGTCCGGGCGGCGCGGCGATACCTGGGACTGCCGGAGCCCGCGGTGCCGGCGACGGCCTTCCACGCCCCGCACCCGTCGGCGCCCGCGCCGTTCGAGCCGCTGTCCGCGCCGACCGGGACCACGTCGCCGAGCCCCGCCCCGCCGGCCTGGCCCGTCGACCAGCGCCCCGGCCCGGCCGGCGGCTCGAACGGCGGCTCGGCCGGCGGCTCGAACGGCGGCTCGAACGGCGGCTCGAACGGCGGCTCGAACGGCGCGGCCATGCCGGCCGCCGCGGGCGCGCCGGTGACGCCCGCCCCCGGTGGCGGCCCGGACGCCGACGACCGGCCGATCTTCCATCCGGAGCCACGACCGGGTGACGTGTGGCCGCCGGAGCCCGTACACGCGCCGCTGTGGCGACCGGACGAGCAGGACGACTGGGACGAGCCGGTGCCGCGGGAGGCGCCGGCCGAGCAGGGCTGGCAGGAGGTGCACCAGGGTGTCCTGCAGCGCCCGGCCGCGCAGCCGTGGCCGGCGCCCGCCCCGGCGGAGGAACGGCACCGCGACCCGTGGGTGCCGGAGCCCGCGCCGCCCCGCCGCCGCTCGCCGCTGATCGCGCTGCTGGTGATCCTGGTCGTGGCGGTGCTCGGCGGGGTCGCCGCGGCGGTCGTCTCGTTCGTCGCCGCCCGCCCCGACCAGCAGACCGGCGCGGCCGCCCCGACGAGCGCACCCCCCAGCGCCACCGGCGAGGCCACTACAGATGGCGCCAAAGCGCCGGGCGCACTGAAGCTGCGGGACGACAAGACGTCCATCACACTGACCTGGACCGATCCGTCGCAGGGATCGGTGCCGTTCATCGTCGCCGGCGGCCAGCAGGGCGCGCTGCGACAGCTGCAGGTGCTCGCCGCGGGCGCCACCACGTACACACTCAACGGCCTCAACCCGAAGCTCGACTACTGCTTCACGGTCGCCGCCGTCTATGGGACGGACAGCGTCGCACTGTCGGATCTGGCCTGCACGCAGCGGAAATAACAAAGCGAACCGATCTAGACACGCCGGGTATGCATCGCACATCGACAGGAATATGATGGGCGCCGGTTTCGGGGAGGGGGCCGCATGGTGAGCATTCGTTCGCGCAAGGGCGGCGGACTGGTCACGCTCGGCACCGTCGTGGGCCTGGTCGCCGTCCTCGGGCTGACGCTCTTCGGCACCGGCGCCGCCAACAACGCGGTGGCCAGCTATGACGTCAGCTCGTGGCTGTGGAGCAACGACAAGGGCGAGGTAGCCCGGGTCAACGGCGTCACCGGCAAGGTCGACACCCGCACGAAGATCACCGATGCGCAGGGCCACACGATGCAGGTGACCCAGAGCGACCGCTTCGTGATCCTGCGGGACCTCAACACCGGCAAGATCAGCGTGCTGGACCTGACCAGCCTGACGCTCGGCGCGACGACCCAGTCCACCCCGGGCCTCGGCGTCATGGTCGCCGTGCACGACGACGTCGCGTTCATCGTCGACACCGTGCAGGGGCAGGTGCGCCAGCTCGACCCGGCGACGCTGCTGCCGGTCGGCGAGACGGTGACGTTCCCGCCCGGGATCTCCGGCGGCACGTTCGACGACACCGGGCGGCTGTGGCTGCTGGTGCCGTCCGAGGGCACCGTCGTGGCGGTCAAGCCGGCACCGGCGAAGAAGCCGAGCGGCGGCAGCGGCGGTCAAGGCGGCGGGCTCCCCGCCGACCCCACGAAGGTCAAGACGGTCAGCGTCGCCGAGCCCAACCACGACCTGGCGCTGTCGATCCTGGACACCGGCGTCGCCGTGCTCGACAAGACCGCCACGACGCTGACGACGCTGCGCGGCGAGGCCTTGAAGAAGGTGCCGCTGCGCCTCACCGGCAACGGCGCGATGCCGCAGCGCACCGTCGGCGGCGACGTGCCCGTGACCGTCGTGGACGACCGGCACGTCTATGTCGTCAACGGCGACGCCGTCAGCGACTTCACCGTGCCCGGCGAGAGCCCGAAGCTGCAGCCGTGCGTGGCCTGGTCGGGGCGCTTCTACTGCGCCGACGACTCGACCGGCACCGTGTACGTGCTGGACGCCACCGGCAAGCCGCTCGACGCGATCCAGATCAAGGCCGGCGGCAAGCCGCTGGAGATCGAGGTCCGTGAGGACCGCATGTTCATCAACGCGCCCGGCGGGTCGACCGCGCGGGTCGTGGACGCCAAGCACCACGTGCAGGTCGTCGACAAGTACAACAACGACGTGGTCGGCGGCGACGCCCCGCCGGTGCCGCCCCCGCCGCCGCCGGCGAAGCCGCCGGTCGGCCCGCCCGGCGCCCCGGCGCGGGTCACGGCGACGCCCGGCAACGCCTCGGCGCGGGTCACGTGGACCGCCGCGCCCGCCAACGGCAGCGCGGTCACGAAGTACGTGGTCGAGGGCGACGGCAAGCAGCACGAGGTCGGCGCCAGCCAGCGGGCGCTCGACCTGACCGGCCTGACCAACGGGCAGTCCTACAAGTTCACCGTCTACGCGGTCAACGCGAAGGGCAACGGGCCGAAGAAGGCCGCCAACCCGGTCACGCCGACGTCGCAGGTGCCCGACGCGCCGGTGAGCGTCGCCGCGACCGCCAACCCCGACGGCACCGTCACCGTCACGTGGCCGGCCGCCAACGGGCAGGGGCACAAGATCGTCAAGTACACGATCACGACCGTGTCCGGCGACGAGTCCAAGACGTTCGAGTCGGCGCAGCCGACGTTCAAGGTGCCGGCCGGCGAGCTGCCCTACGGCACGCAGGTCGCGTTCCGCGTCGCCTCGATCAACGACATCGGCGCGAGCTCCGGCCAGTCGCCGCTGAGCCCGTCGGTGGTGCCGTTCGCCAAGCCCGGCGCGCCGGGCGGGCTGACGGTCCGCGCCGTGACCACGAAGCGGGGCACGATCGTCGCCGCGTGGCGCGCCGCGGAGGACAACGGCGCACCGATCACCGGCTACCAGGCCACCGTCAACGGCGTGAAGCAGGACCTGGGCACCGCCCTGTCGAAGGAGTTCGGCGGGTTCGGCGACAACGAGCGGGTCACGCTGCAGATCAAGGCGGTCAACAAGGCCGGCGAGAGCGCCGCCGCGAACGGCGCGGCCAGCACCCTCGCCGCGCCGACCATGCGGGTCGACACCGCCAACAGCCGGGCCGCGCTGCAGTCGATCACGGTGGCGTTCACCGCGACCGACGGCGGCGGCGCGCCCGCGAAGTGCCGGCTCGACGTCGCGGGCGTCGGCGCGGTGGAGAACGCGTGCGCCGGCTCGCTGACCATGGGCGGCCTGTGGCCCAACACGGCCTACAACTACACGGTCACGGTCACCAACGCGGCGAACATGACGGCCAACGCGACCGGCTCGCTCTCCACGCCCGTCTACCGTGGCACCGTGGTCTGCGGCGACACCAGCTACTGCGGCCACGGCGCGCCCAACGGCGGCATCTGGGTGTACAGGACCCCGACCCAGAACGGCTCGTCCGTCGGCGACGTCTACGCTCCCGACAGCTACACCGCGATCTGTCAGACCAACGGGGCGAGCGTCAACGCGAAGCCGTGGGGCGGCAAGCAGACCGCCGTATGGATCAAAATCAACTTCAAGGGCGAGAACTACATCCCGTACGCGTGGTTCGACCTGCCGAACGGCACCGGACCGCTGAAGCCGTGTTGAGCGCAGGAGCACAGTGAGCACACCCGAAGCACCGTCCCCTGAGGCAGGCCCACCGAGCCCCGAGGAGGTCGCGGCGGCGGCCGACCTGGTCGGCCGGCTCGCCCGCAACGTCGAGTCGATCGTGCTCGGCAAGCAGCAGGTGATCCGGCTGACGATGACCGCGCTGCTCGCCGAGGGGCACGTCCTGCTCGAGGACGTGCCCGGCGTCGGCAAGACCACCCTCGCCCGGGCGGTCGCGGCGAGCGTGCAGGGGCAGTGGCGGCGCATCCAGTTCACGCCCGACCTGCTGCCGTCCGACGTCACCGGCGTCACGATCTTCAACCAGGCGACCCGCGGCTTCGAGTTCCACCCCGGCCCGGTGTTCGCCAACATCGTCATCGCCGACGAGATCAACCGGGCCTCACCGAAGACGCAGTCGGCGCTCCTGGAGGTCATGGAGGAGCGGTACGTCACCGTCGACGGCGTCCGGCACGCGGTGCCGAGGCCGTTCCTCGTCGTCGCCACGCAGAACCCGATCGAGATGGACGGCACCTACCGACTGCCCGAGGCGCAGCTCGACCGGTTCCTCATGAAGCTCGCCGTCGGCTACCCGAGCGAGGCGGTCGAGATCGAGGTGCTGCGCGGCGCCGTGACCCGCTCACCCGAGGCCCTGGACGCCATCACCGACACGCAGGTGGTGGCGCAGCTGGTCCGGCTGGCCCGGCGGGTCCACATCGCGGAGCCGCTGCTGGCCTATGCCGTCCGCCTGGGCAACGCGACCCGCGGCCACCCACGGGTGCGGGTCGGCGTCAGCCCGCGTGGCGTCATCGCGCTGACCCGGGCCGCGTCGGCGTACGCGCTCATCGACGGCCGCGGGTACGTCGTACCGGAGGACCTCAAGGCCCTGGCGGAGGCGGTCTTCGCGCACCGGCTGCTGCTGTCGCCCGACGCGCAGGTCCGCGGCGTCGCGCCCGGCGACGTCGTCCGTGAGGTGCTCGACGCGGTGCCGGTGCCCGTGCCGGCCGCCGGGCCCGCCACGCCCGCCACGCCCGCCACGGTCTGACGATGCGGCTCACCTCCCGCGGGGCCGGTCTGTCCGTGGCCGCGCCGGTGCTGCTCGCCGTGGGGTTCGTGTTCCAGTACGCGCAGCTCACCGTCGTCGGCACCGCCGCCGTCGCGGCCGTGCTGTTCGGCTTCGCGTACGTGTGGTGGCGGCCGCGGCTGACCGTGACCCGCGCCGTCGACCCGGACCGGGTCATGCGCGGCGAGTCGAGCACGGTGACGCTCACCGTCGGCAACAGCAGCCGCCTGCGCGGCGCGACCCTGATCGCCCACGACCGGTGCGGCCCGGCGACCGTGCCGGTGCCGCTGCTGCGCCTCAAGGCGGGCGGCACGACCACCGCCACCTACCCGGTGCCGACGGACCGGCGTGGCGTCGTCGAGGTCGGGCCGTTGCGGGTGGTGCGGCGCGACCCGCTCGGGCTGCTCACCCTGGCCCGCGGCTACGGCGGGGTCAGCAAGGTGTGGGTGTACCCGACCGTGCACCACCTGACCGCGGTGCCGACCGGGATCATGCGGTCCCTGGACGGGCGGGTCGACAAGGTGCCGCACGGCAGCATCACGTTCGACACCCTGCGCGAGTACGTGGTCGGCGACGAGCTGCGGCACGTGCACTGGCGCACGACCGCGCGGGTCGGCGAGCTGATGGTCCGCGAGCACCTGGACACCAGCCTGCCGCGCCTGGTCGTGCTGCTCGACGACCGGCTGTCCGCCTACCCCGACGCCGACCGCGCCCACCTGAGCGCGCTCTTCGAGTCCGCGTGCGAGGCTGCGGCGTCGATCGTGATGGCCGCGTTCCGGGAGGAGCTGCCGGTGGCGCTGCGCCTGGCCGGCGGCGGGTTCGCGGCGGGCAAGGACACCCGCGCCTACCTGGACCTGCTCGCCGAGGCGACCCTGCAGAAGACCGACGAGCTGCCGGCGACGGTCGCGCAGCTGCGGACCCGCCGCGCCGGCGACACGCTCGTCTACCTGACCGGGCCGGGCGGCGTCGCCGACCTCGGCCGGGTGGGGACGTTGCGCGCCGCGTACCCGTCGCTGGTCGCCGGCGCGTTCGGCACCGAGGACGGCGAGGTCCCGACGGCGCTGGAAGGCCTGCGGGTGCTGTCGCCGGCCGACGGCGCCGACTTCGCCGCCGCGTGGGACGGGGTCGGCGCATGGTGAGGCGCCTCCTCATCGCCGTGGCGCTGCTCGGCATGCTGGTCATGGCCGCGTTCGCCCTGGCGCCGATCTACCACGGGCCGCTGCTGCTGCAGCTGATGGCCGGCGCCGCCGCGGGCTCCGTCGGCATCAGCTTCGCCGCCCGGCGCCTGCCGGCCTGGAGCGCGGCGCCGCTGAGCGTCCTCGGCCTGACCGGCGCCGCCCTGCTCGCCATGCGGGTCTCCGCCGCGGCGGCCGGCGTCGACGGCAGCGTCCCCGCCCTGCGCGAGGCGCTGCGCAACAGCATCCCCCGGCTGCTGCTCGCCCTGATCCCGATCGAGCCGCAGCCCGACACGGTGCTGCTGCCGGTGATCCTGACCTGGCTCGCCGGGCTGGCCGCCGGTGAGCTCGGGATCCGCTACCACCGGGTCCTGCTGTCCTACGCGCCGCCGACGGTGCTGTTCGGCGGCGCGCTGTACCTCGTCGGCCCGAACGGCTCCGCAGCCGGCTGGGTGCCCCTCGCCTACTCCGGGTTCGCCGTGCTGGGCCTGATCGTGTCGAACCGGCCGCCGTCGGAGGACCAGCGGGTCAGCGCGGACCAGCTGCGCACGCTGAGGCTCCGGGTGGGCGCCGGGGCCGTCGCGGGCCTGGCCGCCATCGTCGCGCTGTCGCAGCTGCTCGGGCCGAGCGTCGCGGCGAAGGTCGGCACCAGCCCCGTCGAGCCGCGCAACATGGTGACCCCGCCACAGCTCGACTCGCTCGACGAGAGCCCGCTGGTCCGGCTGTCGGGCTGGGCGCTCAACCACGACCAGCACCTGTTCGACGTGGAGGTCACCGGCACCGACGCGCCGCCGCCGATCCGCCTCGCCGTCCTCAACGACTACGACGGCGTCACCTGGCGGGTCGGCGCCACCTACCGCAACGCCGGCCGGGTCGTCGCGGCGAAGCCCGTCCTCACCGACCCGCAGGTCCGGCAGGCGTTCCGCATCGCCGACCTCGACGGGCGGCTGCTGCCGGGGATCGCCACCCCGGAGGAGGTCAACGGGGTCCGGGTCGCCGTCGACACCAGCGACGGCACGATGATCCTGTCCGACGGGCTGCGCCCCGGCCTCGAGTACAGCGTCGTGTCCCGCGTGCACCGCCCCGACGAGAACGCGATGCAGGTCGCCGACGTGCCCAACACCGACGCCGTCGCCCGCCACCTGGCACTGCCCGGCAAGGTCCCCGACTCGATCGCGCAGCTCGCCCGGCACCTCGGGGAGGGCGTGTCGTCGCCGTACCAGAAGGCGTTCGCGATCGTCGGCTGGCTGTCGGAGCACTACAAGGTCGTCGGCGACGCGCCCAGCGGCCACGCCTACCCCAACGTCGAGTACTTCCTGTTCGGCCCCAAACAGGCCGGCGGGCAGAAGGGCACGTCGGAGCAGTTCGCGGCCGCGTTCGCGGTCCTCGCCCGGCTGATGGGCCTGCCGACCCGGCTCGCCGTGGGGTTCCGCGTCGAGCCGGGCCGCAACGAGGTCCGCGGCGGCGACGCGGTCGCGTGGCCGGAGGTGCTGTTCAACGGCGTGTGGGAGCCGTTCGACCCGATGCCGAAGGCCGACACGGTCCAGCGCCCGACCGAGGACGACTTCCGGCCGAAGCCGCCCGCGTCGCAGCCGCCGCCGGAGACGGTGCCGGCGCCGTCGGACTCGGCCGCCCCGCAGTCCCCGAAGCCCAGCGTCACGCCCTCCACGGAGGCCGGGCCCCGGCGCTCGTCGGGGGTGGCCGTCACCGTCACCGCCGGGTCGCTGCTGCTGGCCCTGTTGGCGTTGGCGGCGTCGGTACCGCTGGCCCGCCGGACCCGCCGCCGTCGCCGACTCGGCAGGGGGACGCCGGAGCAGCGCGTCGAGGCGGCCTGGGCGGAGGTGCTGACGGGCCTGCGCCTCGCGGGCCGGCCCGCGCCGCCGCACCTGTCCGCGTCGGAGGTGGCCGGATACGCGGCGACCGCCGCCACCGGCCGCGCGCACTCCAAACCCGGCGGAGTGGCCACGATCCGCTCCGCCACGCCGCCCGTCGACGACCTCGCGGCGCTGGTCAACACCGTGGCGTTCGCCTTCGCGGGCAGCGTCTCGGAGGAGCAGGCCGCCCGGGCCGCCGTGCAGGCCGTCGCCTACGTCGACGAGCTGCGGGCCAGGCGGGGGTTCTGGCGCCGGCTGCGGTGGAGCCTCGACCCCCGCCCGTTGTTCTGGAAGTAGCGTCAGGCGGGGTTGTCCGCGTGGGTCAGGGTCTCCCACGCGACGAACAGGTTGTTGCTCCCGGCCGGGCGGGACTGCTCCGTCAGCCGCTGCGTGTTGGACATCGCGATGCCCATCCGGTTGTGCAGGGCGTTGTAGCCGACCTCGGTGACCGGGCCGAGGCCGAGCGTCAGCTTCCCGCCGCACAGCCATGACGGGACGCCCTCGCCCAGCTGGTACCTGCTGTGGAAGCCGAGCGCGTGCCGCAGCCGGTCGGCGATCTCCGGGTACACGTCCTGGCCCTGGATGCGGGTGGTCTCCGCGATGTGCGAGATCGCCGAGATGCCGTAGCCGGTGTGGGTGAAGTCGCGGCAGGTCTCCTGGGAGAGCCCGTCGACGAACGTGCTCTGCCCCTGCCAGTAGTTGACGATCTCGGCGCGGGTGTCGATGCTGCCGATGCCCTTGGGCAGGGCGCCGTCGGCGGTGACGTACAGGTAGGCGGGCACCCGGGCGCGGAACTTCGCCATGGCCTTGTCCCAGCTGGTGCGGTCCTCCAGGAAGACGGAGATGCCGATCGCGGCCTCCATCATGGACAGTTCCCAGTTGCCGTTGCTGCTGGAGCCGTTGATGAGCTTCGGCAGGTACACGGTGCGCAGCATCGTGCCGAACCGGGCCTGGTCGGGCCACGACGGGTAGGTGTAGCGGATGATCTCGGCGGCGCGCGGCCAGCTCGACCCGGCCCAGCCGGTCTGCAGCGGCGCGTTGCTGTTGGTGTGGTCCTTGATCGTGGCGGACCAGGCATCCATGATCGCGATGGCCTTCGTGGCGTACCGGCTGTCCCGCGTGACGTACCAGGCCAGGGACAGCGTGTAGGCGGCGAGGGCGTCCTCGCGCTCATCGGTGCAGCCGTTGTTGGGGTTGGAGTAGGAGCCGCACTCGACGACGGCCCGGGGCTTCGGGGTCCGCGACAGCGACGCGTAGCGGCTGCCCATCATCTGGTCGTAGGCGGCCTTCCACGGCTGCGCGCCGGCCTGCACCTTGCCGCGGACGAAGTCGAGCTGGGCGCGGCTGACGAAGACGCCCGGGTGGGCGAACGTGGCCGGGGCGGCGGCCACGTTCGCGGCTCCGGGGCCGGTCGCCGCCTGCTGCTTGGTCACGGCGGCGACGGCGTAGGTGGTGCCGGCCACCGCGATCGCGACCGCGAGCCCGGCGGCGCCGAGGACGAGTCTGCGCATGGCGCTCCTCTTTCGGTTGGACAACTGTAAGTCAGGTTGCCTAACCGTTGCCGCTTGATCGGCGTGGGTCAATCGGGCACAGGAAGACTTAAGACGCGCTTCGAGTCAGGATCAGGTCCGCGCGGTTGCGGGTGCCGGCGATGACGGCCGCGTTGCGCTCGTCGCTGCGCTCCACCCAGTCGTGGGCGTCGTGCAGGTCGAGGCCCTTCGCCAGCTGCCGGCGCACCAGCGAGTCCTGCCGCAGGTCGTCGGGCGCGTCCAGGTACAGCGCCAGGTCCAGCAGGTCCCGCACGGCCGCCCAGGGGCCCTCGTCGAGCAGCAGGTAGTTGCCCTCCACGACGATGACCCGGACGGTGGCGGGCACCGGGATCACGCCGCCGATCGACTCGTGCAGGGTGCGGCTGTAGCTCGGGGCGTACACGAGCTCCTCGCCGGCCCGCAGACGCCGCAGCAGGTGGACGAACCCGGCCGCGTCGAACGTCTCCGGGGCGCCCTTGCGGTCGGCGAGGCCGAGCCGGTCCAGCTCCGCGTTGGACAGGTGGAACCCGTCCATCGGCACGGCCACGCTGCCGTCCAGCGCCGCGGCGAGGGCCGTGGACAGCGTCGACTTGCCGGCGGCCGGCGGCCCGCAGATGCCGATGATCGTGCGCCCCTCCTGCTGGCGGACGAACGGCTTGACGACCTCGAGGGCCTCGCTGAGGACGTCGGGTCTTCTCATGCTTCTGCGTTTGCCTGCAGGCTCGCGGCGAGCCCCCGCATGCCGGCCAGCCAGCGGTCGGTGTCGCTCGCCCGGTGCAGGTAGTACTTCTGGACCTCGGGGTGCGGCAGGATCAGGAACCGCTCCGCGGCGAGCCCCTCCACGACGGACGCGGCGACCTCCTCCGGCGGCAGGACCGCCCCTCCGGCGGCGGTGACCTTCGCACCGATGTGACCGGCGGCGAGCCCGTCCTGCATCATCGGCGTGTCGACGCCCTGCGGGCACAGTGCGCTGACCTTGATCCCCTGCGCGCCGTACGTGATGGACAGCCACTCCGCGAACGACACGGCCGCGTGCTTGGTGACCGCGTAGGGCGCGTCGCCGACCGCGGTCAGCAGCCCCGCCGCCGAGCAGGTGTGCAGCAGGTACCCCTCGCCGCGCTCCAGCATGCCCGGCAGCACGGCGCGCGCGGAGTAGATGTGCGACTGGACGTTGACCGCCCAGGTCCGCGCCCACGTCTCCGCGGACGCCTCCAGGCCCTGGCCGGTGAGGATGCCGGCGTTGGCGCAGAACAGGTCGACGCGGCCGAAGCGCTCCTCGGTCTCGGCGACCAGCTCGGCGACCTGGTTCTCGTCGGTGACGTCGACGGCGACCGCCCTTGTCTCCGTGCCGATCTCCGTGCCGACCTCGCCGGCCAGCGCCTCGGCGGCGTCGCCGTCCAGGTCGGCGAGGATCAGGGCGGCGGCGCCCTCCGCGGCGAACCGGCGGGCCAGCGCGGCGCCGATGCCGCCGGCCGCGCCGGTGATGACGACGACCTTGTCCTTGAGCTCCATTACCGGGCCCCCAGCTCGCGCAGCGTGTCCAGCAGGACCTCCGGGCCGCCGGCCGCCAGCTCCGGCGTCGGCAGCAGCGCCATGACCGGGGTGGTGACGCCGGCGTCGGCGTACCGCTGGACGTGCTCCCGGCACCGCCGCGGGCTGCCGTGCACGATCAGCGCGTCGACGACCTCGTCGGGGATCGCCCGCAGGGCCGCCTTGCGGTCCTTGGCGGCCCACGCGTCCCACATCGCCTTGAGCGCCTCGCCGCGGCCGAGCCAGCGGTGGAACGCGGCGTACGCGGGCACGGTCAGGTACGCGGCGATCAGCCTGCGGGCGGTCTCCCGCGCCACCTGCTCGTCCTCCGTCGGGCAGACGAAGATGCGGGCCGCGACCTCCTTCTCGCCGTGCGCACCGTCCATCTCGGCGCGCGCCGTCGCGACGTCCTCCACCGACAGCCAGTTGAGCACCACGCCGTCGGCCTCGCCCGCCGCCAGGCGCAGCATCTTCGGCCGCAGGGCGGCGAGCAGCAGCTTCGGCGGCGTGACCGGCGGCCGTTCGAGGCGGAAGCGCCTGACCTGGAACGTGTCGAACGCCCCGTCGACCATCTCGCCGGCGAGCGCCGTGCGCAGGAACCGAAGCACGTCCCGGCTGCGCTCGTACGGCCGCTCGAACGGCACCGCGTTCCAGTCGCCGACCACGACCGGCGACGACGCGCCGATGCCGAGCGCGACCCGCCCCGGCGCCGCCT
Source organism: Dactylosporangium sp. NPDC006015 (assembly GCF_040614215.1). Lineage (NCBI taxonomy): Bacteria > Bacillati > Actinomycetota > Actinomycetes > Micromonosporales > Micromonosporaceae > Dactylosporangium > Dactylosporangium sp. NPDC006015. The sequence continues at coordinate 68,854 of NZ_JBEXUD010000049.1, forward strand.
CGGCCAGGGCCGCGGCCTGCATGGCGATCAGCGCGGGCCCGCGAGTGAAGACCGGGACGATCGCGGTGCCCAGCCGCAGCCGCGGCGACCACACCGACGCCAGCGCCAGGGGTGTGAACGCGTCCGTGCCGGAGACCTCGCTCGTCCAGACGTCGGTGAACCCCAGATCCGGCAACGCCTGCAGCAACCCTGCGTGCTCGGGCAACGGCACACCGGTCAGCGGCACCGTCAGCCCCCATTGGCTGGTCATCAACCGATCATCTCCGTGACACGGCTAGTGTGGCAAGCGAGAGGGCCGGGTAGCCTTCCGCTGGTTTCCCACACCGGTCCGCGCTGACTCGATCGAGAAGGAGCAACCTCATGCTGGGTCTGGAAAAGAAGCTCGTGAAGGAATGGGAAGGCAAGAGCGCCCAGGAGATCGCCGACGCCCCCGTCACCGCGATCGCCGGCGTCTCCGAGGGCGACGCCGAGAAGCTCCTGGCCGCGTTCGGCATCAAGACCGTCCGTGACCTGGGCACCAACAAGTACTTCCGCTGGGCGCAGGGCCTCGTCGCGCTCGCCGACTGATCGTTTCTTCCCGCTTCGGCCTGTACCTCGGCCTGCACTTCGGCTTTTGCTTCGGCTGTTGCTTCGGTTTTGCTTTGGCTTTGCTTGGGGCCGCTCCCGTCTGTTCGCGGGGGCGGCCTTCGGCGTGCACGGGCGAGATACGTTTGCGGCATGCGACGGCGTCACGTGCTCACCCTGGCCGCCGCCGGTGCCGTGACCGCCGGCTGCTCGACCCGCCGGCGCACGCCGTCCGCCGCCGCCTCCTCCCCGTCGGCGTCCGCCGCCCCGGTCGGCCTGGCCTTCCCGAAGGGGTTCGCCTGGGGTGCGTCGACGTCCGCGTACCAGGTGGAAGGCGGCGCGACGGCGGACGGCCGCGGCCCGTCGGTCTGGGACGTGTTCAGCCACGAGGCCGGCCGGACCAGGGACGGCGGCACCGGCGACGTCGCCGCCGACCACTACCACCGCAGCTACGAGGACCTCGACCTCATGCGCGACCTGGGCCTGAAGAGCTACCGCTTCTCGATCTCGTGGCCGCGGGTCCTGCCTACCGGCCGCGGCACCGTCAACGCCAAGGGCCTCGACTTCTACCACCGGCTCGTCGACGGCCTCCTCGCGCGCGGGATCACTCCGGTCGTCACCCTCTTCCACTGGGACACCCCGCAGACGCTGCAGGAGGCGGGCGGCTGGACCAACCGTGACTGCGCGTCGTGGTTCGCCGACTACGCCTCCATGGTCTGCTACTCCCTCGGCGACAAGGTGCAGACCTGGCTGACCCTCAACGAGCCGAAGACCGTCACCGAGGTCGGGTACACGGCCGGCGTCCACGCCCCCGGCGTCCGCGACCGCCGCGTCGCCAACGTCGCCGCCCACCACCTCCTGCTCGGCCACGGCCTGGCGGTGCAGGCGTTCCGCGCCACCGGCCGCAAGGGCCGCATCGGCGCCGCGCTCAACCTCTCCCCCGTGTACCCGGCCGACGACTCCGACGCCGCCCGCAAGCAGGCGGTCATCGGCGACGCGGAGGAGAACCGGCGCTGGCTCGACCCTGTCCTGCTCGGCCGCTACCCCGACGACTGGCTGGCCACCCAGCCCGCCGACGCCCCCGTCCGCGCCGCCATCCACGCCGGCGACCTGGCCGTCATCGGCACCAAGAGCGACATCCTCGGCGTCCAGTACTACAACCCCGCCTACGTCACGGCGACGGGCGCCCGCGTCCAGAAGCACCCCACGTCCCAGGCGAGCTGGCAGCAGGTGTACCCGCAGGGCCTCTACGACCTGCTCACCCGCATCCGGCGCGACTACGGCGACATCCCGCTCACCATCACCGAGAACGGCATCCCCTCGGTCCACCCCACCGACGACGAGGACCGCATCACGTTCCTGCGCGACCACCTGACCGCCGCCCACCGGGCCATCCGCGAGGGCGTGCGGCTCGAGGGCTACCACGTCTGGTCCCTGCTGGACAACTTCGAGTGGGCCGAGGGCTACACCCAGCGCTGGGGCATCGTCCACGTCGACTACTCCACCCAGCAACGCCACCGCAAGGCCAGCGCCGACTGGTACCAACAGGTCATCGCCCGCAACGGCATCTGACCCCGTCCCGGTCTGCACCGGGTTCGGACCTGGCCGCCGGTTCAGGCTCTGCCTCCGGCTCGGGCTTTGCCTCCGGCTCGGGGCTCGACCTTCAGTTTGGGCTCGACCTCCGGCTCAGGCGTGACGCGGTTCGGGCTCGACCTCCGGCTCGGGCATGACGCGGCCCGGGCATGACGCGGCCCGGGCATGACGCGGCCCGGGCATGACGCGGCCCGGGCATGACGCGGCCCGGGCGCTGCGCCGGTTCGGGCGTGACGCAGCTCGGGCGTGACGCAGCCCGGGTCCTGCGCCGGTTCGGGCGCTGACCTCTGGTTCGCGTCAGCCGAGCCAGCCCGGTTTGACGAGACCCGCCTCGTACGCGAACACCACGAGCTGCGCCCTGTCCCGCGCCCCCAGCTTGATCATCGCCCGGCTGACATGGGTCTTCGCCGTGGCCGGACTGACGAACAACCTCGTCGCGATGTCCTCATTGGACAGTCCCGCCCCGACGAGCGCCATCACCTCCCGCTCCCGATCCGTCAGCACCGCCAGCGACATCGGCGCCAGCGGCGCCCGCGACCTGCTCGCGAACTCCTCGATCAACCGCCGCGTCACCCCCGGCGACAGCAACGCGTCCCCGCCCGCGACCGCCCGCACCCCCCGCAGCAGGTCGACCGGCTCGGTGTCCTTGACGAGAAAGCCACTCGCCCCGACCCGCAGCGACTCGAACACGTACTCATCCAGGTCGAACGTCGTCAGAATCACGATCCGCACCTGCGCCAGCCGCGCATCGGCCACGATCTGCCGCGTCGCCTCAAGCCCGTCGAGCACCGGCATCCGGATGTCCATCAACACCACGTCAGGCCGCGTCTGCACCGCGAGCCGCACCGCCTCGGCCCCGTCCGCCGCCTCCCCGACCACCTCGATGTCGGCCTGCGCATCGAGCAACGCCCGAAACCCGGCCCGCACCAACGCCTGGTCATCCGCCAGCAGAACCTTGATCACCCGTCCCCCTCCCCCACCACCGATGATCCGGAAGACTTCTCGTCGCCCTGACCGCAACAACCATTCCGGATCATGACTGCTCCCGAACGGGAATCCTGGCGACCACCGCGAACCCACCACCAGCCCGGGGCCCGGCCTCCAGCGACCCCCCGAACGCCGCCGCCCGATGCCGCATCCCCGCGATGCCATTGCCTTCACTACGCACCGACGAACCACCGCCCGCGCCCGCGTTGGCACCCGCACCCGCCTGGGCGGAGCCCGCACCCGGACCAGCCTGAACAGACCCTGCGCCCGCGCCAGCCTGGACGGAACCCACGCCTGCACCAACTTGGGCAGGACCTGCACCCGCGCCGACTTGGACGGATCCCCCGTCGCCGCCGTCGCCGAGCCGGTCACTGGCCGGGTCGCCGTGTGTCGTGCCGGTGGTCACGTCGGGGCCCACTCCGGCCAGGGACACCGCACTCGCTTCCCCGCCCGTGGATGCGGCATCCGCGGTGCCGGCCGACCCGGAAACGGAAGCCATCGAACCATTCCCCGCCGCGTTCGAAGGGGACCTGCGCCCATCGGGACCGGCGCTCGGCGAGCTGGCGGCGTTCAATGGACCGGTTGCGCTCGGCGAGCGGGTCACGGGCGGCGAGTCGGTCACAGGCGCGGACGGCTGGACGGGCGTGGGCGGCTGGACGGGCGTGGGCGGCTGGACGGGCGTGGGCGGCTGGACGGGCGTGGGCGGCTGGGCGGGCGTGGAGGTCGCCTGGGCGTGGCCGTCGTCGGTGATGTGGAGCGTGAGCTCGGTCGGGGTGTAGCCGATGGCGATGGTGGCGGAGGCGCCGGGGCCCGCGTGGCGGCGGACGTTGGTCAGGGCCTCCTGCACGATCCGGAACGCGGCGCGGTCGACCTGGGGTGGCAGGGGACGCGGCACGCCGGTCGTGTCGACGGTGACGGGCAGGCCGACGGCGCGGGCCTCCTCGGCGAGGCGGTCGAGGTCGCGCAGGCCCGGGGCGGGCGTGCGGGGGGCGGCGCCGGCGGGGTTGAGGCCGGCGAGGACGGAGCGGGTCTCGCGCAGCGCCTCGGCGCTGGCGTGCTTGATGGCGGCGAGGGCGACCCTGGCCTGCTCGGGCTGCTCGTCCATCAGGTGCAGGCCGACGCCCGCCTGGACGTTGATGAGGGACAGGTGGTGGCCGATGACGTCGTGCAGCTCGCGGGCGATGAGGAGCCGCTCGTCGCTGGCCTGGCGGCGCTCCTGCTCGGCGCGTGCCTTCTCCTCCTCGGCGCGGGCGACCTGCTGCTGCGCGGACCAGTCGCGGGCCATCTGGGAGTAGCGCATGCCACGCACCCGGGCGGCCTCGCCGAAGCCCGCGATGACGAGGCACCAGACGCCGATGAGGATGACGCGGGGCAGCGACTCGTCGCCGCGGACCAGCACGGCGAACACGCTGAACGCGGCGGCGACGGCCGCCCAGGTCAGCCAGCGATAGCCCGAGGCGAGGGCGGTGAACATCGCGACGATCGCGGCGACGAACCCGGGGCCGTCGGGATAGCCCATGCTGAAGTAGGCGGCGGTCGGCACCAGCGCGCCGACGAGGGAGACCAGCGGCCAGCGCTCGCGGACCGCGAGGGCGATGGGGCCGGCGAGCAGCAGCAGATAGGCGGTGCCGTCCAGGACGTGCGGGCCGGTCGAGCCATAGGCCGCGGCGCGGGTGCCGAGGACCTGCACGAGGGCCATGGCGATGACGATCGCCGCCGGGTGCGGGCCGCCGCCCCATCGCCTGCGGCCGTGGCGCTCCCTGGACTCCATGCGGTGCGCGAGCCGCGCGGCGTGCCGGGCGTCGCGCGCCTCGCGCAGCTCCCGGGTCCAGGGCGGTCGTCGTCTCACATCGCCCAAGGTAGTCCAGGGCCGGGACCAGCGGCGTCGCACTCAGGTCGCGCGGTCGCGTACTCCCTGGGTCGTACGTCGGGGGCTGGTGTGCGACCTGGGAAGTACAGGACGACACGACACAGGTGCGACGCGCATGGCGGCGGTCAGCGGCAGGCTGAAAGCAACAAGGAAGGGGGGCCGAGATGGCCGGCGAACGGGTGCGAGCCTCCGACAAGGAGCGCGAGCAGTACGCGGACATGGTGCGGGCCGGGATGACGGAGGGGCGGCTCACGCTGGAGGAGGGCGAGGAGCGGCTCGCGCAGGTATATGCGGCGAAGTTCCGCGACGAGCTGCCGCCGGTGACCGCCGACCTGCCTGACGGGGGGCGGCGCGGGCTGTTCGAGCTGCCGGAGACGCAGGCGGAGTTCCTGCGGCAGGGCCGGCGGCACCTCGCACGGCACGGCGCCTTCGTGGCCGTGTTGGCGGTCGCGCTGACCGGGCTGTGGGCGCTGTCGGGCGCGCACTTCTTCTGGCCCGCGATCCCGCTGTTCTTCCTGGTGCTCAGCGTCTTCAGGCACGCCCGCTGGCGGCGGTGGGCGGCGTCGGGAGGCGCGCCGTGGTCGGGGGGTCCGCCGTGGGGGCGGCGGCACTGGGGGCACGGCCACGGTCATGGACCGTGGGCGGCCGCCTCGGACCGGCACGGCTGGAGCTGAGCCAGCCGTCGCAGCGGGGCGTCGCCACCAGCGCGGTGCCCCGCCGGCAGCGACCGGCGCCGTGAAGCCGTGGAGCCACGACCGACGCGGCGTCCGACCGGGGAGCCACAAAGCGGGGAGCAGCGAAACGGCGCCGTCAAGCCGGGGAGCCGCGACCGCTGCGGCGGCCGGCCGGGGAGCAGCCAAGTGGGGAGCAGCCAAGTGGGGAGCAGCCAGGCGGGAGCAGCCAAGCGGGGAGCAGCCAAGCGGGGAGCAGCAACGCAGGAAGCAGCGAACGGGGAGCAGCGAAGCGGCAACAGCGAGGCGGTGCGCGGGGCCGGCAGTACAAGCGCTGAGGCAAACCGCGACGGCCGGCACCGGCAGTACAGGAGCGGAGACAACAGCAGCGGTCGGCACGGGGGCGCGCGACGGCCTCGCCGGCCGCGGCACGACGGCAGAGAAGCTGGGGCAACCGGCGAGGCGCCCTGCGGGAACGGCACGACGAGACGACGAGAGGCTGGATGTGGCATGTACCGAACCGAGCTCAAGGGCAGGGTCGCGGTGGTGCTCGGCGGTGCTGACGGGGTCGGGGCCGCGGTGTGCCGGCTGCTCGCCGCCCGTGGGGCCCGCATCGCCGTCATCGGCGACGACGAGGCCGAGCTGCAGGACCTGGTCGACGAGCTGCGGTGGGTGGGTGCGGACGCCGTCGGGATCGTGTCGACCGGAGTGGACACGGCGTCGGTGCACGCGGGGGTGCTCACCGAGGTCGGGGTTCCCGACCTGCTGTTCGTCGTCCCGTGTACGGGTGGCGGCGGCTTCCGCGCGAGTGTCGACAGTGGACTGACGGCGACGTTCGAGGCGTTGCAGGCGTTCGTGCCGCGGATGGCGGAGGCGCGGACGGGGACGGTGGTGACGGTCGCGCCGTTCGGCACGGATGCGGCGACGAGCGCGGTCGGCGGTGGGGTGACGGCGCTCACGCAGCACGTGGCGCGGGAGGTCGCGGCGTCGGGGGTGCGGGCGAATGTCGTGTCTTGGACACCACAGGCGGAGCGGGTGGAGGATGTGGCCTTCGCCGCGGTCTACCTGGCCTCGGACGCGCCGCCGACGCTGACGGCGACCACCTTCGACGTGGCCGGCAGGTGAACGCGGCTGTAGCTCCTATGTACGAACGCGGGTCCACATGGGATAGTCCGGATCATGATGGGCTCTTCGCATGCGCTGTCCGGGGCGGCCGTGTGGCTGGCCGGCTCCTTAGCGCTGGACCAGCTCGCCGACTTCCACCAGACGCCGCTCCAGCTGGCCGTCGGCACGGCGATCTGCGCCGGTGGCGCGCTGCTGCCTGACCTCGACCTGTCGGGGCGGGTCACCACCCGGCAAGGCGGCGCGACGGTGGCGCACACGTTCGGGGTGCTGACGCTGTTCCTGGCGGAGGTGGTCGAGAAGTTCTCACTGGGCGTCTACATGCTGACCCGCCTCAAGCACGACCCGCGCCGCCGCAACGGGCACCGGACCCTGACGCACACCATCGTGTTCAACGTCGGTGTCGGGTACGGCACCCTGGCGCTGTGCAACGCGTTCGGCAAGTGGGCCGTCATGGGCGTGCTGTTCTTCGCGTTCGCCATGGCGCTGCGCGGGCTGTTCGAGCGGTGGGCGGAGCGCGCCGGCTGGCTCATCGTGACCCTCGCCGCCGCGGGGGCCGCGTACCTCGTCTACGAGCGGCTCCCCGGCGACCGCGGCTACCCGCTGCTCGGAATGGCGGTCGGCGTCGGCGGGCTCATCCATCTGGCCGGCGACATGATCACCCGGCACGGCTCCCCCATCTTCTGGCCGATCCCGACCGGCCGGCGGCTGTGGCGCAACATCGGCCTGCCGCACTCGGTGGCGCTGACCGCGGGTGACAAGACCGAGACGGTCGTGCTGCGCATCGTCTTCACCACGGTCGCGATCTTCGCCGGTTCCCTGCTGGTCGCGCCGATCCTGCTCGAACGGTTCAACATATCCGTGTGAACGATGACGACGAGGTCCCCGCGTTCTGGCAGGCGCTGGGCCTGCCCGGCCTGTTCGACGTGCACACGCACTTCCTGCCTGAGCGCATGATGCGCAAGGTCTGGGCCCACTTCGACGCCGGGGGTCCGCTCGTCGGGCGGCCGTGGCCCATCCGGTACCGCGGAAGCGACGCCGAACGGGCGGACCACCTCCGCGAGATGGGGGTGCGGCACTTCACGGCCCTGGCGTACGCGCACCGTCCCGACATGGCCGCCGACCTCAACGCGTGGACGCTCGGCTTCGCCGCTCGGACGCCGGGGTGCGTGCCGAGCGCGACGTTCTACCCGGAGCCCGGCGTGCCCGGGATCGTCGACACGGCGCTCGACGGCGGCGCCAGGATCTTCAAGGTGCACCTGCAGGTCGGTGGTTACGACCCGAACGATCCGCTGCTGGAGCCGGTCTGGGGGCGGCTCGCCGAGACCGGCACGCCGGTGGTCGTGCACGCCGGTTCCGGTCCCGTCGCCAACGGGTACACCGGACCGGGCCCGTTCGGCGAGGTGCTGCGCCGCCACCCGTCGCTCGTCGCCGTCATCGCCCACTTCGGCGCGCCCGAGTACGAGGGCTTCCTCGACCTCGCCGACCGGTACGCCAACGTCATGCTCGACACGACGATGGTCTTCACAACGTTCTTCCCGGGTTTCCCGCCGGAGCTCCTCCCCAGGGTGGAGGAGCTCGGTCTCGCGGGTCGCGTGCTGCTCGGCAGCGACTACCCCAACATCCCGCACCCTTATGCGCACCAGCTGGACTCGTTGCGGCGCCTGGGGTTCGGCGACGACTGGCTGCGGGCGGTCTGCTGGGGCAACGCGGCGGGCATGATGGAACGGTGACGAACTCCTTCCACGGCCTGGCGGAGCTGCTGCTCGCCGGCCCGCAGCACCGGCGCAGCGGCACCATCCGGCTCAGGGTCACGCCGGCCGGTTTCGCCACCGTCGCCGCACCCGACGTGCAGGCCGAGGCCGACGCGCTCGTCGTCGACGGGCGCCGTATCCCGTACGAGGGGCAGACGTTCGCCCAGCTGGCGGCGGCCGCGGGGCTGGACGTCGGCGCCGCCGAGGGCGTCTACAAGGACGGCTCCGGCGCCCGGCCCGGCGACCCGGTCGTGACCACCGGCGCGAGCACCACCCTGGGCGCCCTGGCGGTCGGCGACGCGGCGCTGCGCCTGTTCGCACCGGACCTCACGCCGGTGCTGTGGCCGGAGCACTTCGACGTCGGCATCTCGCTCGACGAGGTGAACTACGGGGTGTCCACGGGCGACTCGGCGATCCCCGAGCCGTACGCGTACGTCGGCCCGTGGACGCCGCGCGAGGGCGCCTTCTGGAACGTGTCGTTCGGTGCCGCACGACCCTTGAGCGCCCTCGGCGACGCGACCGCGGTGGCCGGGTTCTTCGCGGAGGGCCGCGCCGCCGCTGCCGGCTGAGACGAGCCCGGACGCCCGCCCTGCCGTCGCCGGAGCACCGCGGGTGGAGCGACGCGGCGGCGGGCGGTCAGCGGCGTTTGATCCACCAGATGATGCCGAACACGACGGCGAAGCTGGCGGCGGCGGTCACGACGTACGGGACGGCACGGCGCACGACCGCGCCGACTCCGCTGACGGCGAGCAGGTCGATCGGCTCCACCTCGTCATCGGGCTGCACCGACACGGAGGCCTCCGACAACGCCGTGGGCGCGGACCGCGCCCCCTCGACCGTGACCGAGTCCGACACCGCAGCCGGCTCCGACACCGCAGCCGGACCTGAATCCGAGTCCAAGGCGACCGCTGAAGCCGGCTCCGCGGCCGCGGCAGGCGCGGCGGGCCCGCCCGCGGCGAGCTTGCCGGCCAGGCAGTCGGCGAACTGGCCGATCAGCTTCGCGCTCACGTCGCCGATGAGACCGCGGCCGAACTGGGCGGCCTTGCCGGTGATGTCGAGGTCCGTGGCGACCTCGACCCTCGTGCCGCCGTCGCCGGCCTCGTGCAGCTGCGCCGTCACCCTCGCCGATGCGGTGCCGCCGCCCCGGCTGTCGGCGCCGGACGCGGTGAGCACCACCCGGTGCGCGGCCTCGTCCCGCTCGACGAACCGGCCCTTGCCCTTGAACGTGAGGCTCACCGGACCCAGCTTGACCTTGACGGTCCCGGCGAAGTCGTCGCCCTCGAAGGAGGTCAGCGCGGCGCCCGGCATGCAGGGCGCGATCCGCTCGATGTCCAGCAGCACGTCCCACGCCTGCGACGCCGGGACGGGCACGGTGAAACTGTGTTCCAGCAGCACGGTCGTCAGACCCCCAGCGCTCGGCGGCAACGGCCCGCCCGGTGATCCGGACCGCGCTTCCGACCATAGTCCCGTCGGCGCGCGCCGCGCAGCACGGCCACGCGATAGGTTCCCCGACCGGGTCCAGTGCGCCGCGGGGACGAGGGCCGCCCGGAACCGGGCGGCCCCCTGACGGGCGCCTCAGACGCCCAGCGCCCGGCACACCGCCCGCGTGGTCAGCACCCGCGCCAGGTCGCGCCGGTAGTCCGCGGAGGCGGTGAGGTCGTCCACCGGTGACGTGCCGGAGGAGGCGGAGACGCAGGCCGCCGCCACCGCCTCGGCCGTCGCCGGCGCTCCGGTCAGCGCCGCCTCGACCTCGACGGCGCGGTGCGGCACCGGCCCCATGTTGGTCAGCGCGACCCGCGCCCCGGCGATGGCGCCGTCGGAGCGGGACACCGCGACCGCCACGCCGACGATCGCCCACGCCTGCGCCGTGCGGTGGAACTTCTCGTAGTGCGCCGACCAGCCGTTCGCGCCCGCCAGCCGTATCTCGACGAGGACCTCGTCGGGGGCGAGCGCCGTGGTGAACAGGTCCACCGCGAAGTCGGCGGCGCTGACGGACCGCCGCCCGGCGGGGCCCTGGACGACGTACGTGGCGTCGAGGGCGGCCGCGACGGCGGGCAGGTCGGCGGCGGGGTCGGCGTGCGCGAGGGACCCGCCGATCGTGCCGCGGTGCCGCACCTGCCGGTCGCCGACGGTCGCCGCCGCGGCCGCGAGCAGCGGCGCGTGCCGCTGGACCAGCGGCGACGACGCCACCTCGGCGTGCGTGGTCATGGCGCCGACGACGAGCGTGTCGCCGTCGAGCCGGACCCCGCTGAGCCCGGGCACGCCGGCCAGGTCGACCAGCAGCGCGGGCGCGGCGAGGCGCAGCCGCAGCACCGGCAGCAGCGACTGCCCGCCGGCGAGCACCTTGGAATCGTCGGACGACCCGAGCGCCGCCACCGCCTCCTCCACTGTGGACGGTTTCAGGTAGTCGAACGCGACGGGGATCATGCCGCACCTCCGCGCTTGATCGCCCGCCACACCCGTTCGGGCGTGCAGGGCATGGCGATGTCGTCCACGCCGTACGGGCGCAACGCGTCGACGATCGCGTTGACGACGGCCGGGGTGGACGCGATGGCGCCGGCCTCGCCGACACCCTTGACGCCGAGCGGGTTGGAGGTCGCCGGCGTCTCCGTGCGGTCGGTGACGAGGTGCGGCAGGTCTGCCGCGCTGGGGATCGTGTACTCGACGAACGACCCGGTCAGCAGGGTGCCGGACTCGTCGTACACCGCCTGCTCGTGCAACGCCTGTGCGATGCCCTGCGCGACACCGCCGTGCACCTGCCCCTCGACGATGAGCGGGTTGACGACCTTGCCCACGTCGTCGACCGCCACGTACCGGTGGATGCTGACCCGCCCGGTCTGGGTGTCGACGAGCGTCGCGCACAGGTGGGTGCCGTGCGGGAACGAGAACGTCTGCGGGTCGAAGGTCGCGTCCGCGTCGAGGGTCGCCTCGACCCCGTCGGGCAGGTCGTGCGCCGCGAACACCGCGAACGCCGTGTCCGCGATCGTCTTCGCGGCGTCGGGTGTACCGCGGACGCGAAAGGCGCCGCCGGTGAACTCGATGTCGTCGGGGCTGCACTCCAGCATGTGCGCGGCGACGACCCGGGCCTTGTCGCGCACCTTCCGGCACGCCTCGACCAGCGCGACCCCGCCGACGGCGAGGGAACGGGACCCGTACGTGTCCAGACCCTTGTGCGACGTGCGGGTGTCGCCGTGCAGGACCTCGACGTCCTCGAACGCGACCCCGAGCTCGTCGGCGACGATCTGGCTCCACGCGGTCACGTGCCCCTGCCCGTGCGGGCTGGTGCCGGTGACCACCTCGACCTTGCCCGTCGGCAGGACCCGCACCGACGCCGTCTCCCAGCCGCCGGCGGCGTACCGCAGCGCGCCCAGGATGCGGGAGGGCGCGAGGCCGCACATCTCCGTGTAGGTGGACACGCCGATCCCGAGCTGCACGGGGTCGCCGCTGTCCCGGCGGCGCCGCTGCTCCGCGCGCAGGCCGGCGTAGTCGAACAGGTCGAGGGCCTTGTCCGTCGCGGCGTCGTAGTCGCCGGAGTCGTACACGAGGCCGGCGACCGTGGTGAACGGGAACTCGTCCGCCTTGATCCAGTTGCGGCGGCGCAGCTCGACGGGGTCCATGCCGAGCTCGTCGGCGAGGTCGTCCATGGCCCGTTCGATGGCGTACGTCGCCTCGGGCCGGCCCGCGCCGCGGTAGGCGTCGGTGATGGTCGTGTTGGTGAAGACGCCGACGCACTCGAAGCGGTACGCGGGCACCTTGTAGATCGAGTTGAACATGAACGCGCCGAGGATCGGCACGCCCGGCCCGACGAGCCCCAGGTAGGCGCCCATGTTGGCGATGAGCTTCACGTCGATGCCGGTCAGGGTGCCGTCGCGACGGGCGGTGAGCGTGATGTCCTGGATCTGGTCGCGCCCGTGGTGCGCCGACAGCATCGACTCGCCGCGGGTCTCGGTGTACTTGACCGGCTTCTGCACGCGCTGTGCGGCGAAGAAAGCGATCATCTCCTCCGGGGTGACCTGCAGCTTGCCGCCGAAGCCGCCGCCGACGTCGGGGGCGATGACCCGGATCTTGTGCTCGGGCACGCCGGTGAGCAGCGCGTAGAACACCCGCAGGATGTGCGGGATCTGGGTCGCCGACCAGATGGTGTACTCCCCCATCCCGGGGTCGACGACGACGCTGCGGGGCTCCATGAACGCGGGGATGAGCCGCTGCTGGACGTACCGGCGGCGCAGCGTCACCTCGGCGGTGGCGGCCTCTGCGGCGACGTCGGTGCCGGTGCCGGCCTGCGCGGAGTCGAAGATCCAGGTGTACGAGCGGTTGGTGCCCTTGTCGGGGTGGACGAGCCCCTCGTCGCGCGACGCGGCCTCCAGGTCCAGGACCGGCGGCAGCGGCTCGTACTCGACCTCGATCGCGTCGAGCGCGTCGGCGGCGGTGTCGCGGTCACGGGCGACGACGACGGCGACCGCCTCGCCGTGGTGGCGCACGAAGCCGTCGGCGAGCGGCGGCCGGACCGGGTGCACGATGTCCTCCGTGACCGGCCAGGCGCACGGCAGGCTGCCCTGGATCTCGGCGACGTCGGCTCCGCTGAACGCGTCGACGACGCCCGGGATCCGCAGGGCGGGGCCGACGTCGACGGCGGTGATGCGGGCGCTGGCGTGCGGGCTGCGCAGGATCGCCAGGTGCAGCATCCCGGGCAGCGCGATGTTGTCGGTCCAGCGGGTCCGCCCGGTGATGAGCCGCGCGTCCTCCTTGCGCCGGCGCGCCGCGCCGACCTCCCCCGCGGTGGCCGACGGTTCGACGACGGCGGTCATGCCGTCACCTCCGCTGCGCTCCGGCGCCGGCCTGACCCGAACCCTGCGCCCATGATGACCAGCCCTCCGCTGCGCTCCGGGCCGGTCATGCCGTCACCTCCGCTGCGCTCCGGCGCCGGCCTGACCCGAAGCCTGCGCCCATGATGACCGGCCCTCCGCTGCGCTCCGGGCCGGTCATGCCGTCACCTCATCCTTGAGTGGGACGTCCTCGCCGGCCGCCTGCAAGGCCGTTGCGGCGGACTGCACCGCACGGACGATGTTCTGGTATCCGGTGCAGCGGCACAGGTTGCCGGACAGGCCCTCGCGGATCTGCTCCTCGCTCGGCGCCGGGTTGTCGCGGAGCAGGTCGACGGCGGACAGGATCATGCCGGGGGTGCAGAAGCCGCACTGCAGGGCGTGCAGCTCGTGAAACGCCTGCTGCACGGCGTGCAGCGCCCCGCCCGGACCGGCGAGGCCTTCGATCGTGGTGACGGCGGCGCCGTCGGCCTGGACGGCGAGCACGGAGCAGCTCTTGACGGAGTGCTGGACGCCGTCGGGGTCGCCCATCAGGACCGTGCACGAACCGCAGTTGCTGGTGTCGCAGCCGACGACCGTGCCGATTTTGCCGAGACGTTCTCGCAGGTGATGAACCAGGAGGGTCCGGGGCTCGACATCGTCGACGTAGCGACTGCCGTCGACGTCGACGCTCACCCGGACGCGATGGGAAGAGGACACGCTTGACCTCCCGCGGGGACGTGCCGAAACGGCCCGTCGCGCGGCGGACGCACCCGGGCCACTGCCTGATCAGCAGATCGCACAAGCAGTGATCAACGCAACCCTCCGCGGGTCTTGACTTCGATCAGCTCCGCCAGACCAGCGACGAGACCGCCGCGGACGGCGGCGGCGAAGTGTCGGCTTCCTGACTCCCGCCCGAGTGTCGATCGACGGCGATATGGGTGAGGATCGACGGATCGACCACCACGGTGCAGCGCGGCACGAGCTGGAGGCGTTCCTCACCCTTGCGGAGGAGCTGCACTTCGGCCGCGCCGGCATGCGCCTGCACGTGTCGACGGCGCGGATCAGCCAGGCGATCAGGTCGCTCGAGCTGCGGGTCGGTGCGCGGCTGTTCGCGCGGACGAGCCGCCGGGTGGCGCTGTCACCGGACGGGCAGCAGCTGCTCAACAACCTGCGCCGCGGCCGCGACCAGCCCGGCTGCCAGCCACCGGACGGCTAGCGCCTACGACACCTCGTGGTGGATGCGGCCGGCGGTCGTCGTCAGCCGCGCGCCGCCGCCGCCCCAGCGCCCCGCGATGATCTCCGCGGCGATGCTGACGGCGGTCTCCTCCGGGGTGCGGGCGCCGAGGTCGAGGCCGATCGGCGAGGACAGCCGGCCCAGCTCCTCCTCCGTCATCCCCGCCTCCCTGAGCCGGGCGAGCCGGTCGTCGTGCGTACGGCGGGATCCCATCGCACCCACGTAGGCGAGGTCCTCACGCAGCGCCACCTGCAGCACGGGCACGTCGAACTTCGGGTCGTGGGTCAGCACGCACACCACGGTGCGCGGGTCGACGCGGCCGGCGTCCAGCTCCGCCCGCAGGTACCGGTGCGGCCAGTCGACGACGACCTCGTCGGCGCCGGGGAACCGCTTCGACGTGGCGAACACGGGCCGCGCGTCGCAGACCGTGACGTGGTAGCCGAGGAAGTCCCCGATGCGGGCCACCGACGCGGCGAAGTCGATCGCGCCGAAGACGACCATCCGGGCGGGCGGCGCGTAGGAGGCGACGAACAGCGTGAGCCCCTCGCCGCGCCGCTCGCCGTCCAGGCCGTAGTGCAGCGTGTCGGTCCGCCCGGCGGCCAGCAGCCCCCTGGCGTCGTCGGCGGCGGCCGCGTCGAGCCGTTCGGACCCCAACGACCCGGACGTGGACGCGGGCCAGACCACGAGCCGCCGTCCGATGCGGTCGTCGGGGCCCTCCACCACCGACACGACGGCGACCGGCTCGCGGGCGGTGATCGCCGCGGCGACCCGGTCCAGCTCGGGGAACGTGTCCCGCGACACCGGCTCGACCAGCAGCTCGATGATCCCGCCGCAGGTCAGGCCCACGGCGAACGCGTCGTCGTCGCTCACACCGTACCGCTGGACGACCGGCGAACCGGAGTCGACGACCTCGCGGGACAGCTCGTAGACGGCACCCTCCACGCAGCCGCCGGAGACGCTGCCGACCGCGTCGCCCTCGGGGCCGACGAGCATCGTGGCGCCGGCGGGGCGCGGTGAGCTGCGCCAGGTGCGCACGACGGTGGCCATGCCGACGGTACGGCCGGACTCCCACCAGCCGAGCAGCTCGCTGAGAACCTCACGCACGGCGGACCTCCTCAAGGACGGCGTGTAGCGCCGCCACCGTATGCCCCGCCACGAGCGCGTCGACATGCGGGAGCACCGCGGCGAGGCCGCCGGCGGTCGGGGCGAAGCCCGGACGCCCCGCGTGCGGGCTCACCCAGACGGTCCGGGCGGCGAGACGGCGCAGGTGGGCGACGGCGGCGCCGAGCCGGGCCGGCTCCGCGGACTCCCACCCGTCGCTGAAGACGACGACCGCGGCGCGGCGGGCGGCACCCCGGTGGCCGTCGCCCCGGACGAACGCGGCGACCCCGTCGGCGAGCCGGGTCCCGCCGCGCCAGTCGGGGATGAGCCGCCCGGCCTCCCGCATCGCCGCCTCCGGGTCCCGGGTCCGCAGCGCCGGGCTGAGGCGGGTGAGCCGGGTGCCGAGCGTGTACGTCTCCGTCCACCGTGGACGGTGCCGGGTGAGGGCGTGCGCGAGGCGCAGGAGGGCGTCCGCGTACGGCGACATCGACCCCGACACGTCGATCAGCAGCACGAGCCGGCGGGGTCGCGGCGCCCGCCGCTGGTGCAGCAGCGGCCTCGGCTCGCCGCCGGCCCGCAGCATCGCCCGGACGCTGCGACGGCGGTCGACGCGCCCGTGGCCCGCCGGCCGGTGCCGCCGCCCGGCGCGGGTGATGTCGGCGAGCGCCACCTGGGCGAGCAGCGCGAGGGCCTCGGCGCGTTCGGCGGGCGACAGGGTGGCGAGGTCGCGGTGGCGCAGCACCTCGGTGTCGGCGGCCCGCACGGACAGCGCCGGGTCCTGCCCGCCGGCCTCCGCCGACGGCGGCATCGTGGCCCGGAACAGGGACCGCTCCGGCAGCCGCCGCACCTGCCACGACGGGCCACGCGCCCGCGACGCCCCGGTCAGCAACGCCGCGTCGTAGCGGGCGATGTCGTCGGGCGACCCGCACAGGGTGAGCCGGCCGGCCCAGTACGCGTGGGCGACCCCGGCTGCGTCGAGGGCCTCGCCGAAGGCGGCGAGCCGGTCGGGCGTCACCGGCAGCCCCGCCGCCCGCAGCTTCGCCGCCACCTCAACGAGCACCGACGGTCCCCGCTGCCAGCTCGATGTCCTCGCGGACCTTGAGCACCACGCCGAGGGTGGCGTCGGCGAGCCCGGCGGTCAGCGTGTCCGCGGCCAGCGCGCGCAGCGCCGCGGCCCAGTCGATCGCCTCGGCGACGCCCGGCGGCTTGACCAGGTCGAGGGTCCGCAGGTGGGCGGTGGCCGCGGCGACCTGCGCGGCGAGCCGCTCGTCGAGGCCCGGCAGGCGCCGCCGCAGGATCGCGGTCTCCCGCTCCGGCGTGGGGTGGCCGACCCAGTGGTACAGGCAGCGGCGCTTCAACGCGTCGTGCACCTCGCGGGTCCTGTTGCTGGTGACGACCACGACCGGCGGCACCTCGGCGGTGATCGTGCCGAGCTCCGGCACGGTCACGGCGGCGTCGGCGAGCACCTCGAGCAGGTACGCCTCGAACTCGTCGTCGGCCCGGTCGACCTCGTCGACGAGCAGCACGCACGGTGCCCGCTCGATCGCCCGCAGCAGCGGCCGGGCGAGCAGGAACCGGCGGTGGTACAGGTCCGCCTCGAGCTCCTCCGCCGACAGGGCGCCGTGCGCCGCCGTCTCCACCGCCCGCAGGTGCAGGACCTGGCGGGCGAAGTCCCAGTCGTACAGCGCGTGCGAGGCGTCCAGGCCCTCGTAGCACTGCAGGCGGATCAGCTCGACGCCCGCGGTCTCGGCGAGCGCCGCCGCGAACGCGGTCTTGCCGACGCCGGCGTCGCCCTCCAGGAAGATCGGCCGGTGCAGGCGCAGCGCGAGGAAGCCCGCCATCGCGAGGCCCTCGTCGGCGAGGTAGCCCGCGTCGGCCAGGCCGGCCGCCAGCGCGGCCGGAGACTCGAAGTCCGGCACCGCTCCACTATGCGCGTGGATTCTCCCGGCGGCTACTGCCGCACCAGGCCGCTCCGGTTTCGGTTGCGGCGGATGTACTGGCAGCGCCCGCCGCTCTGGTTCCGGTTGCGGCAGGTGTACGGGCATTGCCTGCCGCTCCGGTCGGCCGGCCCGTCCGGCGGCTGCTGGCTCCGACTGTCCGGCTCGTCCGGCGGCTACTGCTCCGGCGGGACGTCGAGGTCGGTGTCGTCGGCGATGTCCTCGCACGGCACGGCCTGGACCTGGTCGGCGTGGGCGATCAGGTAGGCGCGCGCGCCGACGTCAGCGGTCGCGAGGGTGCTCACGCCGGCCCAGTGGTCGCGGCCGAGGATCACCGGATGGCCGCGTTTCCCCTGGTACGACGCGGTCACCAGCGCCTTCGACCCGCTGCTGGCCGCGGCGAGCAGCCTGGCCACCGCGTCGGGCCCGATGCCGGGCGTGTCGACCAGCAGCACCGCGACCGCGACCGCGTCGGCCTCCGTCTCGGCCTCGGCGACCGCCGCCAGCCCCACCCGCAGCGACGAGCCCATGCCGCTCTTCCAGGCCGGGTTCTCCACCAGCCGCGCGTCACCGAGCTGCGCCTCGTCGCGGACCCGCGCCGACTCGGCGCCCAGGACCACCACGATCCGCGTGCAGCCGCCCTCACGGAGGGTCGCCACGGCGCGCTCGACCAGCAAACGGCCGTCGTCGTGGCGCACGAGAGCCTTGGGCCCGCCATACCGGCGGCCGCCACCTGCGGCGAGAACCAGTCCGACGATCGCGCTCAGCGGGGACTCCTCCGTGCTCCTGGGTGCTCCTCGGTGCAGCCTAATACCGCCGGTACGCTCCTTGCTCATGGCCCTGCACGATCACTGCTCGTATTGCGGCGTCGCCTATGCGTCGAACGCGCCGTGGCCCCGCGTCTGCGCCTCCTGCGGCGAGACGACCTGGCGAAACCCGCTGCCCGTGGCGGTCACGCTCCTGCCGGTCGAGACCGACGAGGGTCGCGGCCTGGTCCTCGTCCGCCGCGACATCGAGCCGAAGCGCGGCGAGCTGGCCCTGCCGGGCGGCTTCATCGAGTTCGGCGAGACCTGGCAGGAGGGCATGGTCCGCGAGCTGCGCGAGGAGACCACGCTGCTGGCCGACCCCGCCGACGTCCGCCTCTTCGACGTCCAGAGCACCCCCGGCAGCAACCTCATCGTCTTCGGCGTGCTCCCCCCGCGCCCCCTGTCCGCGATCCCCGCCTCCGTGGCGACCGAGGAGTCCCTCGGCTTCGAGATCGGCGTCGGCCCCCAGCAGCTGTGCTTCCCCACGCACACCGACGCCATGGCCCGCTACCTCGCCTCCGCCGACTGGTAACCCCAGCGCCGGGCGCTGTCGTGGCTACTTGGCGTCGGAGTAGCGGTCGACGACGGCGACGTCGAGTGGGAAGCGGACCTGGGTGTCGCCGAAGAGCAGGCGGCGGGCCTCGTCGCCGGCGGTGTGGACGGCCGTCACCACCGCCGGTGCCTCCTCGGCGGGGCAGTGCACGATGAACTCGTCGTGCTGGAAGAAGACCAGCTCGGCGGCCAGGCCGGCGAGGTGCGTGCGGAGCCTGGCGAGCACGACCAGGGCCCACTCCGCGGCGGTGCCCTGGATGACGAAGTTGCGCGTGAACCTGCCGCGCGCCCGGCCCCTCGCCCCGCCGCGGGCGTCGACCTCCAGGCCGGGCTCGTCGAAGCCCTCCCGCCAGCTGACCGACGACGGCGGGCAGGTGCGGCCGAGCCAGGTGCGGACCAGCCCGCCTGCCTCGCCGGTGCGGGCGGCCTCCTCCACGAGGTCCCAGGCGGTCGGGTAGAAGCGGCGCAGGGCGGCGAGGGCGGGTGCGGCCATGCCGCCGGTCTGCCCGTACATGGCGCCGAGGAGCGCGACCTTCGCCTTCGGGCGGTCGCCGTCGAAGGCCTCGGCGGCGAGCGCGGCATAGAGGTCGCCGGCCGCGCCGGCCCGGGCGAGCCGGTGGTCGGCGGAGACGGCGGCGAGGATGCGCGGCTCGAGCTGGCCGGCGTCGGCGACGACGAAGGTCCAGCCCGGGTCGGCGATGACGGCCTTGCGCACGACCTTGGGGATCTGCAGGGCGCCGCCGCCGCGGGTGGCCCAGCGGCCCGAGACGACGCCACCGGGGATGTACTCGGCGCGGAACCGGCCGCCGCTGACCCACTGGTCGAGCCACGACCAGCCGTGCGCGACCCACAGCCGATACAGCTCCTTGTATTCCAGCAGGATCGGCACGGCGGGGTGGTCGACGTGCTGGAGCTCCCAGCGGCGCGTGTTGCGCAGCGTGATGCCCTGGCGGGCGAAGGCGCGCAGGACCTCGGCGGGCGAGTCGGGGTGGACCCGGGCCCCGAAGGCCTCGTTGAGCCGGGCGTTGAGCTCGACGAGGCGGGCCGGTGGCGCCCCCTCGATCGGTGAGGGCGGGCCGAGCAGCTCACGGAGCAGGGCGTCGTGCACGTCGGCGCGCCACGGCAGGCCGGCGGCGCCCATCTCGGCGGCGACGAGGGCGGCGGCGGACTCGGCGGCGACGAGGGTGCGCATGGCGCCGCCGCCGGGGGCCATGGACGGCGCCGCCGCCGCGCGGGTGCGCTGAGCGGAGAAGACACCGAGCACCGCATCGAGCGGCAGCTCGGAGTCCGCCGCGATGTCGAAGAGCGAGTCCTGCGCCTCGCCCGGTGGCAGGGCGGCGCGGGAGGGCGGGTCGGGCGGCACGGGGGCGCCGGTGAGCCGGGCGTGGGCGGCGGCGAGGGAGCGGGGCTGGCCCCAGTGGCCCTCGGCGCCGAGCAGGAGCGCCTCGGCGAGCTCCAGGTCGTGGCAGCGCTCGACGCGGACGCCGGCGGCGAGGAGGCGCGGATAGAGCTCGGCGGTCGACGGCCACAGCCAGCGGGGCCGGTCGCGGGCCTCGATCGCGGCGACCGCGGTGGCGAGGTCGTCGACGCGGCGCTCGGAGCCGCTCGGGGTGCCGTCGTCGGCCAGCGGTCTGATCAGACCACCGGCACCTGAGGGCATCACCGCGACGAGCACGACCGCATTACATCGCACACCCCCGACAGTTTTCGAGAAACCGCCGGGGGTGCGCGTGCCTTTGGTGGGTTACTTCACTGCGCCGGCGGTGAGGCCGGCCTGGATCTGCCGCTGGAAGACCATATACATCGCGATCATCGGAAGGATCGAGATCGTCAGGGCGGCGAACAGACCCGACCAGTCGGCCTCATAGCCCGCGGCGGTGGAGATGTCCTGGATGCCCTGGGTGAGCACCCACTTGTCCTCCGCGCCGGCCATCAGCACCAGGGGCAGCAGGAACTGGCCCCACTGACCGATGAGGTTGAAGATCGTGAGGCTGATCAGGCCCGGCTTGGCCATGGGCAGCATGACCGAGAAGAACAGCCTGGTGTGCGAGGCGCCGTCGATCGTCGCCGCCTCGGCCACCGAGTTCGGCAGCGACCGGAAGAACGAGGTCAGGAAGAAGATCGTGAACGGCAGCGAGTACGCGATGTACACGATGATCAGGCCGGTGTACGTGTTGAGCAGGCCGAGCTGCTTGACCTGGAAGAACAGCGGCACGACGGCGAGGAACGGCGGGAACGCGATGCCGGCCACGAACAGGAAGTAGATGATCCGGTTGCCGAAGAACCTGTAGCGCGCCAGTACATAAGCGGCCATCGAGCTCAGCAGCATCGTGCCGAACGTCGCGAGCGTGACGACCAGGACGCTGTTGAGCACGTACTGGCCGACGTGGGCCTTGTTCCAGGCCCGGCTCCAGTTCTCCCAGCGCAGGTGGTCCGGGAGGGTCCACGGTGCGCTGAAGATCTCCGTCGTGTTCTTGAACGACGCCAGGAACACCCAGGCCAGCGGGATGATGATCATCAGGGCCCAGATGGCGAGGAACACGTGGCCGAAGGCGCCGGCCACATTGGGCTTGCTGCGCGGGCGCTCACTCTTCGGTACCACGCGGGCACCGTGCCCGCCGCTGCGCTGACCCGGCGCGTCGCGGCCGATGGTTGTGGTCATGTCTCGGCCTCTCAGTACTCGTAGGACTCACGACGGGTGAGCCGCAGCGTGAACGCGGCGAACACCAGCGACAGCACGCACAGCGCGACACCGTAGGTGGCAGCGTCGCCGTAGCGGTTCTGCTGCATGTTGTTGTAGATCTCCAGGCCGAGCACGGTGGTCGCGCCGTCGGGTCCACCGTTGTCCTGGGCGAGCACCGACACGATGGCGAACGCGTCGAAGGCGAGGATTCCGAGGTACACCCAAGCGGTCTGGATCGTGTCCCAGAGCAGCGGCAGCGTGACGCGGAAGAACAGCGACACCTTGGACGCGCCGTCGAGCTCGGCGGCCTCGTAGATCTCGGCCGGGATGTTGGCCATACCGGCGGAGAAGAGCACCACGTAGAAGCCGACCGCCTGCCAGACGAGCACCGCGATGAGCGCGGGCAGCGCCAGGTTCTTCTCGATCAGGAAGCCGATCGGCTTCTCGAGCCCGGCCTTCAACAGCACACCGTTGATCAGGCCGGACTCGTTGGGCCGGTACACCGTCGCGAAGAGCACGCCGATGACCGGCACGGCGAGGACCTGGGGGAGGAAGAACACCACCCGGTAGAAGCTCGACCCCCAGACCCCCGACGTCTTGCCACCCCTGCCTTTGCCTCCCACGTTGAGGAGGAAGGCAAAGAACAGGGCGAATGCGATCGTGGCCAGCGGCAGGAGAACGAGAATGACTGCGTGGTGCTCCAGTGCCTGCCAGAACCGGTCGGCGTGCAGCATCCGATCGTAGTTCTCCAGCCCGACCCATCGCTTCTTGGTGAAGCCGCGCCACTGGTAGAACGACAGATTGATCGTCTGCACGTACGGCCACAGGACGAAGTACGTGTAGAGCGTTACCGGCGCAACCAGGAACCCCAGGATGAAGGGGACTCTCCCATGCCGCATGATCAGGCTCCGATCAGCGCTTGAACTTGGTGATCGACGAGTCCTTCTTGATCTCGTCGGCCTTCTTCTGGATACGCTCGACGAACTGGTCGGCCTTGATGCGACCGAACATCAGCTCGTTGGTGGCGGTACGGGCCTCCTTGTCGAGGTCCTTGTACCAGCCGTCGAAGAACAGGTTGAAGACCTCGGAGCCGGCGGCCTTCAGCGCGTCCTGCGACGACTGGGTGCCCGGGGTGAAGGTCAGGCCGTCGGTGCTGCCCAGGACCACCGTGGGCGCCTTGACGACCTCGGTGAAGCCCTTGCCGCCGGCCTTCGACAGCATCTGGCGCATGTACTCCATGCCACCCTTGGGGTTCTTGCTCTTCGCCAGGACCATGTAGCCCTCACCGGCGGTCGCGCGCAGCGCCGTCGACTTGAGCTTGTCCGAGCCGGTGACGCTCGGGGTGGTCATCATCTGGTACTTGAAGCCCTCGGGTGTGTCCTTCTTCTGCTCGTTCTCGAGCCAGTCACCCGACGGGTACATGCCCAGCTGGTACTGGTTCTGCTTGAGCTGGACGTCGGTGTGCTTGAGACCCTCGGCACCCTGCAGGTTGTACTTGGCGCCGATCTCGGCCCACGCC